>CAYUEE010000125.1:0-13186 GCA_964443615.1 uncultured bacterium | reverse complement strand
AATTGCATTTCCCAGCGCTGGCCATTGATGATTCCTTCAAATATAGATATCGCCCGACCATCGCCATACCCATTCCCCGTACCGAATGGACAATTTCGGATATATTCGGTGCCATAGATCGACAGGGCATAACCCGTCGCCCAGCCAACCTGTCGCATCGGATCATAGGCAGCAGAGAGATCACCCGAAAATACCTGGCGAAACTTTCCATCCAACGCCAGCTCATCGCTCAACCCAAGCTCCTTAAAGAAAGTGTGGCTATGGGCGACATATTCTGCTTCTGGAAGCGGTGTGGGAGTCACAGGGACGAAGTGACCTGAAAAAACCTGCCGGACACAGCGATTATCACCATTGACGGTGGCGTCAGGGTCGGCACTTAAGGTATCCACCAGAGAATAATCCGCCAACTGCACAAACTCATCGAAGGTCGTGACGCAGGACTCCGCAGAGGGTTTAGATGGATATGACATTGTTGCTAGAGCCGGTATTGACAGGAGGGATTAACGTTTAACTGAAAGCCTTCATAGAGGCTAACACATATATCGCTGACAAAGGTTGGAGTATAACTGCAGATTGGTGAGATGTGGCTACGGATTGATTGAGCAGCGATGACGAATGACCAAGCCTCAATAAGGATCCTCGAATCCTAAAGACCCTGAGCCCAACCCGGTGTCATCGACAGTCATGTTTTCAAGTCCCGACCATTGCATGGGTGCCCCACCCGGATCCGTCGGTATCAAGGATCCGTCGGCATCAAGGATCCGTCGGTATCAAGGATCCCTAGCGATGAATACTCATTGCAGCGGAAGATATGCCAGAATTAACGCGCCTAATTTGATCTGTTTTGTTGCAAGACCTATGACTACTCGCTCTCAAGACACCTTATTTGAAAAATACCTGGCCCCTATTCTCGGGCTGTTTGTGGATTACTCCGATATTGCTGCCTTCCGTGAGTCTATTGATTGGCCTACTGCTGTTCGCACGCTGGAGAACCCCACGCTGACCTATCCTGACTACTATCTAAACGGACGATTCCATGGCATTGAAGGCGGGTATCTGACTGTGGATGCAGCCACGTCCTATGATCCCATCACCCGCTACGCCGTCCCTCCTCATGAAACATGGATCCGTCAACACGTGATTGAAGCAATTCCTGAGGGTTTGCAGCCTCGCCGGATCCTGGACTTGGGCTGTGGCACCGGATCCACGACAGTCCTTTTGAAAGAAGCGTATCCTGACGCTGACGTTATCGGACTCGATCTCTCACCGTACATGTTGGTGGTGGCTGAGCGAAAATCACACCAGCTAGGATTACCCGTGCAATGGATCCATGGCGATGCGGAACGGACGGGGTTGATGGAAGGATCCTTTGACATCGTAACAGCGTCATTGCTCTGCCATGAACTCCCACCAGCCATTTCAAGACGGGTGTTGATGGAGGCACATCGATTGTTGAAGGCCGGGGGGATGGTCCTGATCCTGGATGGAAATCAGAAGATGTTACAGCAAACGGAATGGCTGATGACTATTTTTGAAGAACCCTACATCCAAGCCTATGCCACGAGTAGTAGTGTGGACGCCTGGATGGGAGCAGCAGGGTTCGGATCCGTGCACACTCAGGATATTTGGGGGATCCATCAGTTATCGCAAGGGATCAAGCCAGTATTGAGTCAGGATCCGGATGAATGGGTGATGCCAACGGTTGAGACGCTGACGCCGGTAGCTGTTTAGCAGATAGTTAGAGCTCACCGTGGCTCCTGGTCTTTAGATATTCGCTACTCTAGATGAACGATCATCATGGGGGTGGGCCTTGGCAACGACATCGACACAATCCACGGCACAAGCAGCTAAACCAGCATCACAAACCCTCTTGCTAATCGATGGTCATTCCCTGGCCTATCGGTCCTTCTATGCCTTCTACTACAGTCGGGAGGGCGGGTTACGCACATCTACTGGGATCCCCACCAGCGTTTGCTATGGCTTCATCAAGTCACTGGTGGATGTGTTGGACAAGGAGAAACCCACCCATGTGGCCGTGGCCTTCGATACCCGCCAACCCACCTTTCGCCACGAAGCGGATGACACGTACAAAGCCGGTCGTCCCGAAACACCGCCCGAATTTAGTCAAGATGTTGAAAACCTCAAAGATCTCCTCCAAGCCCTCAGGATCCCCATTTTAATGGCTCCCGGGTATGAAGCAGACGATATTCTAGGGACTATTTCGGTTAAGGCTCCCGAGGATTTCAAGGTTAGGATCCTCAGCGGCGACCAAGACTTGTTTCAATTAATTGATCAGACCGAGAGGGTCCGGATCCTGCATTTGAATAGCAAAGATCGCATTGCCACCTATGATGCGGATCAAGTTAAAGAAAAACTCGGCGTCTGGCCCTGGCAAGTGGTGGACTACAAAGCGTTGTGTGGGGACTCTTCTGACAACATTCCCGGCGTCAAAGGAATCGGTCAAAAACGGGCGGTGGAACTCTTAACCCAATTTGAAACCCTTGATCAGATCTACGCCCACATCAATGATCTCAAAGGAGCGATGAAAAAACGGTTGGAAGAAGGATCCGCCGATGCCAAACATTCCCAGTACATGGCCCAAATTCATCTCGATATCCCGATGGCGTTTGAGTGGGAGCCGATGAAGTTAACCGGCTTCGATCACCAGGATCTGGTGCCCTTGCTGCAAAAGCTGGAATTCCAGAGTATGATCAACCGCTTCAATCGGATCCAGACCGCACTGGGGGGCTCGCCGCTCGTCGAACAGGCCAAGGCCGATATCAATCTTGATTACATTGAACCAACCCAGTTGGAGAATGAAGAAGAGGCTCTCTGGTTTGATTTCGCCTCCGTTCCCATCGCAACAGTCCCACCGGTTCAAATCATTGACTCCATCGAAAAGCTAAACGCCCTTGTTCAAACACTAACTGAAACATCAGACATTGTAGGTTGGGACACAGAAACCACGAGCTTGAACCCCCGTGATGCCGAACTGGTGGGCATTGGTTGCTGCTGGTCTCCCCACGATATCGCCTATATCCCCATTGCGCACACATCAGAAGCCTCGCTGGGATGGGAGCCCGTCAAAGCCGCGTTACAAGAGCACTGGCAGGATCCTCAGCATCCTAAAACGATGCAAAACGGCAAGTTCGATCTCAGTATCTTCCGGGCGCATGGGATCCGGATGCAGGGCGTCACCTTCGATCCGATGTTGGCCAGTTACGTTTTGAACCCTGAACAAAGCCATAAACTCAGTGATCTAGCCGGTGAATATCTCAATCTGCCCACCCAGAGCTACGACCAATTGGTCGGCAAAAAAGGATCCATTGCTGATATCTCCATTGCGCAGGTGGCGGTCTACTGTGGAGCCGATGCCTACTGTGCCCATCAACTCGTGCCCATCCTCACGGAGAAACTCAAAGCAATACCCAAACTGTGGGCCTTATTTGAAACCATCGAGATGCCACTGGCCTTGATCCTTGAAGACATGGAATGGATCGGCATCCGGGTGGACACTCCCTTTTTGCAAGAGTTCTCTGCCTCTTTACACAAAGAACTAACCGAGATTGAAACTAAAGCCTATGAGCAAGCGGGTGAAACCTTTAACCTCAGTTCCCCGAAACAGTTGGGGGTGATCCTGTTTGAGAAGCTCGGCCTCTCGAAGAAGAAGACCCGGAAGAACAAAAGTGGAACCTATTCAACCGATGCCGCCGTCCTGGACAAACTAGAAGGGGACCATCCCCTCGTCGCAACCATCCTCAGCCACCGCACTCTCTCCAAGCTGAAATCCACCTACGTCGACGCCCTTCCGCAATTGGTTCACCCTAGTAGTAATCGGGTCCACACCAGCTTTAACCAAACTGTCACCGCCACCGGCCGTCTCAGTTCATCGGATCCTAACCTGCAAAACATTCCCATCCGCACCGAGTTCAGCCGTCGGATCCGTCGCGCGTTCATTCCCCAAGACGGTTGGCTACTGGTTGCCGCTGACTATTCTCAAATTGAATTACGGATCCTGGCTCACCTCAGCCAAGAGACTCAACTGATTGAAGGGTTTAAAGCCGGCGAAGATGTCCACTCCCTCACGGCCAAACTGCTGCTGGGTAAGTCCGAGGTAACCTCAGACGAACGGCGGCTGGCCAAAACCATTAACTACGGCGTCATCTACGGTATGGGTGCCCAACGCTTTGCCCGAGCCACAGGGGTTTCCAATGCGGAAGCCCGGCGATTTATTCAACAGTTCAACACCCAATACGCCAAAATCTTTGACTTTATGCAATCCACCGAAACGCAAGTACAAGAGCAAGGCTATGTGGAAACCCTCCTAGGCCGCCGTCGCTACTTCCCTCACCTCAATCGTCTCACCGGCTACCGTAAGCAGGCCGAACTCCGCGCCGCTGTCAATGCCCCCATCCAAGGATCCGCCTCCGACATTATCAAAATCGCCATGGTCAACCTGCACCACCGGCTAGCCTCGTTCACATCACGCTTGCTGTTGCAAGTTCACGATGAGCTGGTGTTTGAAGTGGATCCATCAGAATGGGAGCAGCTAGAACCGATTATCCGGCAGGAGATGGAAGGATCCTTGGAACTCTCTGTGCCCCTAACGGTTGATATCCGAGCCGGTCAGAACTGGATGGAAGCCAAATAAAGCATTCAATCACTGTGTTGGATCCATCCGCTGGTCACCAGCACCTTGGTGGTGACCAGCCAATCGGTACCGATGGATTATGAGCAACTATATGATCTGTTTTGTGATCTCTGTGATCTGTTCTGTTGGAGCAGATGTAACAGTTTCTCACAGACCTCAACACAGGATCCCATCCGTAAGTTAGTGTGAAGGGCACTGTTTTGGGATCCTAAGCTATGACCAGCTCAGCACCACCCTCCGACTCCGCCGCTACCGCTCAGCGTGTCTGTCTCGGATCCCGGAAAAGCAATCTCGCCATGGTGCAGACCCACTGGGTACAGGGGCAACTGCAGCAACACTACCCCGACTGGCAATTCGATATCGAAACCATGTCTACCCAGGGGGACATCATCCTAGACGTAGCCCTCTCTAAAATTGGTGACAAAGGTCTCTTCACTAAAGAACTGGAACTGGGATTGTTAGACCGCAAAATTGACCTTGCCGTCCACAGTCTCAAAGACGTCCCCACCCGCTTACCCGATGGCTTGACTTTAGGATCCATCACCGCCCGCGAAAATCCTATGGATGCTCTGGTTATGCATGAGAGTAAAAAAGAGTATCAATTGGAAACCCTGCCAGAAGGATCCGTGATTGGCACCTCCTCCCTGCGCCGTCTTGCCCAACTCCGCCACGCCTTCCCTCATCTGGCCTTCAAAGATGTCCGTGGGAATCTCAACACCCGTCTGGCCAAACTGGATCAAGGGGACTACGATGCGTTGATCCTAGCGGTAGCCGGTTTAGAGCGATTAGGGATGGCAGACCGGATCCATCAAGTCATCGATCCTAGTGTTTCGCTTTACGCTGTCGGTCAGGGCGCGTTGGGTATTGAATGTCGAGCTGAGGATCCGGTGATTCTGGAGCTATTGCAGCCCTTAACGCATGAGCCCACTCAAGCCCGCTGTCTAGCAGAACGATCTTTGTTACGAACTTTAGAAGGCGGCTGTCAAGTGCCTATCGGAGTTCACAGTGTTATTGACGGTGACCAGTTAACGTTAATTGGGATGGTGGCGAGTCTGGACGGTCAGCACTTGATCCGGGATGAACAGGTGGGGCATTGGCAGGATCCGGAAACCATCGGTATTGAATTAGCAGAAAAGTTGAAGTTACAGGGAGCAGTTGAGATCCTGCAAGCCATCATCGAGAGCAGTCGCTCATAGCCTTTGAGTCCTCACTCTCGGTTTTCATACAGTTGGTTTAGATATTACATAATCTATGCGCAAAATCTCATTCAACTAGACCAGAAGACGGCAACCCCTCAACGGCAAGCCCTGTGCTATTTTGGACACGCTTGATGCAGCTACCCCACACCGTTGCACAGGCACGCGACTAGCATTGACTTGAGGGCTAAGCGTGAAGACTACTATTTTACACATGCTATACTATTCTACACATGCTAATGGGTACAGTGACTTAGTACAAGTTTACTTACCTGACTACGACGATAATCCCATCGATAGCTATCGCAGTGATGACATCACCCGTGAAATTGAACCGTTGGTCATGCACTCTGCGTGGGACAGAGGCCGGTCGTCCTGATGGATCCGAGTGATGGATAGTTCAACGAATTGTATTGCCATTAATAACGAGGGCAGAAGGATGTTAGTGTCAGAAATAGGGATCCGTGCTGGCTCCGCAGGGGTTTTAGCCTTGACACTGCTAGTGATGCCTCTGGGTAGTGGATGTGGAGATACACAGCAACAAAGGACGACCAATCAGGATCCTGTTCAAGAGACTCAGGGCTCTACTCAGGTCCAAGCTCAAGCTGAAAGCCCGGATCAAGAAGTCAGTGTGGATCCTGACGTTGAGGGTGGGATTTTTGCCTCACTGCCTAGTGGCCAGTTTTATACCTATGCCTATAACGAAAACATCACCTATCTCCGCAACCCTAATGCCGAGGAGTTAGCAGCTCTAGAGGGTGAAATAATCTTGTTGGCTCCTGATGGCCGAACGGTGACCAAGCTCTCGGATGAGCCCCGAGGTCTAGCCTCCTCAATTAAAGATTTTCAACTCTGGGATCCTAACCATGAGAAGATATCGGTCGATTTTGAAGGATCCTTTGTTAGCTTTGGGCCAGACGGATCCGTTGCGTTATATGTTGAGGACACTGACACCACCCATCTAGTGGATGCCGACAGCCAAGAGATCGCTCAGTTTGCCGGACCCGTGACCGGGGTTAGTGAAAATTTCAAACTCTGGATCACTGAATCTGTGGTACCGGCTGAACCTGGGCGGCTGTCTGATGATGATAAAGAGATCTTGGTGTTGTGGAATGACCAAGGGGAGGAGTTGCATCGAATCGAAGCCTTTGGCATTCAAGTCTTTGTCGGTTATAGCTTTAGCCCAGATCAGCACCATCTAGTGACATATGTGTCTGAAACCTTTGAGGAGCGCAACCCACCTGCTGCAGCCCAAGTTTGGGATCTAGAAGGCGAGCAACTCTTAGAGGTCGAGGGAGACTTTAACTATTTCATTTCTGACACAGCGTTTTCGATCTCAACTTTTGAGGAGCCACCTCCTGAAGATGCGTTCTTCGTTGAAGGGGAGGAAAAGATTGTGACGCTTCAAGGGGAGGAGCTGAGAGTTGAGGGCGATGCTCAAGCCATGAGTGCCGAGGGTCAGATTGTCTCCACTCGGTTTACGGATGATGGGACAGAACAGGTGCTGCTGTGGGAATCAGTGAGTTCGGATCCGGTGAGTCTAGATGAGTTTTTCCTGGAGTTGTTACCCAATGGACGTGTGCTGACCCGGTCGGAAGGGGGCAACGAGATGATCATCCGAGACTTCACGGGAACTGAACTAGCACGGCTTGAGACAGGAGAAGATGTTGGCCTGGTTACAAACTATGCTGAGGTGACCCCAGATCAGCAGAGACTCGTTACTACAAATGGCGCGGACACGATCCTATGGGACTTGGAGGGTCAGCAGCTTGCAAGCTTTGAGGGGGAATTTTCCGATATTCTGCCCTTTCTTGAAGATGGTCGGTTAGTGATTTCGGCACAGGAGGACAACCAGATCCGGCTCATCGATTTGGATCCTTGAGTTAGTTGTTAGAGTTCGTGGCCAGATAATAATTGCCGTGCTGAAGAAGTTGGTCTACCCTAGGAAGGCTGTGGTTAAAAACGAGAACGCTATGCGCTGGCATGACAAGATCAAACAGAGAAAACGTAACCGCTCTCCCATTGCGGAACTGCCCTCGATAGGTCAACCCACGAATAAGCCGGTACGGGTTAAGCAGGTTCGTAGTGCGATTGGTAATCCTAAGGATCAAGGTGCAACCCTGAAGTGCCTTGGCCTAGGGAAGATCGGTGCTGAAGTAGAACGGATCGACACTCCCACAACTCACGGCATGTTGTTTAAGGTTAGGCACTTAATTCAGATCACGCCTGTGGAGACCGACTCCTAGTTCACACCCCGGCTGATGACTACTCGCCCCATCCATTGAGAGCCATCGGCCTAAAACCCCTTTCCAGCGGTTCCACTCACTCAGGATCCTGTGACAGAATCAGTGCCGACCAAGGACCGATGCTAACGGATCCGTGATACCCCATCCCATCTAACGCCCCTGCCACCGCCTCCACATCAGGACTGGGGTGATTACCGAAGTCAGGACTGTACCCCTCCCAATCACTGTTGAACCGAACATGCCAGGTGCCGCTACGGGGGAATCCAATGTCGTAATTAGTCCACGGCTGGCGGGTCATATTCACGACTGTAATCACATCATCCCATGGACCGCCCTGATCCCACCGGTGATAGGCCACAATCTTGTTGGCATTATCCACGTGGTGAACGGTGAGGTTATAGCCAGTTAAGCCCCGTGTGACCCCCGTTGCATTCGTTCTCAGATGGATCAAATCCCGGTAGAGATCATGGATCCCGTGATACGCCTCTAGCCGCCACCATTCCAACGGATCCACATCGCGAAACCAGCGATCCTCAAGAAACTCTTGCCCTTGAAACATCATCGGAATTCCAGGTGCCGTCCACACAATGGCTGAGCCCATGGTGGAGCGTTTCTGCGACTCCCAACTCTCTGGATGGTTGAGCCAAATTTGTTCGGGGACGCGGGCGGATCCGTTAGCCACTTCATCGTGGGACTCGGTATAAATCACCCGTTCAAATACATCTGGGCCATAACGCCGAGCAATTGACCATTTCACCTTCTGCATACTGCGATCGGCATCACTGGCGGGAATGATGGCGTCACGGATGGTATGGACAAACTTAGGATCCCATTGCGTATCAAAGCCAATGCCCCCTGTACCTGTCTCTTGCGTGATCCAAGCATTGTCGCGGTGATCCTCGGCCACCATGATCTTGGGGGGAGTATAGCTGTGGCTAATGTCGTTAATCTCCTGCATCAAGGAAATTCCATCTGGTAAGATTGCCCCCCGCCCATTGTCCACCGTCCGCATATTCACTGTCGAATCCCAGCGCAACCCATCCACATGGAAGTCGTCAAACCACAGTCGAACATTATCTTTGAAGTATTGGCGAACATGAGGAAGGGCAAAGTTTGGACGAGTATGGGCCCACTGGGTACGAGCCCGCCAGTTGTTGTAGAAGTAGATGCCGCCGGTATTCCAGTGAGGACTCCAACCATCAAATTGCCACAGGTCTAGATCTGTGGGACCCAGATGGTTGTAGACGGTATCGAGAATCACCGCCAGCCCCCGGTCATGAGCGGCTTTAACAAAGGCTTTGAAGGCCTGAGGCCCCCCATACGCCTCTTCAACCGCAAAAATATGGGAGGGGTTGTAGCCCCATGAATAGTCTCCGGCAAATTCGCCTACGGGGAGTATCTTTAACGTATTGATCCCAAGATCTTTGAGGTAGTCGAGCTTTTGCAGTGCTGTTGTAAAGGTTCCAGGCCGTCCACCGGGTTCATCCACAAACGTGCCGACATGGATTTCATAGATCACCATCTTATTCAAAGGCGGCGGTTCAAATGCAGTAGAGGGGCCCCAATCAAAGACAGGATCCTCAATAATCACCGTCCCTACAGAATTGGTGACAGACCGTGCGTAAGGATCGATTCGCCGATACGTTTTACCTGTAGTTTCATTCACGATCAAGTACTTATAACGATCCCCACTCTGAGCCTGTGGAATCGTAGCGGACCAGTTATCCTGGGCATCCCGTTTCAACGGATGGGCTGTTGGTGACCAATTGTTGAACGTTCCTTCCACATAAACGGCCTGAGCGTGGGGAGCCCATACCCGGAACGTGACACCCTCCTCACCAACCACAGCCCCCATAGTCTGCGGCACAAAGTGATCCTCGACATCCGGTGAGTACAGACTCCCATTTTGCAACACAATCCCATAGCCGATCAGCGCCAGCAACAGTCCCAGGATGAGGATCAGGATCCATTGAGCACGATTCTGGAGCGTGGAGGGATGGCTTAACACTGGGCTTACCTTGGGATGCGGGCGGTCAAGTGCACTAAATCAATCATATGTCGGATCCTGAACCTTTTCGTGAGGCGGAACAGATAGGATCCGTTAGGCCCACTCACACCCCACTGGACACCGCGCTGGATACCCCACTGGACACCCCACTGGACACAGAGGTAACCGACATGACTGCCTCAAGCCCCTTCTGTAGATCCTGGGTGAGGGCGGCCACCGCTTGACGTCGACTGGATTGATAGGCCTCCCACTGATGACGTAACAAAATAGGATGACCCACGGTGATGTGAGCGTCACGAGGGCCAAGGTAGGGGGGACGAACGCTCAACGGATCCTGATTTTGCATCCGCAGGAGTAATCTCCAAATTTGGAGGGTTGTTTCCGCTAGGCGGTCGAGGAGAGGTCGAGTGCCGATGGTTTGTCCCGCAATGCCGATGAAGGTTTCGACTAGTCGCATATGCCACATCAAGAGAAAGGCTTCGTGAGCGAGATGGTCTGCCAACCCTCGCTGAGCAGGTGCTAACGCGTCAATATCTTCAATGTCAGACCGGAAGACTCGATCCCAGCCGGCTTGTTCAATGGCATGCCGCCGGTCCACTAGGGTGTCGCGGGGTTTGAGATACAGTCGTTGTTCTGAGACGGTTAACGCAATGTCTAGCAGGCGGCGCAGTCGCGGGAGTAGCTGATCGAGGAGGGTCTCAACCGATGAGTCAGAGGACGGCTCCACCAGGATATCAATAGGATCCTGCGGAATGTCAGAGCCGTAGTACTCACGATAAAAATCTTCAGTTGTGTGGAGGAGATGAGCCGATAACTTCAATAGACGGATGTAGAGTTGGCCTGCTGTGGGTGTGGAATCGGTGGTAGTCGGATCCGGATAGCCAGCCATTTGGTTCAAGTCTTCAATCAGTGTTTGAATATGAGGGAGGGCACTGTCGCTGTAGTGATAGCGCAAACCAATGGGAAGAATGGCAACCTCTTGATCCTGCCCAGCCTTCTGGATATCTTCGAGTCCCCAAAAGGCTAGTTGCGCCGTGCCTGGTTCCAGCGGGTTCAAGATTTGATTGTGTCCATTAATCGTTCCCTCTGGTGCGATGGCGAGGGGAAATTGCCCGTTCAATAGCAGCTCTCGGGCTGTCCGTAGCCCCACTCGATCTAATTTGCCGCGATGAATAGGAGAGGCTCCCAAGCGGGGCAATATCCATTTTGCCAAGGATCCTAGCCAGACTGGCAGTCCGCGATCGTAGATGAAGTGTGCATGATACTGACGAGAGCGATTCAACTGCAACCGACGGGCGCACCGGGGTAATTCTTGGCCGAGCAAATGCATCAAACACACTGGATCATCGATTGTGGGGTGGCGGAAAGCGATGATTAAGCGAGATTTACCTTGATAAAAGGCATCATAGCTATGGGCTAGCTGTTCAATATTGTGAACTTCAATATGGGTGACATCCCGTTGCCAGCGGAGCCACAGTGGGGAGAGCCATTGTAAGGGTTTTAGGATCCAAGGCTTAAATTGCGGGGCGAGAAACGGTAGAGGGGGTTGGACAGATTGAAAGGGCATAGGGGTTGAGACATCAGGACATAGGTTGACTATAAAGGTGCGTCCGGATCCTGGGAAGCTCAGTGTGCCAGTTTAGAGGGTGTCAAGTCGGATCCTGTAAGGATAAGGAAGACAGTCCTGCTGTTGCTAATGTCTCATTCACTACCAACACTACCATCTCCCTGCCCAGCTGTGGGTCTGTGCACACTGTCAAAAATGGCAAAATCCACAATAGCACGTCATGGTTAGATCAGTGGTTTAGACGTTTGATCTTTCAACTTTGAAGTAACAAAGATCGGGTTCCGCTGCAGTAGTCATGTAACTCCGAGTGCCCCTAGCGTCTAGCTTCTCATCATTGACTGAAATTTTTGCCGAGGATCCAGATCTCCTTGCACATGATCCTGAAGTTTGCGCAGGTGATCCTGGTCTTTGTACAGGTGATCCTAGAGTTTGCGCACGTGATCCTGGTCTTTGCGCACATGATCCTGGTCTTTGCGCACGTGATCCTGGTCTTTGCGCACGTGATCCTGGTCTTTGCGCACATGATCCTGGTCTTTGCGCACATGATCCTGGTCTTTGCGCACACAAGGTTAGTCTTTGTACAGGTGCTCAAGCTCTGGGATCCCACGATCAAGGCATAGGATCCTGTGCTCACTCTTTATCTATCGACAAAATTTACCTGGCTACCCCGGTTCAAGCTTCAGCCTACAGCGATCAAAGCATAGGATCCTGTGCTCAACGTCTAGCCATGAGGGATCCATAATTGATAACTAGTGCTAGGACAGCTGGATCCGGACTGACTATTTCACTCTCAGGGTTCAAGTCTCTCTCCTATACTGGAGCTGAGTATTAGCCGCATCGGCGTCGTCAGGATCACATCAAGCGTTGGGGGTCTCCGTGATTGGGTCATTGATCAACTGGGTGAAGTCAGCCATTCTCGATTCGTCTGCTCGTTCCAGCCCCCGTACTCCTCTGCCCGATGGATCCGCCCCGCGTCGTCGATTTAGAGTGCCCTATTACACCAGCGTCGGCAAACGGTTTGTGGGGATTGCTCTGCTGGTGAGTATCGCAGCCTTCAATACCGGCAATAACCCCCTCTACCTCCTGTTCGGGATGATGCTAAGTCTCATCGGGATCAGTAGTATTTTACCGGAGTTGATGCTGACCCAGATCCGAGTGCATCGTCACCTCCCCACCCGCATTTTCGCCAGACAGCCCACCCGTATCACCCTATCTCTAGAGAATCAAAAGCAACGGATCCCGTGTTTCTCAATTGTGGTGTGGGATCAAGTGCGTGATTTGACGTTACCCCAATGGCCCTTTGTTTTTTTCCTCAGGGTAGCCCCGCACTCTACTCAACAGGCGACCTACGACTACATCTTTCCGCAGCGAGGGGTCTGGCGGTTAGATGGGTTCTTAGTCGGATCCTCCTTCCCTTTCGAGCTTTTTCAAAAACGGATCGGCCTGGAAGCCCCCACGGATGTCATCGTCTACCCCAACCCCAACCCACCCCAAACCCGATACGTAAAAGGCGCCATT
>CAYUEE010000124.1:0-13193 GCA_964443615.1 uncultured bacterium | reverse complement strand
ATCGAAGCGTAAGCCATGACCTGCTGACCTAGCTTAGGTTAGACGAGCGCCTCCTTCGGGGGGCGTTTTGCTTTATCTAGACTGAGAGTTACTGAGAGTGTGGTCACCGATGATTTAAGCCTGCTGAACTGATGCCTCTGGCGCAGGTTTGATTTCAAAGATCCCCCTTATCAGGATGCCAAACCCATCTTGCTTTACCCCCAGGCATCTCATCATCCCAGACCCATCACCCTTTAAGCCCCCAAGCCGAGGCTCGGTTCCCCCCTTCAGACCCCCAACCATCCTCCCCAAACTCAACTGGTGGGGCCGCAAACGCCCCCGGATCAATCTGGCTATCATCCCATACCTCTAACCCATGGGTGATCAGAGGAGCCAACACTAGCCTCAGCCGCTCCACCCACTCACGATCCTTACGGCTATAGCTTATGAATACCAGATCCCGCGCCATTTCTGCCCCGAGCTAACCTGAGCACCAGTGTAATCCCTAACCCCCTCGTCTGACTCTTTCAATTAGCCCCTGAGACCAGATTGAATCGGATCTAGTTGAACCGGATCCGGTTTTGGGGCACACTGGATGTCCTATTTGCGTTGCAGGGTTACCACATCATGACGACTCCCATTCTGGTTTGGCACCGCCGTGACTTGCGAGTTCATGACAACATGGCCCTGCATGACGCTGTCCAACGCGGGGGAGACGTGATCCCGGTATTCATCATCGACCCCAGGATCCTGTCCCGACCGGATACTGCCGCCGCCCGGGTCAGCTTTATGGTCAACTCCCTGCAGACATTACAGGATCGCTACACGCAACTGGGAGGATCCTTCATCGTGCGCCAAGGGGATCCGGTGGAGGTATTACCGCAACTGTGCCGTGAGTCTGGGGCTGAGACAGTCATGTGGAATCAGGATGTTGAACCCTACGCCATTGAACGAGATCGACACGTTGAAGAGGCATTGAAGGCAGATGGAGTAGCTGTTGTAACCCATCAAGACATGTTGTTGCACGGACATGGTGAGATTTTAACGCAAGGCGGAGACATTTATTCCGTCTATACCCCGTTCTGGCGGAACTGGATTACCCATACAAAACCCTTACCGTTACCGGCTCCAAACCATCTTCACGGACCCAAACTAGAGTCAATCGGGATCCCTAGTGTCAAAGAGTTAGGGTTCAGTGTCATTCAAGATCTCCCTTTAGCGGGAGAAGCCGCGGCTCTGGAAGTATTAGGTCAATTCTGTTTCGACGGATCCGTTTTTGCCTACGATGAACACCGGAATACACCAGCCATATCCGGGACCTCTGCCCTAAGTCCACACTTGCGATGGGGAACCGTTGGGATCCGGCAGGTGTGGCAGACCACAGTCGACGTTGAGCCCGATATTCGTAGTGATGAAGCTGAGGCCAGTTTAACCACGTGGCGGCAGGAACTCGCTTGGCGTGAGTTCTACAAACATGTGTTAGCAGAATGGCCGCAGTTGGAGACCTCAGCCTATCGCTCAGAGTTCAACACCTTTGAATGGGACAACAATTTAGACTTATTTGCGGCGTGGTGCGAAGGATCCACAGGGTACCCTATGGTCGATGCGGCCATGCGACAGTTGAACCAAACGGGGTGGATGCACAACCGGTGTCGGATGATCGTGGCCAGTTTTTTAACAAAGGATCTATTAATTGACTGGCGTTGGGGCGAACAGTATTTTATGCAACAGCTAGTAGACGGGGATCTATCCGCAAACAACGGGGGGTGGCAGTGGAGCGCCAGTGTCGGAACGGATCCTAAACCGCTAAGAATTTTCAACCCAGCCACCCAAGCAGCTAAGTTCGATCCAGAGGGTGAGTACATTCGACGCTATGTTCCAGAGCTTTCAGGATTAGAGACACCAGCCTTGCTACAAGTCGGGGAGTCCAAAGGGGCGCAACGGGCCTTACGAGAGCGGCAAGAGGTGGGCTATCCCGATCCGATTGTGAATCACAAACAACAGCAGCAGACGTATAAGCAGCGTTACCAAGCATGTCGACTCAATTAAGCTCACCCCATCGTATCTAGTCACCCAGGAATAGGTCAGTGCGTGTTGCCACAATTAACGGGTAGCTCACAGGATCCTTAGTCCGATAGCGCCCACTGCTCCGCCCAATCCAATCGCTTCGCCACTTCATCATCAGTCTGAGCCTCACAGTACAGACGCAGAACCGGTTCTGTCCCACTACCTCGAATCATTAACCAGCTGCCATCTTGCAAAACGAGTTTATGACCATCGGTCGTTATATGCTGAGCAACAGGAATAGACAGGATCGTTTGAGGCGGATTCGTAACCAATTGTTGCAGGAGTTCTGCTTGGCGGGACTGCTCCTTGAGATGTAGGTCGCGACGGTTATACACAGAGATAAATCCAACTCGCTTCTGAATATCTGTGTAAATATCGGTGAGATCTTGGCCTGTGTCAGTCACCGCTTCTAACAGGTACAGAGCAGACAACATGGCATCTCGTTCTGGAATGTGATGGGGATAGCCGATGCCTCCCGATTCTTCGCCCCCTAAGACAACTTCAGTCTGCATCATTCGTTCAGCAATGTATTTGAATCCAACTGCCGTTTCCGTCACCGGAATCCCTAGATCCTTGGCGACAAGTTCAAACAAACTAGAGCCACTGACAGTCTTCACCAATTCCCCTTGGAACCCACGCCGCTGGGCTAAATGCTCTAACAGAATCGGAATAAGGATCTGCGGGCTAAGAAACCGACCCTGACCATCAATAGCAGCAATCCGGTCTCCATCACCATCAAAGACGATACCCACCTTCAAAGGATCCGACGCCATCTTGATCACATCCATCGACTGGGCCAGTTGCCGAGGGAGCGGTTCCGGGGCCAGTCCTCCAAACAAGGGATCCCGATAGCCTCGAAGTTCTTGAATCGTATCACCCAACACCCTCATCATTCCACCACCCGCAGATCCATGCATCGCATCAATCCAGATTTTGGCCGGAGATTGTTTCAACTTATCCAGATCAACTTTTTGCCGCAGTTGGTCGCAATAATGGGGCCAAGGATCAAACATTGAAATTAACACACTATCTGGCACTGGCGGGTCAACCGTTGATTGGGCTAAATCCGCTTCAATTAAACGCGTGATATCGGGCGTAATGGATCCACCAAAACCGCCTTTGACTTTAACCCCAGAATATTGAGGAGGGTTATGACTCGCAGTGATCACCAACGCGCCGTGTGCCTTCTGATGATAGGCCGCCCAACTGAACGCCGGGGTTGGAGCCGACACCGTTGAGAGGTTCGCCGGGATCCCCAAGGCCGCCACCGCTTCCGCCGCCTGTTTGGCAAACTGTTCGGATAAGAAACGGTTATCGTACCCTACAACAATTCCTTCACCGGGATAGGTCTGCTTTAGGATCCGAGCACTCGCCTGAGCCACATGGGCGACCCGCTCAAACGTAAACCCATCTGCAATAACTGCCCGCCAGCCATCGGTGCCAAACTTGATCGGCGGGGCAAATTGAATTGGTGAAGTACCCATAGGATCCTGCTCCAGAACTAGCTTTAGGGTACCAATGGGTGAGCCGTTCTTACCAACACAAAGTGAATACTGGCTTGGAAGACAGGCAATGTCGTACTGCTGAAATTCGTCAGAACACTGAAGACTCCGGCTGGGAAATTTCGTAAGCACCGCCGGACCCCGGCTGGATCTAAGCCAATCATGATCTAAGCGGGCCTGAGATCCTTAACCGTAGTCTCAGGATCCTGTAAATCAAACCAACAATGCAGACTTAATGACTAGATTCAATAATCTGTCGATGAAACTAAATCGCTCATCAACATAAAGCAACACAAATCAATAGTAACAGCAAAGTATAGGTGTCAAATCCTCTAATCAAGGTTTAAAACAATACCAAAGTTGTTCAACAGAAACGAAGCAAGGGTCTGGAGTGTACAGGGGTGAAGGGAGGCGAATAAGATAGTGGACAATCGGTTAAACCAGGGTGATACAGCTTGCGCTCTAGTTTTCATTGTTACTCTATTGGGGGTTGGGTGGGCGACAAGGATGACGCCAGTATCAAAAGCTACCCAGAACAATCTCAAGCGGGCTACTACAGTTCGATGAGATCCTTATTCATCACCAAGCTCACCGTTAGACTGTCCTTTATCAGGATCCTCTTTACCGCGAGCGAGTGGCGCTTCGATGGCAGCCAGCTTTTCCTCAAGCACCTGTAAACGACTGACTACATCCTCTACGTTTATACTACCCGATATGTCGACAGATTTGCTATCAGATTTGCTATCAGATTTGTCGTCAGCCTTGCTGTCAGTGTTGCTATCAGCCTTGACGACAGGCTTGGTATCACGCGTAACATTAGTTTTTTCATCGGCCTTAGCTTTGCCAACGTCTTTAGTCCTTCCAGCCTTTGCTCTACTAGAAGACTCCTTAACCGTGACACTCTGCTCCAGATCTAGGGTCTCTTCTCTAGATATAGAGTCTCTCGTCCCATTCTGACTGCTAACAGCAGGGCCAATGCTATCACTGGTGTCGACGGTGCTGACAGCACTAGTGTTGTCAGGAATACGATCTGTTTCATCAGTAGCTAGAGTATCTGCTTCCGCAAGGTCTGGAACAGGCTCCTCATCGTTATCAAGTTCATCAACAGCAGGAGCCTCAGATATGGTAACCTTCTGATTAATCTGGAGTTCTTGCAGGAGTTGGACTAAACCAGCTTCGACCTCCCGACGTTGATCTCCTTGTCGGTAGATTTCAGCTAGCTTTTGAATAACCTCCTTCAGTGCCTCTGGGACACGAATCATCGGGCTAGCCATAGATGTTGAGCCTGCTATCAGGGCTGTCGTCAGAGCTGTAACAGTATATCAGACGGACATCGCAATTCAGCTAGCGTGTATCAATCTGTCAGCTTTGATCTGGTGACAGCTGCTAGGCTTCTCGATGCGGAGCTTTTGATTGAACACCAGACTAGTGAGCACTCACCTGAAGCCAAGTGAATTGAGTTAAGTTAATTTAGTCAAACCGGTAATGTTTCTCGACAGCCTCAAGGATCCGCCACGTGCAGGAGAGTCCAGCGGCGAAAGTCACAAGGTCGCCTGTTTGAATCTCAACAGGAGCCCCGCCATCTGGAGTAACGATAACCTTGCCCTGCAACAGATAGCAGGTTTCTGATTCGCCATACGTCCACGGAAATTCAGAGACTTCTTTAGTCCAAATGGGCCAGTTAGAAACACCTAAACTAGTTAATCGGTCTGGAGTAGGCTGGTGCTCAACTTGAATGGGGACCGTTGTCGATTGAGGGCTCATGACGCCTCGCCAGGTAGTTTGCATTAATCTCGCCAGGTAGTTTGCATTAATAAGGTAGTTTACCTTGATACTGATTCACGGGTGAGAGACCCAACAGTAGAGCTCCATCGAGATTATCAGGATCCATCGAGATTATCAGGATCCGTCAAGCTGCCAGCTTCATGCCAGCCAGATCAGGATCAAACCCAAAGGGGAATCGAGTGTCTTGAGTGTATGAGGCTCCAATCAGCTTGGCGTAACGGAGATTACAGTCGGTTAAGATCGTTCCCTGCAGATAAGACCAGGCCAAGTTAGCCTCTTCAAGATTCGCGCCCGTCAGATTGGCACCACAGAGATCAGCTCGCCACAAGTCGCACTGTTGCATCTGAGCCCCTCGTAGATCCACGGACTGTAAATTGACCCAGTTCAGATGGGCACCACTCAAGTCTATGTATCGCAGATTAGTCGGCTGTGGAGGACGACCTCGATTCACCAGCTCCCACACAAGTCGCCACTTTGGGTCAAAACGAGTCGCTACTGAAATAACGGATCCACGCAAGTCTGCTCCCCACAGGTCGGCACCGCGCAGTCGAGCTCCTTCTAGATGAGCCTCACTAAGTACAGCCCCACTGAGATCAGCCCCCTCTAAACAGGCCCCCCGGAGATTCGCACTACCGAAGTAGACCTGACGCAAGTCCGCACCCTTTAAGTCAGCATTAGGCCAATCCACATGGGCTAGGAAAGCTCCGGCTAAACACACTCCGGTTAACTGAGGTGGACGGACCTGCAGCCCTTCAAAATCGCGCTCCCCCGCTCCATAATGACGGCATAAATCTGTAGCATTCGCAATGGCAATCATCTCCCCTACCCCGCATCGAGACTGTATGGATCCGTCTTGATGGCCGCTTCAAATCATCCTTAGCTTAGTGGAGGCACAGCTAAAGGGGATCAGCAAAAGTCACCTATTTCTGGGTATGGGGTTGGAGGCAAGCGTCCGTTATTTCACTTGATCTAGGTACTAACTTCGGTGATAAGTTCATGAATCCTTCTTAGAGAGAATCGGAGGGCTGAGACGAGGGAACTAAATGTAGTACTCTTTGGCCTAGAAAGACGGGGTCTGACCCAACGCCTAGGTTTTGTTATGATTAATCTACTTTCAATAAAGCGACTGAATGTAGAGATGAACTGACTTAAGACTCCCCTGTTCTCCTCATTCTTCCTCACCCTTGTTCTCTGTTCTGGACTCTTCACCAATGGATCTGCACGATGCTTTAGCCTTTATCGATGAGCACCAAGAGGGACCGACTCACTCAGGATCCATGTCACCATTGCAGGCGATTAAGCAGTTAAATGAGTCTGTTACTGAGGCGCTTTTAGCCTGTATTAAAGATCAACCTGACCAAGCTGGACAGTTTCTACAAACAGCACTACCTGAGTTATTAACTGCTATGGCAACATTAGGTGTCACACCAGGGCAGGCACAAGCGCCTTCAGCACCCAATACGAACGCGGAGCGGTTAATTCATATTGAAGGAAATCGAGTCGAGGTCTGGGTTGATAACGAAGTCCGGGGCAGCTGGAGTATTTGGTCTGTTGCAGACTTGAAAGAGGTATGCAAGTTGGCTGAGGAATTTGACTGTGGCCTAGTCTATTCATTCATTGGTAACTTATCGCCTAGTCGGGTTTATAAACACAGTGCCCCTGTTCCAATGAGTCCTCTAGATGCAGCCCAGATAGATGCAGCCCAGATAGATCTAGATCAAGTAGATTCAGCTCAAGCACCGGACATCTTAGACACACCCGACGCCTCAAGCACAGAGGATCCTAATCAACCCGCAACAGCGTCTAACAGTACTCATGCTCAGGATATGTCCTCATCAACAGACTGTGTCCAGGGAAATCTAAACCGAGAGGATCCACCCCCAGTCCAGGATCATCAAGATCTTAGATCGAGCTGACTCATGCCCGACCGTCTTCAGAAAGTGCTCGCGCACCGGGGCATCGTATCCCGTCGTCAGGCTGAGCAACTGATCCGAGCTGGACGAGTCCGATTGAACGGTCAAGTCGTCACAAAGCTGGGGGTTAAGGCGGACCCGACCTGTGATCGAATTGAAGTCGATGACCAGGTGATCTGTGACCCATCATCCCCACAGACTGAGGATCTCGCACCACCAAAGCCTCAAACATGGCTGCTGAACAAACCTCAGCGGCTGCTGTCCACCTGTGAGGATCCGTGGGGACGACCGACGGTAGTGGACTGGCTCCACCAGTATGCTGGGGTAACTGCACGGTTATATCCTGTTGGCCGCTTGGATGGAGAGAGTACAGGAGCTCTGTTGTTAAGTAATGATGGCGATTTGACCTTAAAGCTCACTCATCCACGATATGGCAAGCCGAAGACGTATTTTGTTCAGCTGCTGGGCCACACGACAGATGAAGCCTTACATCAATGGCGGCAGGGAATTGAATTGGAGGATGGGTTCACGCGAGTGGCCAAGGTACAACGGTGCTCACGGCCTCCCCAGCTCGCTAGTTTGCAGCCCAGTGAATGGGTTCCTGATGTGGTGTCTACTGTGGATCCGTCACAGCCCACGACCTGGCTAAAAATCATTTTACGAGAGGGGCGAAAACGACAGATTCGGCGAGTAGCGGCGCATTTAGGTCATCCCGTCATCACACTCCATCGTGAAGCTATTGGGTCTCTCCACTTAAATGATCTACGATTGGGGCAATTTCGTCTGCTTAGCTCTCACGAGCTCCTGTCTCTGCAACGCGAGTCATCCACCGACCATGCCTCTTGATTCTCCTTCAGATTCGTCCCATCAACTGGAGTCCCTAGAAGCTCTGGGCCATCTGCTACAAGAAACACGGGAAGCCCGAGGTCTATCCATCATCGAAGCCTCCAATGATACATTTGTGCGCACTCAATACTTAGAGGCCCTAGAGCATGGAGACCTCACTCAATTACCAGAATTAGTTTATGTCCGAGGCTTCCTGCGCCGCTACGCTGACTATCTGGGGCTGAATAGCGATCGGATCCTAGAACAGTCAACGGCCCTGTTTTCTACCCAGGCGCCGCCAGCATCGATATCAACCACAACTCCAGGCCACTCACGTCCAATTGCCCTATCGCTACGTCCTCTGCACTTGTGGACGGCCTACATCATTCTCATTGTGATTGCAGCAACTCTCTTAAACAACGGATTTTCAGCGATGGGGCAATGGCTAGCCACGCTCGACCTCAGCTTGCCAACCTTGGATACCGATGAGCCTGTTGTAGAAACCCCAAACCCAACGCCTACTGCAACACCGACCGCAGCAGCAACGCTAACGAATCCAGCTGTAACGGGTAAGCCGGTGCAGGTTGATATCCGGGTTGTAGAAGGGGCTTCTTGGCTACGAGTAGTAGCAGATGGCCAAATTGTCTTTGAAGAAATTCTTCAACCTGGAGCTGAGCGCAATTGGTCGGCGGACGAGTCAATTGTGTTGAGGGCAGGTAATGCTGGTGGGATCCTAGTGACGTTTAACAATGAAGAGTTAGGTGTTATGGGACAGCCTGGTGAAGTGAAGGAGACTGTGTTCCAGAAGCCCGAGTAAATAGCCAAAGAATAGTCAAAGGATCCTGAGCTCTCGACACCAGATTAGGTAGAAGGTCAGGATCCGTATCAGTTGACTCGTTTGAACTAGTTTTGCGTAGAGGGTCGATTCAGCATTTTCATCGCCATAACCAGACTGAGCTTCATGCGGTTGAAGGCAGCAGCCAGGATCCCGATTTCATCCTCGGACTGGTGTTCAAAGTCAACCTCCATCTCACCGGTACTAACTTGATCAGCCACCTGCGCCATCCGCTTCAACGGTCGAATCACGGCGCGCGAGAGAAGCACATTGACGAGGATAACAGCAAGAATAAATATACCAACCACAATTGAAGTCAGCAGGATAATTGACTGCGAAGCTGTTGCAAAGACTTCATTGGCTGGAAGGGAGACAATCTGCGCCCCAACAATTTCATTGAGTTGCCATCCAAAACCGTTATCGCTGCCATAGGTATTGATCATACTTACAGGGGCAACATCAGGCGTACTGTGACACACAAGACAGCTTTCCTGATTGATCTGGATAGGTCGGGCAATATAGTACATCGTCCCAGCAGGCGTTTCACGGAAATCAGCTTCCTCAGTCAATGTCGGCTGATTACGAAAGCGCTCAACTACGGCAGTTTCAAACTCATCAGCTTTATCTCGGAGGTTTGTCGGATTCAACGTGGCTTCTTTGTAGAAAAATTCCGAGTAGTCAGGATTTTTCCGTAGGTTTTCAAACACTTCACGAGCAGAGTACCCTGGAACGGTAACGGCAACGAAGTCTTCCGTTTCTGTGGCTAGCCGATACTCTAGTTCGGGGTTGACCTGTTCTCCTGTGTAAGCTCGTACGGCATTCATCGTCTCCATCATCACCAGGGCTTTGGATGTCACCTGATCCTTAGCCTGTTGTGTCAAAATGCCTGCGAAGGCCGATCCGGTTAACAGGATCCCAAGCAAAAACACACCCAGCAGCAAAACGTTGAACTTGTGGCCTAAACTAAGTTTTCTAAACATGGCGATCCGCACATAATAAGGTAGAAGGGAGTGAGTCACCTTAGGTCACACCCCGGTAATCTCATAACCTGAGTGGACTAAGTCATAGTCTTCTTTTACGTTATCAATAGCGATAGAGACCGGATCCACCTGGAAGGTAGTTAGCATGGTTCAAGCACACAGATGGTCGTGGGGCCTCATAGGCGTCATTCTCGCTGGTGGGTTGTGGGTGACTAGCTGCCAGGACCGCTCAACGGTATCAGTAGGTCGAATTTCGATTGGCGTTGTGGCCTATGGGGATGGGGCTCGTTCGATCGAACAGTTCACACGATTTAATGAAGTTTTAAGCCAAGAGACTCGCAGCGTTGTTGAATTGGAACCCGTCTATAACGAACGTAAGGCACTCGAAGAGCTCGCACGCGGGAGCTGGTCAATGGTGTTCGCCTCTCCAGGACTAACGGCTATAGCCATCGATGATTATCAATACATCCCTCTGTTCCCGGCCCAAGGATCCAATCAACTCCGCTCTGTACTGGTGGTTCAGTCAGACTCTCCCGCTCGGTCCCTCTCGGATCTCAACGGATCCATTCTGGGCCTGGGTCAACCGGGCTCCGCCACCAGCTACTATCTCCCTCTCTACGACTTATATGGATCCACCCTTGAAGCAATTGAATTTGTTCCGACTCCAGCGGAGATGCTGGGCCGTTTAGATGAGGGTGAGGTGGATATAGGTGCCTTGGCCAAACATGAATTTGATAGCCACCGCGTAGAGTTCCCACCAGATCGCTTTCGGATCCTGCACACCAGTCGGGGGATCCCTCGCGGGGCTGTTTTGCTCGGACCGCAAGTCGATCGGAATCAGCAGGTGCTACTAACAAGTGTCATGAACCAACTACCCCCCGATATTGCAGAAGATGTGGGTTACATCCCGAATGCAACGGTTCCCAACTACGACTTTTTGATCGAGTTAATCCGTACTGTGAAACCCATTGAGGCAAAGCTAGGTGATACCCCTGCCCTTCTTTTTGATTCCGATTCAACAACTCCTTAGACACTAGCGTGGAACTTCAAATTGATAGTTGCGTCTCTTCAGACATTTCAATCCTCACAAAAAGATCCTTCTGCCAGCAGAATATTGGAGAAGAGGAGAGAATCAAAGCCTTAGATCTGATTGCTCTACCTTTACCCAATAATGTTTATGG
This sequence comes from uncultured bacterium, assembly GCA_964443615.1. GTDB lineage: Bacteria > Cyanobacteriota > Cyanobacteriia > Thermostichales > Thermostichaceae > CAYSWV01. The sequence continues at coordinate 2,126 of CAYUEE010000124.1, read as the reverse complement.
TAGTGGCATCGATACTCAAGTTAAGCTATTCGATATCTTCATCCATCTCTTCATCGTTGTCGAAGATAGTCCCGATAGCACTATTATCGACAGGGGTAATCGCAAAGTTATTCGCCTCCTGAACTGGATTAACAGAGAAGTTGAATTCAAATTCTTCAGCGGGTTCTACAATATCATCGTCAACCGTTTCCACCTCGACTTCTGCACTTAGAGTTCCGCGTGGAATCACGACAGACTCTGTTAAATCGACGTAATCGAGACCTTCTGTCGCAGTCAGAGGGGAAGTGTTGAAGTCAACGGTAATATCTTCAGTACTTCTCTGAGTTAATCGAATCCTGAATGTTATAGTGTCTCCCTCGGCAGCTGCTGAAGGTTCCACAACCAATACAGGAGTAGGTTCATCGTCTAGAAGTGTACCCACTGCGTCAAAATCTTCGTACGTCCCATTCGTAGCATTGACAATCCGAAGCCGTAAGTGATCACCTTCAGTTCGAGTTAGAGATGGATCCAAGCCACTATCAAAGTCAAAATCATCGATAAGAGTATCGGGGTCATCCAAACTATCACCAAACGTAGGGACCAAGAGAGTCTGAGCCGTTTCTCCAGGCGCAAATTTTACAGTCGCAGCATAGTTAACATTGAAGTCATGAATGACTAGTGCTTCATAGTCATCAGCAGTTGCTCGCGTAGAGCCGAGTTCAAAGAATGGCGTATTATCCCGGCTAAAACCAAGAGCGACAACATCCACACTGACAACTTGAGACGAAGGACGAGATAATGTTACCGGAAACTCAATTAAGGATCCTTCTGGCACTGGCTCAGCATCACCAATCCGAATATCAGGCGCTAAGTCAAAATCAAGAATCGTTACAGTTGCCAGATCTCGGGCAATAAAAGCCCCACTAGCGTTGAACAATCTCAAACTGAAGGTTTCATTGAGTTCCTCAATATTGTCATTCACTAACGGTACAGAGATAGTCTGAGTGGTCACGCCTGGTGTAAACGTCAAGGATCCACCCGTCGAGTCGTAATCCTCAGGTGAGGTTGCTGTCCCGTCTTCAAACCGAAAGTCCACGGTTACCGTATCTGTGCTTGCCGAATCGCGCTGCAGAACCACCTCAAGTTCAACAGTCCCCGCATCCTCAGCGACAGTGATATTGTCTCGGATCCCTAGCACATTGATTACTGCTATACCAGATGGAACTGGGCTCGGGGTTGGGGTTGCGCCTGGAGTGGGAGGGGGAGTGGGGAAAGCAGCTTCGCGAATTAAGCCACTTGCAACATCATCGAACACATCAGCATTAACAGGATTAGCCAGCTGAATAAAGAATTCTTCGGGGGGTAATAGATCATCTGTCTCACCCAACGGATCCAGGTCCAGTTCATCATTCGTCAAAGCCGTTGGCACCGTAATCGTTTGGGTATCTGTACCTGGCGCAAATATCAAGGTTCCTGCTTGGGGCGTGTAGTCAGCTTCAGTATCAGGGGGAGGATCCAAAACCCCATCCAGTGCTGAACCATCCTGCGTCACAAAATCAACTTCAACCGTCTCAGTATTGCCCTCAGCCCGATCCAGTGAGACCGTAAAGACAACATCACTTCCCTCGAATGCTTCACTGTCAGCAATTGAAATGGCATTAGCGTTTGGGCTATCAACAGCGGCAACAGCACAGGAGGTCGATCGGGATAAAACCCTTTGCAAGCGGGTCTTTTCTCGAATCACAACACAAGGATCCTGAAGCCCTTGGATCCTAAACTCACTGAGATCACTTAAATCCGCAACGTTCCACCCACGACTGGTGGAGGAATACAACCGCGAACCTGTAGAGCGAATTACATCTTGTCGAAATAAAACGCGACCTTGGTCACTCAATAACCAGAACCATGCACGATTGAGAGGCTCATCCTCAAATTCAATCAAGACCTCAGACGACAGGGTCCCCTCGGGCAACGGATCCACTAGCTCAACTGTGCTAGACCCCTGCACCAACACAACAGGTGATTCACTGCCATCACCAGCTGAGCCTGGAAGCGTTGCACTAGGCATCCCCGTCGAACATCCTGATCCGAGAACACCGTGTAGTAGAGCTTTTGTCTGCCACTGGTTTTGATATTGAGCTTTCATA
>CAYUEE010000123.1:0-13298 GCA_964443615.1 uncultured bacterium | reverse complement strand
GGGGTTGCAGAGTGGGTGCTTCGGGGATAGCTTCCGATGAGTGGGGCTCTTGAGGGGAATCAGGATCCTGGATCTGACTTACCCCATCATCGTCCGTCAAGTTGGCATCTTTGTTGACGGGCTTAGCCTCAAGATGTACTTCGACCCCAGCTTTGTCTTCACTACCTGCAGGGCGTGCGGGGGCCTCAGCCTGCCCCCCCGGCTTGGGGTAACGAGGGGGAGGAGACTTTAGCTCAGCTTCAGCTTCTGTGGCACTGGCCTCAGTTGAGAGGGAGCCAGCAGGACTAACCTCAGAAGTCGGCGGCGGGGCGGACGGAGTTGGGGGACTTGGACGTCGAGGGGCATCAGTGCTAGGACGCTGTGGAGGGCCAACTAATGAAGCAGAATTGCTGCGATTAGAGTCCCCTCGATTGGCCTCATCTCCTCGATTGGCTCCAGAGGCGTCAGTGGGAGGTTGAGGCGGGCGCGGGGGGCGAGGTTTATCCCCAGTAGGAGGACGCGCATCTAGGATCTGCTGGCGTTCCTGGCGAGCCGGTTTGGGTTGACTTATCTTGGGCTGAGGCCGGGAGGTCTTGGGGCGGCTGGGGGATGGGGTGCGTCCACTGAGATCACTTCTGATTTGGTCGGCTTGATGGCTATTGATGGTGCTGCTGTGGCTTTTGTAGGGAATACCAAGGCGATTACAGGCATCTAGAAGATCTCGGTTATCCCGTCCCATCTCGCGAGCAAGGTCGTAAATCCGAACTTTTTCGGATCCACGCTTGGCCTCAGGCTTGGGCGTATCAGATTGGGAGCCATTAGCACTAGAGCGGCTGGTCTCCAACTGATTGGGCTCAGGCCGATTGGGATCAGTCTGATTGGGATCAGTCTGATTGACCTCAGACCGATTGACCTCAGACCGATTGACCTCAGACTGGCTGGCCTCAGGACGAGTGGGCTGGGCAGGAGAAGCAGATCGAAGTTCTACTTGGGACATAGGCACCGTAGATGAGGACAAAGAATGAACAGAAGTTTAGATGACATGACACGCTCAGGATGGTCGCAGCGAGTCAGAGAAGTGCAGCGATGGCTTCAAGCGCCCAACGAGTGGTGATGCCATTCAAAAGGCAAACAACCAGTGCGCAATCGAAATAGGACTTACCCAAATCTCGATGACAGCCAACGCATACCCTGCAGGAAGACAGCGGTTAGTCGTGATAAAAGCTTTCTCTCATTGCATCGGCTGAGTGACACAAGCAGTCCTGTTAAGGAATCAGATGAACTAGGTGGGCATTGAGCGCTGATGAGTCGGTGCAGGTCTCAGCAAATTAGCCTGAATGAGCCTGCATTGATCTAGCGAGATGCACGGTAGCTAAATGTATGATCCTAGTTAAGTTTTGATTCCATCAAGGATTACTGCTTAGTCACTGACGGAAAGGGTCTCACTGCCAAGCTAGGCCTTACGAGCTAGGTCCTGTAATCTAGGTCCTACAAGCCAAGTCCCATGTGCTAGGTCCAAACAAAAGGTCAGGATCCAGACGGGCTAGGCCATGAGATCTTCAGCGTCTTCTAAAGGGGAGAGCCGTTGCCACAGGTCCTGATAGATCGAAGGTGGAACCGATGTTCGCAGGGCACGACTAAGCCGATTTTTCTTCTGAGCCTCCTGTAGACATTGAGATTGACAACAAAGGTAAGCCGAACGACCCATCCCGGTATCGAGTTGGACAGTGTGGTTTTTTGCTAACCTCACGATACGCCAGAGCTGATCTCGGGGATATAGAGAGCGGCAGCTCACACATCGTCTAACGGGGATCCGTTTTGAACCCATACTGCGTGGTTCTAGATGAGCACAATTGACCTTAACTCAAACTCCCCTAACTTAGAGGATGACAACTTAAAGAGTAAAGAGCAAAGAACGACCCTTGTATTTTAATCGTCTTACCTCGAAATGGCCTAGACAGGCTAGCTTGATAAATTCTGATTGAGAGTCAGGATGACGACTAGTTAAGGGTGAACTTAATCAACTGTGTCTCCCATTTTAATGGATCTATCTCTATTCGTCAGAATTGTCTTCGTTTGAGTGCTGGACAGGAGGCCAGGGGGTGGTCAACGGAGTGGTCAACGGATCCATCTCGATCCCCCAATCCTGAGCGATGGCCTGAGTGAGACCCAACTGGGGGCCACCAGGATAACGGGCCAGGGCTTGCAGAAGGCTAACGAGCTGGGGTCCTGTAGGAGTAGTACCCAGAATATGCAATCCATCGCGGATTTGTGCTTCTTTAAGTTCACAGAGATAGCCATCCAAGCGGTTTAGCCATCGATCTGGGTCTACGAAAGGATCCGAATTATTGAGCGGGTCGGGCGTCTCAGACGGATCCGAGGGGGCGAGGCGCAAATCGTGGCTGAGATGGGTTTGGGTGAGTAAGGCGTGGATTTGCGGACGGATCCACTCTAGGCGGGGGGGATCAAGGGTTTGCGCTTCGGTGTACTCATCCACTAATTTTTCCAGGGCCAGGAGGGGGCCGTAGAGTTCAGCACGGGTTAAGGGTGGGGTGAGGTGATCAATGATGACAGCTTGGGCACGACGTTTGGCCTGGGATCCTTCACCTGGGTCATTGACAATAAAGGGGTAGAGATGGGGGAGCGGGCCGAGGCAGATATCGGGATAGCACTCGGCAGAAAGGGCGGTGGCTTTGCCGGGAAGCCATTCGAGATTGCCATGTTTGCCCAGGTGGACGATGGCGTGGGCCTGCCAATGGTGACGGATCCACCCATAAAAGGCGAGATAGGCATGAGGGGGAACGAGATCAGGGGCGTGGTAGCTCAAACTGGGGTCGATGTCATAGCCCCGTGAGGGCTGAATCCCGATGAAGATATGGCCAAGTTGCAGTCCAGCAATGGGAATGGGATGCGTTGGCGGATCGCCCCAACGGTCACGCACAGCGGCTTGGATTGAGGGGGGCAGAGCGGTGAAGAGGGCTTGGTAAGTCTCAGGATCCAGTTTCTGTTGCACGGCTCGCATCTGGCTCATGGGGTCGTTGGTGATCCCTTGCGTGAGGTGATCCATGAGTTCACTACTGCTGGTAGGGATATAGGATCCGAGGTGGTAGCCGTGAGAGTGCAGCGCTTCAAGAACCTTGACACAACTGGCAGGGGTATCGAGTCCAACGCCGTTAGCTAAGCGACCATCACGATTGGGATAGTTAGCCAGAATTAAGGCAATCTTCCGATTTACAGGGGGGGTACGGCGTAACTGACTCCAACGGGCAGCGAGCTCAGCGACGAAGGTAATGCGGTTGGGCTCAGGGTGATAGGTGACGATGTCGGTTTGAATGTCAGGATCCTGATGGGCGACCCCTTTGAAGGAAATGGCACGCGTTATCAGGCGACCATCAACCTCGGGCAGGGCAATGTTCATGGCTAAATCTCGGGGGGCGAGACCTTGGGTTGAGGATTGCCAAGCCTCACGGGAGCCACCGCTCAAAATGACCTGAAGGACCGGAACATTGAGGGTCTGCCAGAGGGTGACGTTAGGGGTGTCGTGATGGAGTTTGGCCAGAGAGAAGCTAGTGGTATTGAGGAGAACGTCGATGCCTTGCAGATGCTCCAGAATAGCGGGGGGACATTCAGGATCCTGTAGGCCGTACACGTAGAGGCATTGAGGCTGCAACCGACGCTCGATCAGGGCGTGCCAAAGGGCATCAATGGGGGCGGTGTTGCCTGAAACAATGTGGGCTCGGTAGACCAGGATCCCAACTCGGGGCCAGGTGAGGTCAACTGGAGGCGATGGAGTGGGTGTGTAGAGGCCGATGGTGGGAAGCGTGTGAGGCGGGAGAACAGGATCCTGGCGCTCGAGAACCTGGTTGGCGAGGAGGCAAAGGGCTTGACTGAGATTTCTGGGTCCCCCTTCAAGAAAGTACTGCCAGAGCTGATTAACCGTATCGAGGCTGAGGGTGGAATGGCTGATCAGATCCCAGTCAGGGCGATCATCGCCGGGAATGACGACTAGATGGATCCCTTGAGCTGTGGCGAGGTGTTTGAGAACTTCGAGGCCATAGGTCCAGTAGGCTTTGCCCCCGAGAAGACGAACGAGGATCCCTTGAGCCTGGGCAAGGACCGTATCGGCATAAGTATCAATGCTGAGGTGTTGCTGTAGATTGAGCAGGTTCGTTACTCGGACCGCCGGAAAATCAGCAGGGAGATAGGAACGGGCCGCCGCGAGGGCTTGGATATCGGTATCGGCCGCCGTGAGGAGGATGAGAGGAGCAGGATCCTGGTCAATGAAGACGACCCCTTCTGCTGTAGGGTCCCAGCCACCCGGTTGAGTCGCAATGCGATGCATGAGTCTCCTGGTAAGGCACCATAGGTGTGTTGATCGTAAAGGATCCTGTTATGGCTCAAGCGTCTGGATCTCCGATGGATCCCTCCTCGGCTCAGGCAGAGTTAGCCGCCTACGAAGAACGACTGGCTCAGTTACAAACGCGTTTAGCTGACCTGAAGGAACTGGCAGCAGCGGAGCAATTAGCCCCAGACCAATGGGCGGAGATGCAGGAACAGTTGGTGGCTTTGGAGGCACGGATGCAGGAGTATCTGGGGGATTTAGTGAATCGACCCATGATTTTTTGGCAGGCCGTCCGGTTTGGAGGATTAGGTTTTTTGATTGGGATCCTGTTACAGCGGTGGTTGTGTGGGCAGATTTGAAGGGAAGCTCAGCCAAACGATGGGCGTTCTTCAGAGCCATGGCCTTAACGATACAACCGGCTTTTCAGGCCGCCATCACGACAGGATCCTAGAGTAGAGGCGGGAGACGCAGCAGCGGATTACCCAGATCGTTGGGCAGGTTGGGGGGATTTTTGATAATGGCATGAGAATTAGTTGGAATATTGCCAGCATTCCGATTAATATTGCTAGTATTCCGATTAATCCTGGGGGCATTCCAACTAGTATTGCCGGTATTCCGATTAATCCTGGGGGCATTCCAACTAGTATTGGCCGGATCCTTAGCCCAATTTGGAGTTTCGCAGAAATGTTTGGGACCTTAACACTTGGGACTTTGAAGAGTGATGTCTGATTCACGCCTCACTGCTCGTGACTATCTCCCAGATGACCCTCGTTGGGTTGAAACCCGAGCGCTACTGGCAACGGATGACGCTGATTTCCTCGGCAGTGTTGAGAACTTTGTTGTCTGGAGTGCGAAGAATGCACTAGGATCCGTCGTCGGTGAGCCCGAAGTCCCCCATATCCTGACAGCGGTGCCTAACTGCCACGAGATTTTGGCGTTTCCCGAGAATATCGCTTATGTCGGCCATCACCTTGCCATGATGAGTCCTGAACGAGCGTCAATCCTCAAGGCGCCCAACCGGTTGACTCAACACCCCTTGCATCCCTGTCGATTTCTGCAACCCGGTGAGCTTTCTTCCCTACTACACAGATCTGAGAACTTATATGAAGAGCTATCTGAAGTAGCGGAGGCTGGCATGGCTATCTATGCTGCTTTCGATGGCCCATATCCAGTCTCATTTTGCTATGTAGCTTCAGAGACTGAGACATTATGGGATGTTTCCATTGATACTATCGCCTCCCATCGACGACAGGGATTCGGACTTTCGGCAGCCTCTGGTTTAGTACAGTTCATGGCAGCGAAGGGTAAGACTGCCGTCTGGGGGGCTGTGGACAGCAATCCAGCGTCGCGGAATCTCGCACTCAAGCTGGGGTTTATTGAAATGGATGAGCTTTGGGTTCTGTGACATACTCCCGACGTTGATGCTAGGCATAGAACGCGGGCTTCTCAGTGACCCCTGCTATTGCATCGGGCGCTTCCTGAGCTTTAAGGACGGGATGACCCACCGCCCTGTATTTGATATTGACTGCGGCGTTGTGGTCACGGTCTAGTTCCAGTCCGCAATGAGGGCAAGAATGCCATCTATCCTCGATTTCTTTGGGAACTTTCTGTCCACAACCGGAGCAGTCTTGCGTTGTACCGTTGGGATTCACAGCAATTGTCATCAACCCAGCATTTGCAGCTTTGACTGAGAGAATTTGCAGGAATTTCCTATTTTCGTGGGGTGGGTTACGGATCCTGTTTCCCCAGGCTCGGTATCGGGGGGGATTGGATCGGTCCTTGGCCTCGGCGCAGTTAGCCCTGTACTACATTGAGCGGGTAAAGCACTTTAGGCTTCTTCATAGATTTAATCTCAGTCGTCAAGTATTTTGGTAGAGCCGAGTAGATCACGTTACTAAGGATAAAGAAATGGGAGTTGATCAATACAACCTGAAGAACGTTACAGATGCCCATGACATTTTGTTCGGAAATCATTGGATCTGCACGGGTGGGCAGCGCCGGCTTACCGATATTCTCAAAGCAGAAAAAATTGAGTCTGGTAGTTGTATCTTGGACATTGGCTGTGGAAAAGGGGCTGCAGCATTTGAGTTATCAAGATCCTACAATACCTATGTTGACGGGATAGATATTACTAAAGACTTTATTGAGCATGCTAAAGTAGCAAGCACACAGTATTCTCTTGATGACAAAGTATCATTTTATCATGGAGACATTCTTGATTTTGTTAGTGATAAATCCTACGACTTGATTTTGAGCATAGATGTTTTCCTTCATATTCACAACAAAGCAGAATTGTTTAGCAAGATTCGATCATCTTTACTAAATGTCGGAGGAAGATTGGTTTTTGAGGATTACTGCGTGGGCGCGGATAGTGATGAGATGCAGAAGTATGCAGAGAACTTTAGCTATGATTTGATGAGTGTAGATCAGTATTGTGAAAAAATTAGACAATCCGGTCTTGATGTTATCACAACTGATCTAACGGACACATTCTTGGCCTACTCCACGGAAGAGTATGAGAAGACGAAGCAATATAGTTTAACCTTTTTGGAAGATGTGTTTAGAGAAAGGATCTCACGTATCTCGAAGGGGCATCACTTACTCACACGGTTTCAATGCACTCATCATGAAGCCATGCAAAGCTGATTCAACTCGCAGTGATGTCTCGAGTATTTTGAATCGGTTGGACCTAAGAGTCGAACACAGGCAGCCTTGCTAGCGCAGTCACACGCACATCTGCTCGAAGAATGATGAACTCATTCATCCTCCAAAATCGTATCCGGCTCGGGTGCACTTGAGACTCCAGTCTCAGTCCCGCAATACGTAACCGACCCCGCGAACCGTTTGAATCAGGCGCTTCTCTCCTTCCTGCTCTACCTTCAACCGCAGATAGCGGATGTACACCTCGATGATGTTGGAGTCACCCATAAAGTCATAGCCCCACACATTCTCTAAAATCTGCTGACGGGTGAGGACCTGGCGGGGGTGTTCCATCAGGTAACGCAGTAAATCAAACTCTTTAGCGGTCAGTTCAATCCGACGATCCCCACGCATCACATCCCGTGTCAGGGGATCCAACACTAAATCCAGAAAAGTCAGACGGCTTTCTTCGGATCCTTGATAACGCCGCAGGTGAGCCCGGACCCGTGCGAGCAACTCCTGAATACTGAAGGGTTTTACGACATAGTCATCAGCTCCTGCGTCCAAACCAGCCACTCGATCTGTTACATCATCCTTAGCGGTCATTAAAATCACCGGCACACGGTTTCCCGTACTCCTCAGCCGCCGACAGATTTCCAACCCCGAAATCCCCGGTAGCATCCAGTCCAACAGGATCAGATCGGGTAATTGTTCGCGCGCCGCCACTAATCCACCCGGACCATCATTGGCGACTGTCACCCGATAACCCTCGTAGGTCAGTTCCACTTCCACAAACCGGGCTAATTTTGCTTCGTCTTCGATGACCAACACATGGCCCTTGGCCGATGAGGATCCGGTTGACATGGCCACCTCCTGCACACACCCATAGAATCCACTCAAACTGGTCTGATCTTACTCCCAGTTCATCATTGTTTCATCACCGTTAGGATCCGGGCCCCAGCCTTACCCAGTCGGGACTGCTCCCTTAACCGCAGCAACCGAATCTCAAAATTCTTTCGTAAAGGTGAGTTTTCACTCTAGGTAAACTATCGTGACAAGATGTACGCTGGTCTCAGAATGTAAATAAAAGTTCACCTTGGGGGCCATTACCTTCATTAACTTCTGTTTCCCACCATAGCTTGCTCGCATTGAAGCACTGTGACCCCTGAGGTGACCCCTGAGACAACTCCTGAGACAACCCTTGAAGCAAGGCAGTGGATTCCAGGCTTGGGCTCATGGATCTGGATCTAGCCCTCCTGCTTAGCATTTTCGCTTTTTGCATAACCCTTGAAGTTCTTAATGTTTCGTTGCTGTACTGACTGAGGTTGACCCTAATTATGTTTGATCGATTTACGGACAAATCCATTGCCGTGATCATGGCGGCACAAGAGGAGGCCCGGCGTCTCCAGCAGACCTTTGTGGGCACGGAGCTCGTTCTCCTAGGATTGCTCACTGAGGGCACCAGTTTGGCGGCTAAAGTTTTGATCGAAGCAGGGGTCACCTTGGATCGAGCTCAAGCACAGCTAGAGGCCCTTATCAGTCCTGCATCTGGACCGATTCCCATCGAAATTCCCTTCACCCCCAAAACCCGCACTTTGTTTGAGCAGGCTCTCAAGGAAGCCCGGCAGCTTAGTCATCCGTATGTTGCACCGGAACATGTCCTACTGAGCGTGATTCATGATGAGGACAATGTTGCCCTGAAGGTGATTCGTCAACTGAATGTGGAACCGTCTAAGCTGCAGTCGGCCCTAATCAAAGCGATGGGCGATCGTGCTGCGGTTCCAGCAGGGGTTGGTGGTAGCAATCAAGAGTCAGATCCCCGTCCGCCCAAAACTCCTAGAATGTCGAATCTGCTCAAGGAATTCGGCACTAACTTGACTGATATGGCAGCAGCGGGCCAGTTGGATCCGTTGGTGGGTCGAGATACTGAGGTGGAGCGAGTGATGCAGATCCTCGGTCGCCGGACCAAGAACAACCCTGTCCTCTTGGGTGAGCCGGGAGTAGGGAAAACCGCCATTGCCGAAGGGTTAGCCCAACGGATCACCAGCCAAACCGTGCCTGAGGTTCTGGCAGATAAGCAGGTCATTAGTCTGAATTTGAGCTCTATGGTGGCGGGCACAGCCTTCCGAGGTGCATTTGAGGAGCGATTGAATCAGATTATGGATGAGGTGCGTGACAAGGGCAATATCATCCTAGTCATTGATGAAATCCATACGTTGATTGGTGCAGGATCCCTCTACGGGGGCATTGATGCAGCAAATATTCTCAAACCAGCCTTGGCTCGGGGTGAGCTGCAGTGCATCGGGGCTACCACGTTAGACGAGTATCGCAAGTACATTGAACGGGATCCAGCTTTGGAGCGTCGGTTCCAGCCGGTAAGGGTCGGTGAGCCCTCAGCGTCGGAAACCGTTGAGATCCTGACGGGATTGCGAGGCCGGTACGAAGAGCACCATCAGCTAGTTATCAGTAATGAAGCTCTAGATGCGGCGGCGACCCTCAGTGAGCGGTACATCACGGATCGCTTTCTACCCGATAAGGCGATTGACTTGATTGACGAAGCAGGATCACGGGTCCGGTTGCGCTACACCATGCTATCAGCGACCCGGATCCTGAAGAAGGATCTCCGCCAAGTTCAAAACGCCAAGAGTGCGGCTGTGGACGCCCAAGACTTTGATCGAGCTAATGCCTTGCGGGATCAAGAGCTGGAACTACAGGCTCAAATCAAGGCTGCACAGCAGGCAGAGCAAGAGGATCCTCATCGTCCCGTCGTGAGTGCGGATGATATTGCACAGGTGGTTCAAGCGTGGACAGGGATTCCTGTGAACCAGCTCACGGCCTCCGAGTCCATTCGTCTCCAGCGATTAGACAGTGCGTTACATGAGCGGGTAATCGGCCAAGATGAGGCCGTATCGGCTGTGGCAAGAGCAGTCCGTCGGGCTCGGGTTGGGTTACAGGATCCGTCTCGCCCTATCGCTAGCTTCATCTTCTCGGGTCCTACTGGGGTAGGTAAAACTGAGCTGGCGAAGACCTTAGCGGCTACCTTATTTGGGGATGAAGAGGCCTTGATTCGGGTGGATATGTCCGAGTTTATGGATCCTCATACAGTGTCCCAGATGATTGGGTCCCCGCCTGGGTTTGTGGGACATGATGAAGGCGGTAAGCTGACTGAAGCCGTTCGTCGTCGACCTTACTCGGTGGTTCTATTCGACGAGATTGAGAAGGCCCACCCAGACATCTTTAATGTTCTATTGCAGGTGCTAGATGACGGTCACCTCACGGATGCGAAAGGCCGTCAGATCAACTTTAAAAATACGGTGATTATCATGACCTCAAATGTCGGATCCCGTGTGATTGAGAAGGGCGGCGGCGGTCTAGGCTTTGATGTCTCTAGCACGACTGGGGAATCAGAGTACAACCGGGTCAAGGCACTGGTCAGTGAAGAACTAAAGCAGCTCTACCGGCCTGAATTCTTGAATCGCCTCGATGACATCATTGTGTTCCGGCAGTTGCAGCGCGTTGAAGTGAAGCAGATTGCAGACTTGCTGCTACAGGAGTTAGCACAGCGACTGGCAGAGAACCGCAACATTACCCTAGAGGTCACGGAAGCCTTCCAGGATCATGTGGTCACTGAAGGGTTTGATCCTACTTATGGTGCTCGTCCTCTGCGTCGTGCCCTCACTCGACTCATTGAAGATCGTCTGGCTGAGGCCGTCCTATCCAGCCAGGTTAACGATGGCGACCACATAATCTTCGATATCGATGACGATGGTCAGATCGAGATCCGTCAGCCCCAGCCCGCGCTGGCCGAAGTACTCGTTCGTTAAGGATCCTATCCTCTACTTGTAGTCACCTCAACAGTCTAAGCAACCTATCCCCCCGCGCTAAATCAGCTTGGGGGGATTCCTTTGGGCACAGCTGCGATCAACTGACGGGTGTATGCCGATTGCGAGTCACGATAGATTGTATCAGCCGTCCCCACTTCTTCAATCCGGCCTCGATTCATCACCAGGATCCGATCACTCATGAACTTCACCACCGCCAGATCATGAGAAATGAAGAGATAGGTCAAGTCCAGGTCCTCCTGCAATTGTTTGAGTAAATTTAATACCTGCGCTTGTACAGATACATCCAACGCTGAGACAGCTTCATCACAGATCACTAGCCTGGGTTCCGGTGCTAAGGCTCTGGCGATACAGATCCGTTGCCGCTGTCCACCCGAGAATTCGTGTGGCATTCGTTTCAACCAAGACGGATCCAGCCCCACCTTACGAAAGAGATCCTGAGCCTGGGACTGTCGGTCTGCCTGAGTTCGACCTATGCCATGCAAAACCATAGGTTCCATCACGGCATCACCCACACTCATGCGAGGGTCCAATGAACTAAACGGATCCTGAAAGATCAACTGAATGTCACGGCGGATCCGGCGCAATCGTTCCCCTTTCAAGGTGGTCAAATCATCGCCATCAAAGATAATTTCCCCTGAAGTAGCATCCACTAATCGCAGAATAGTCCGGGCCAGCGTCGTTTTACCACAGCCGGATTCCCCCACTAAACCCAACGTTTCACCAGGATAAATCTCGAAGGAGACATCATCGACAGCCTTGAAATCTCCCACCTTAATTTGAAACACTCCTGCTTTGACGGGAAAGTACGTTTTGAGATGTTGAACAGCAAGGAGGGGAGAGCGTTGTTGTAAAGATTGGATCCGTTGTGTGAGTTCAGTTTCGGTGTACTCTTGCAAGGTTAAGATCGGAGTCAAGGATCCGTCCACAGATCGGTTAGGATCCTGAGTATTCAGGTAGTCATCAATGGTAGGTAATCGTTTTAAACGACGGTCTAGAACAGGACGGCAAGCGAGTAGACCTTGAGTATAGGGGTGTTGAGGCCGACGCAGAAGAGCAGCAGCAGAGCCCTGTTCCACTACCTGACCTTGATACATCACCAGGATCCGATCCGCCACTTCCGCTAGGATCCCGAGATCGTGCGTAATAAAGATCATCGCCATGGATCGCTGGGATTGCAACTGCCGTAACAAATTCAAGACTTCAGCTTGAACCGTTACATCCAACGCCGTCGTGGGCTCATCTGCTAGTAGAATCCTCGGATTACAAGCAATCGCCGCTGCAATCCCGACCCGCTGCATCTGTCCTCCCGATAGTTGAAAAGGGTATCGCTCTACTAAACTAGGGGAGAGTTGAACTTCTTCGAACAGAGCTAGCGTTCGTTGGTGTGCTTCAGCGTCAGAGACCCGTTCGTTGGCTCGAATCGTTTCCCGAATTTGATATCCGCAGGTGTAGACCGGATTCAATGTTGACATGGGCTCTTGAAAGATCATCGCGAGGCGATCTCCCCGGTACTGCCGCATTTGGACTGGTGTAAGGGTCAGCAGATCCACCGGATCCATTGATGAGTCTCGGTACCACAACCGTCCTCGAAGTTGGGCATTGGGAGGGGTTAATCCCATCACGGATAGAGCCGTTAGGGTTTTTCCAGATCCTGATTCCCCCACAATCCCAAGAGTTTCGCCAGCTGCTAATGTAAATGAGACTTGGTCAACCACGGAGCTAGCAGCATTGGCAAAAGAGACGGTCAAACTCTCAACGGAGAGGAGAGGGTAGGATCCAGTGGTCATACGATGTACTCAGGTCTAACTATGGAGGGTATTATAATGTTTCCACGACTTAAGTCTGTGTTAAGCATTGCCGTCCGACTTTGAAGTAAAATTGATTGGTATCAAACGATTGGTATGAAACTACCTAAAATTGAACTACCTAAAAAGGGATCCCTCTCGTAAGTTGGATCCCTCGTATGAATACCCTGACTTAGACCTTAATCTTGGCTTAAACTGAATTCACTTGAAACAGATTATGGGAGCAAGACAGAATCAATCACGTGAATCACACCGTTGTCAGCTTTGACATCAGCTGCAATAACGCTAGCACCATTGACTTGCACACCCATATCAGTCTTGACAGCAACCATTTTCCCACCAACTGTCTTCACATTACCCGGTGTAATCTGATCAGACGTTACGGTTCCTGCAACCACATGATAGAGCAAGATATCTGTCAGTTGAGCCTTGTTTTCAGGCTGGAGGAGGTCAGACACAGCGCCGTCAGGTAGCTGAGCAAACGCTTCATCCGTGGGCGCAAACACTGTAAACGGACCTTCACCTTTAAGAGTGTCAACCAAATTAGCGGCTTGGACCGCTGTAACCAATGTTTGAAAGCCATCTGCAGCTACGGCAGTGTCAACAATATCTGCGGCTGCTACGGGTAAACTAGCAAACAGACCCAAGCTGACTGTGAGCAAAAGGGCCATAAAAGTTCGAAATAAC
>CAYUEE010000122.1:0-13373 GCA_964443615.1 uncultured bacterium | reverse complement strand
CCCGCCAAGGTCAAGAGACAGGCTCCCGTTCCCCGCTCCCACAGCTTCACCGTGGTGTCCCAACTGCCACTGGCCAGGGTGGAGCCATCCGGACTATAGGCCACCGACATGACCCTGTCGCTATGCCCCTCCAAGATCTCCAACAGTTGCCCCGTAGACACTTTCCACACCAGGATCCGTCCCGAATCATCCCCCGTAGCCAACTCGGATCCGTCTGGACTAAACGCCACAGTAGTCACAGCAGAGAGAACCTTTTTGAAGACAGAATCCTTCAGATCCGCCTGCTGCAAGTTCACATTAATCAACATCACGGAGCTGAAATCCGCTTGCCAGATCACACACTCACTCAAGTCCGAGTGATCAAACGCATGGGGATCCACCCGTCCCATCAATGTCGCAATATTGCCGCCGGTGTACTGAACAGACTGCCGCCCCCGAGTCGCCCCTATCAACTGACGCATCCGATCCATCGCCCCTGCCGACTGTTGTTTCGTAATCATCGGCACCGCCAACTCCAACACCGCCTTCGCCCAGGGAGAGGATCCGAGCCGTTCCACAATCCGTTCAAACCCCTCCGGCTTAAACCCCTGCAATGGACAGATCCGTTCCTGTTGCGCCACAACACACGCGAAATACTCTGACCAGCAGTACTCCTGTGGATCCTGGGTGGCATCGAGGTATGGCGGATCCTGGATCCGGGCAACACTAACAAACTCCTCATCCAACACCCCCAACTCCGCCACAATCTTGTACGCCACAAAAAACTCCAACAACGAGCGATGCGCCGGACTGTAATCCCCTTCCGCATTCCGGATCAGCATCGTCTGTCCCATCATGTCGTAGCGCCAGTGGTCCAGCTCCTTCTCCTCCTGCACCCGCTCCCCAAACATCTCCCGCAGCTTATCGGGAAACTCACGATAATTCAGACTCATCCGATCCGAAGCCAACATCTCCCACGACAGCTCACACAGAAAATAGAGCTTATCCGCCATCGACGTAAACGTCCGCGCACTCGTAATATCCCGCTCCATCTTCCGCGTCACCGCATACAAATACACCCGCGCCATATCCACCGGCTTACCCGCCTCAATCTCCGGCAACGCCTCCACAATCAATCCCACCATCACCGGTCGTCGGGCCAAATCTAGGAGCATCGGATCCGTCATCACCCGCTGTACGGCCTCCTCCCCGGCCTGCCGCCCCAGCAACCGCTCAATCTGCCCATCACTCAACCGCTCCAACTCCAACACCTCAAACTGCGGCGGTTCTCCAGCCAACCGCGCCGTCGACGCCTTCAACTCCCCCCGCAACGTCTCCCGTCCCGCCATCGCATCCGGAAAATGCTCCGTCCGACACGTCAGAATCGCCTTCGCCCCCGGCACCACCACCTGCGCCAGCTCCCAAAAATTATCCACCATCGCCTGTCGATCCACCCGAGCCGCCATCTCATCAAACCCATCAAAGATCAGCAGCAACTTCCCCATCCGATTCAACTGCTCAAACACCGAATAACTCTTCAACATCTCATGCTTACGGAAGAAGAACTCCGAGAACAGAGACTCCACCGACACCGCCTTCGCATAATCCCGCAGCGGCACCACAATCGGCACCCTGGGCCTTTCCACCCCCCGCCGCTTCGCCTCCCGATACCGCTGTAACGCCTCCCACGCATAATGCAACGCAAACCAAGTCTTCCCCGTCCCAAACTCCCCCAACACCGACAAATGCTCCTTCGCCGGATCCGCCAACCACTGGTCCACATACCCCTCAATCCAGCCATCCTCCTCCCCGTACACACTCACCCCAATCGGACGCCGCACCCCCGGATCCCACTCCTCCTTCCGACACGCCATCGGAATATAATCCGTATCCACCCCCTTACCTTTAATCTCTGCCTCCAACCAATCCAGATACTTCTCAAAATTTGCATCCTCATCCAGCAACTCATCAAACGTGTAGCAAGTAATATCCTCATACTCCCGACTCGCCTTCACCGCCTCCCGAACTGCCTTAGCCACCCGCCGCTGACCCACCAACCAACCCTCAGCACACCCCTTCTGCCTCACCACCTCGCGGATCCCTTGCAAATCATCCATCCCCACTTCACCATCCACACCCCGCACCAGGATCCGAGCCCGCCGCCGCCCCATCAGAGGGACAGTCAGGATCCATTCAAAATACCCATCCGCCCACACCTCATACTCCGGATCCCGGTCATAATCGAGCACCTCAAACCACTCCCCCAGCTGTTCAGACAGAGCCAACGCCCGACTCCTCTCCGCCTGCGCCAACTCCTGCAGCTGCTGGGAGATCTCCTGCCACTCACTATCCGTTTCAATGAAATAATTCAGAGCCTGTTGATAGTTCACTCGGGCTTGTTCATACTGTCGCTCCGTCTGCGCCAACTGCCCCAGCTTGTAGTACAGGATCCCTTGACTGTGAGGATCCTTGGTTTCGATAAACAGAGTCAGTGCTTCCTGATAGTCCTCGCGAGCTTGCGGATACTGATGTGACTCCCGCGCCACCTCACCCATCGCCTGGTAAGCCCGAGCCTGATTCTGCCGATCACCCGTTTCCAGAAACAAAGACAGCGCCTGTTGATACTGAAAGTAGGCCTGTTCAAACTGATCCCTCTTCCGGTACACATGACCCATCTTCAACCGGACCTCAGCCTCACGCGATGCATTTCGATGGATCCTGGCCCCCGCCAACGCCTGCTCATAGGCCTGCAGAGCCAACGCCTCATCGGATTGCTGCAGATAGGCAGTCCCCAAATCGCTGTAGAACGTTGTTAATAACGGAGCCTTAGGATCCTGTGCCTTCAGTTGATCAATCTGCTGTACTAACGCCACCACCTCAGGCGACATCACCGCCAGCTCTTCACTCGCTTCAACACCTTCCATCTCTGCCCCTTCCATCTCTGCCAAAGGGAACCGCCTCGCTTGCCCTTCAAACTCAAACACCCCCCGCCGCCAACTCCAAAAATCCGGCGCTTGTTGAGCTAAATTAATCGCAATCGACTCCGACAACCAGATGAGCACAGGGAACTTGAACTCTCGCAACGCTTCCCGCGTCCATTGCAACGAAAAAAAGAGCTTCTCCTGTTCAGACTTCTCAGCCGCAAGACGAACACCCAGCAGTTTCGTCACACCCAGGATCGTAACCACAGCATTCTCTTCAACCTCTGAGGCGGTAGGATCCTGTGCTCGCCCCTGTGCTCGCCCCTGTGCTCGCCTCTGTACCGGCACCCGACTAAGAGCCTCCTTCAAACTAGGACGATCCGAATTCAACCGTTCCCGATAAGTCTGCCATCCATCCTGCTGCAACACAGACTCATACGCCCGCATCAATTCATCTCGAAGTTCCCAATCATCACAAATAATCAAATGCAGAGCCAAATGGTGAGCATCGGCCCGAACAGAGACAAGGAGCTTTCTAAATTCACGCTGATTAGACTCACTCAGAAAGGATGGAATCATCATAAATAGACTCAAGTCGATACTGGCAACAACTGCTTCCGACGTAGTAAATCCGTAACCAGCGGATGCAAGTCGTACCACAGATCATCATTTTCGTATTCCAAAACATACAGCCCGTGCAAGAGCTCCAAAAAGTCTTCATCACGAGCATCTGGCGGAGTAAAGTCCTGATAAGTTTTCACCAGTAACTCATACAGCTGACTCCCTAACCCCCGCGCAAATTGATTCCGCAACGTCTTCACCGCTGCCGCCAAAATCGCTTCATTAATCACAAAATCAGGCTGATCTCGATTCAAATCAAGCTCGACCATACACTCTTGGCAGCACTCTTGGCCCAGCCGAATCAACTCCCGTAACACCCCACCACTCAGGAGAACGATTTGCCGCGCCACCTCAGGTTCTATCAAATCAGGATCGATACGTTTGTTCAGCATCTTCAGCAAACTGTCCACATTCTCTGCAATCGCCACCCCTTGATCTCGATGGGCTTGATCTTGAGGATAAAACTTCGTTACCGGCAACAGCACAATGGAACACGCCGACTGCAATGTAGTCAGGATACTGGGCTCCCGAACAACGGAAATGGGAATCGTAAAAATAATACGAATACTGGGAGAGAATAGTGCATTAATATTGTTCCGATAGATAGCATTGACAGTCGATAGATCCAACTTATCCAAATCATCAATAATAACTAGAACTTTTTTCTGTGTAGCCACTTGAATCGCCCCAGCAATCCGATCAATCATGCCTGCCAGGTCTGAAATCCGTCGTTCAAACTTAACTTTCACCTCTTCCCGGAAACTCTGTTCCTTTTGCAGCTGACCCTTCACAAAATCGAGAGCGACTCCGATAGCCATCGTGCCTTTCAACTCATCCGTACGAATTCTGTTTTTTGTTTCACTATTCCATCCCAATAAATCATCCTTGATCTTGTCAGGAATCGAGATTTGCTGCCGAGTCGCCCGATTCAGTAACTGCATCGCGACAGAGTAGAGAATATTAATGTGATTAACATCTGACATCTCCACCATCTCAGCAATGGAGAAGAAAACCGTAAAGTGACTGCTCTGGTGGAGCGAACCGGCTAGTTCATACAACAAGGTAGACTTTCCACATCCGCGATGGCCGGTGAAGACAACTTTGCCATCAGAGTTCAGTGAGCGCACCTTTTGGTTCAATCGCGCTAGCGTCGGTTGGCCATGTTCAACCCGAAAATTTTCAATCGTTGCCCCATCTAGTAATGGGAATAGATCCAGATTGCGATAGGCAGCCATAAAACGGTCGTAGCGATCAGAGTTAGGCATAGCCACACCAGTCAGATACATCTAGGATCCAATTCAAGCATAATCCCCAGCTCTCCCCCCATCCCGAGGTAATTCGGGCTCCAACAGTTCAAGAAGACCCCATCTCCCCTCAGCCCGGATCGGATCCTGAGCCACCTAACTCAGTTATGTTGAGATTTTGGGGCCTAAACCCTAGAGTGAACAAAAGCTAACCACCAGGATCCGTAGGAGACACACCATGACCAGCCCGGTACGCATAGGCATTGGGGGACCAGTCGGATCCGGCAAAACGGCCTTAGTGGAAAAATTATGCTTGGCACTCCGGCAGTCCCTGTCTCTAGCGGTAGTCACCAACGATATTTTTACCCGTGAAGATGCCGAGTTTTTAGTACGGGCGCAGGCCTTACCCGCAGAACGGATCCTGGGTGTTGAAACCGGAGGGTGTCCTCATACCGCCATTCGTGAAGATGCCTCTTTGAATCTTGATGCCATTGCTGAGTTAGAAGCTCGATTGCGACCGCTTGATTTAATTCTGGTGGAATCAGGAGGGGATAACCTGGCGGCGACGTTCAGCCCTGAACTGGTTGACAGCTGCATCTACGTGATTGATGTCGCTGAAGGAGACAAGATCCCACGCAAGGGAGGACCTGGGATCACACGGTCTGATCTATTAGTCATCAACAAAATTGATCTGGCCCCCTACGTCGGCGCTGACTTAGAGGTGATGGATCGAGATGCCCGGCGTATGAGAGGATCCAAACCCTTTATCTTTACGAACCTGCGCACGGGTGAAGGTCTACCTGCCATCCTAGCGTGGCTGCAGCATGAGGTCCTCTTCGACCGGATCGATGTTGCTTCAGGATCCGTGCTGTCACAGTAACCCGCGATCCGCTTGAGTCACCGAGGTCATCTACTGTGTACTGCTATGTCTCAATCCCCTGTGGATCATCCTGGTTTTTTCGCCATCTGAGGCCTTTTCGAGGTTATGCAGGCCCTGTCTATTGATTCTGCGCAAACTCTCTACAAATGGGATCCATTGCCGCTACCATGACTGGATAGTGTTTGCCGAGAGCTAGCTATGTTAACCGACATCCAAAAACGCAAGTTGACCAAACTTTTCAGTATGTACGATGCAGACTGCGACGGTTTTTTGCATCGCCAAGATTATGAGAATGTCGCCAAAAAATTAGCTAGCTTGCGAGGATGGGGTTCCCGCTCGGCCAAATACCTGCAGCTCGAAAGTCAATTTGCCCACAACTGGAAAGCCCTCCAAGGGGAATCCAACAGCAACCGCGACCGCAAGGTAGCCCTGGAAGAGTGGCTAAACCATTATGACCAGATTCTAAATAATCCCGATAAGTATGCGGAACAGATGCGGACAATGATGGAGCTGATTTTTGAAGTGTTTGACGCCAATGGCGATGGCCAAATTAGTCAAGATGAGTGGGCGGGCTTGCTGCGAGTGTTCAACATTTCGTCAGTGTATGCCGCTAATGTCTTTGCCAAACTCGATACCAATAGCGACGGCGTCTTAAACAAAGAGGAAGTAATCCAGCTCTATCACAACTTCTTCTACAGCAACCAACCCGACGCTCCTGGCAACGAGATGTTCGGTCCCTACTAAGACATAACCCAGCTCCAACCTTAAATCAGTCTCTGAGATCTAGCTCCACCACTTGCTCAACAGCAGGGTTACAGTGAAAAGGAGCCTGTTATCCACCTCGTTATCCCCTCACAAATCACTATGGTCAGCACAGTAGATATGCCCAAGACTGGGCTCCCCGTTACCATCATCACCGGCTTTCTAGGCAGTGGCAAAACCACCCTCCTGAACCACATCTTGTCCAATCAGCAGGGGATGCGTACGGCTGTGCTGGTGAATGAGTTCGGCGAGATCAATATCGATTCGGCCCTCATTGTCTCCAGTGAGGAAGACATGGTTGAGCTCAGCAACGGCTGTATGTGTTGCACAGTGCGGGATGATATTGCCGATACGGTGCTGCAACTGATGGAACGCATGAGTCGCATTGACTATCTAGTGGTGGAAACCACGGGTCTAGCGGATCCGTTGCCCATCGCTTTGACCTTTCTCGGTCCGGAACTCCGCCATCTCACTCGCCTCGACTCCATTGTGACACTGGTTGATTCGACAAACTTTGCCCCCGATCTCTTTCAAAGCGAAATCGCCTACAGTCAAATTGCCTATGGTGATATGATTTTGCTGAATAAAACTGATTTAGCAGAAGAAACCGAGTTGAGTCGTCTAGAGCAACGGATCCGGGATATCAAAGAAGACGCTCGGATCCTGAGGACGAAAAAGAGCGAAGTGCCTCTGAGTTTGCTCTTGGATACGTCCCTGTTCCAGCCCACAACTCTGCCTGATCATGACCACGACCACAGCCATGACCATCATGATCACGACCATCATGACCACGACCACAGCCATGACCATCATGACCACGACCATCATGACCACGACCATCATGATCATCTAACCATTGAAGGGTTTAACTCACTCTCTTTTGAAAGCGATCGCCCCTTCCGCCTAGAGGCATTTCAAGACTTTCTCAACGATATGACGGATGCTGTATTCCGTGCCAAGGGCCTACTGTGGTTTGAGGAAAGTGCTGAGCGTTATATCTTCCACCTTAGTGGTCGTCGCTACACTCTCGATAGCGATGAATGGCCCGGTCAACCCAAAATTCAATTGGTCTTCATCGGCAAGAATCTGGATACTGAACTGATCCGTAAAAGCCTTGAACGCTGCGTCGTCTCGCCCCATTGAGACAAGAGCCTTTAGGCTTCACTCCATCACCTGAGCCGTCATCACCATAGGAGGGCGGGATCCTTGCGCAAACCGATAGAGTGTCTGCTTGAGTGGTTCTAACTCCCCCGACTGCGCTGAGATAAATAGGGCCTGTGGGTATAGCGACTTCACATCATCAATCCAGTCTGGATCCACCCGGTCAATCTTGTTGAACACCAGCTGACGCGGACCTGTGGCCAAAGGCATCGCATTCAACAGCGCTTCAACCGCATCAATCTGCCGCTCCCACAATGGGTGTGAAATATCCACCACGTGCAGCAGGGCATCCGCTTCTGTCACTTCCTCCAGCGTGGATTTGAACGCTTCGACGAGTTGAGAGGGTAACTCCGTTAGAAATCCTACTGTGTCCGTCAACAGCAAGGATCCTCCCCCCGACGCCTCCAATCGGCGAGTTGTCGGATCCAAAGTCGCAAACAGTTGATCAGCTGCATACACATCCGACTGAGTCAACGCATTGAGCAAGGTCGATTTCCCCGCATTGGTATACCCCACAATTGAAATCACGGGGATATCCGCCTGTTCCCGCCGCTGCCGTAACCGCTGTCGATGCGAGCGCAATTGAGCCACCTCTTGCTTCAATTTG
Source organism: uncultured bacterium (assembly GCA_964443615.1). Taxonomy (GTDB): domain Bacteria; phylum Cyanobacteriota; class Cyanobacteriia; order Thermostichales; family Thermostichaceae; genus CAYSWV01. The sequence goes on along the minus strand of CAYUEE010000122.1, from coordinate 5,198 downwards.
GTGATCCGACGTTGAATGGCTCGGCGTTCCATCTCTAGCTGAGTCTCACCCGGTCCTCGTGTGCCAATACCACCACCCAATCGAGACATTGTCCGACCCCGACCCGCTAACCGTGGCAGTAAGTAATTCAACTGGGCCAACTCCACCTGCAACTTACCCGCTCTTGTCCGGGCTCGCTGGGCAAAGATATCCAGGATCACCTCACTGCGATCCACCACCCGCACCCCAATCTGTGACTCCAGCGTCCGCACCTGGCTGGGGCTCAACTCCCGGTCAAACACCACCATATTGGCGCCTAGATCTTGAACCAGCAGCGCTAACTCTTGAACTTTACCGGATCCGATCACCGTCTTTGAATTAGGACCCTCTCGCCGTTGCCACAACACATGCAGGACTTGCCCCCCTGCTGTCTCCACTAAGCGCTCCAGCTCTGCCAGGGTATCCATTAAATCTTCGTAACTTTGGCGACTATCTTGAAGACCAACCAAAATGGTGCGATCCTGATCGGAATCCACCTGCCGAGGGGTTGACCACCGTCCAAATTCCCGCTCTAGGTTTTCAACCAAATCAACCAGATCCTGCTCAGCCAGGATCCCAATCCCCATTGGATCCGACACCATCCAGCGCACGTCCGGATCCGGCACTAAATGAGCCAGATAGCTATTCTGGACAAAGCCAGTGGCGCTTCCCCCGCGTCGATGATGACCATCTGAGGATGACACCACCAACGTGACGAGAGCATCCAATCGTTGCAAGGCCATCGCCGTTAGCGCCTTCTGTCCGGGCTCCCCCCCATGCATTTGAGTTGTAATACAACGGATCCCGCACAAGCGTTCGGATCCTTGACGAGGCAGTTCTAGGGCTGGAATTTGGGTCTCAAACGGGTTGCCCACTCCAACGCGAATCACCTGTCCTCGCCGGTTGAGATACACACTGAGTGATTGCAGTTTCAGATCCTGGGTGATAGAGCCGAGTCGCTGCGCAAAATCGACCGAGACAAGGCGATTAGGGGGCAGTCGGAGCTGAGAAAGCCTCTGAAGTTGCTTAAGTTGGTAGGGTTTGAGCCCTTTGCTGTGCAGAATTTCAGTCACTGAGCAATAAAACGTGATGTTGTAGTACAGAGATTACCCTGGATCTTAATCCACACCTGGGTCTCTCCGCATCACCCCCCGCTCAGAATAGTTCACTAGCACAGACGGCAGAGACATCACGTTTACTATGACCCAGAACATTTTTCCCAAACAGGAGGTCATTTCTTTCAAAGGGGCCATCAAAAAGTCGCTATACTCGGCACTTGGAGTCTTTTGAACTGGTGAACGGTTGCTACGTAGAACGGATCCTGTCTTCTCAAACCCTAAAACTAGGCAACAACAGCTCCAATCATTTCAATCGGATCCCCCACTCGAATCACCTTTCCCGCCTCAGAGGCAGGGACTCGGGTATTAATTGCCAAACGATAAAAATGGTTAAATCGGGATCTTTCTGTCCACTCAGGTAACTCCGCCCGCCGTCGGTCTACAAACTGCTTTTGAAACCCTGGAATCACTTCCCCTGTCCACGGATCCCGAGTCGGCACCACACATCGAGCACACGGATTAACCCCCTCAACCAATACCCCACCCACGCGAAACTGTACCACCTGCTCCGCCGTCTTGAATAATTGATCCTCCCAGAACACCGGCACCTCATCTACTTCAATATTGGTCCGAAACCGAGCCCTCGCCTGAATGAGCGTCAAACGGGGGAACCACTCCGTCATCATTTGCAGCGTTGCGGTACTAATAATCGTTGGCCCTGGTGCATTTAGATCATCAGGAAACCCATGCTCAAGATCTTGCCGCAGATAGACCGGCATCCCCCAAACCTGACCTAGCCAATGGGTTAATGGATCCGTATTCTGCAAATCGAACGAAGCTGTTTCGGATCCTAACCTTAGTGTTACCCTTACCATAGCTGCATCAAAGTCCGCTCTGATGCCATGAACTCCAGCGAAGCGTTTCCCGTTAATGAAATGGCCCGATTCATCGAACAAAGCCCACTGCCGATCCCACTTGAAACTTCCTCCCGGTGCTATCACCGCTGATGTCACCGCCACTGGATCCAATGCCTTAATCGGGAAAATTTGCAACTGAGTTACCCGAGCCATTTCAACCCTCACACCTTCCGTTCTTTTCAACACTAAACCGCTAACGTTCCAGGCCCATAAATCCCCGGTTCTAAACGACGGTTAATCCAGCATTGCCGGTTCACCACCGTCCCTGCCGGCAAACTAGCAGCTGACCCAATCTTAGACAGAGCTCCTACGTAACACGGAGCCTCCAACTTTGCCTGCGGCGATACCTCAGCGTCCTGATGGATCCAAATACCCAACCCCCGCTCTTCCACATCCGGCAAGACAAAATCGCCCATCTTGCGAGTCAGAATATCCAACTGACCATAGTAGTAACTCCCAGGCGTCCCCAAATCGCGCCAATATCCCCGGTGGATGTAGCCCTTCATTAGCTGACCTGCAGCCAGCACATCCAAGAATACCCGTCGCTCAAAGCTCAACGGTTCCTCTGCCGGATACGCCGCAAAAATAGCCGGATCCAGTACATACGTTCCAGCATTTATCGTGTCTGTTGAGATCGTTGAGGCTTCCTCTGGTGTGGGCTTCTCCCGAAAAGACAGAATCGTGCGAGCCTCATCAATCTCTACCAAACCATACGCGGTAATGTCATCCACCCGAGTTAGCGTCAGCGTCGCGCTAGCTCCCGACTCCTGATGCTGCCGCATAATATCCGACAAATCTAGATCTGTTAGAATATCTGCATTAAACACAACCAGAGGTTCCCCCGTAAAATAATCGCGTCCCTTCGCCAAGGCCCCTGCTGTATCCAGTGGTGAATCCTCATGGATGTAACGGATCTTGACCCCATGCTCAGCTCCATCACCCAGAAACTGCTCAATATCGGATCCTAGGTAGCCCACGCTAATAATCACATCCGTTAGCTCCGCCATCCGGCACCGCTGGATCATCCACACCAGGAAAGGAATATCTAACAATGGCAGCAACGGCTTCGGTTGAGTCCAGGTAAAAGGGCGCAGACGAGTCCCCTTCCCCCCTGCCAAGATCACAGCTTGCATGGAACTCCTTAAACGATGGGATAAAATAACTCTGGCTTTCTCACTGTTCTTCTCTCATTGTTATAGTGGGCCAGCCATCAGCACAAGTCTCACTTCCGTCACTAAGGATCCATCGGCAGTCTCCATGTCAACTCGATACCGACACTGGATCATTTGGTCCCTACTGGGTTTTACTGCGTTTTCGGCTGGCGCACTCGGAGCCGTTGCTGCTGTCCTCTTGCCCCGCCCCATCCTGTCCTCCAACCTTACCCCAGAGGAACAACGCTTCTTCAGTGATGACAACTCCCTCGACTACGCTCTCCATATTCTCGTCCTCGGTGCGGATGATCCGGATCCAGCCAACACCGACAAGACGAAGCAGGAAGCATTACAGGGTCGTAGTGACACCGTCATTTTGGCCCGCTTCGATCCACAAGAGAAAACCGTAGCCCTCCTATCCATACCCCGTGACACCCGTGTCGACATCCCAGATCATGGTATTAGCAAAGTGAACGTCGCCAATAATCTGGGTGGTCCTGTTCTCGCGGCCCGTACTGTCAGTGATCTTCTTGGAGGCATCACCATCGACCGTTACGTCCGCTTAAACACCGAAGGAATCCAAGACTTAATCGATGCCATGGGAGGTGTTGAAGTCTATGTCCCTGAAGAAATGAAGTACACCGATGTCACCCAGGGCCTCTACATCAACCTTGAACCGGGCCTTCAACGATTGAATGGTGAGCAAGTTCACCACTTCATTCGCTTCCGTCATGATCAGTTGGGGGATATTGGCCGTGTTCAGCGTCAGCAAGAACTTATGCGAGCCATCAGCCGTGAAATGCTAAAACCTAGTGCCTGGGCTCGGGTACCGCAGATTCTGCAGGCTATCAAAGCTAACCTTGATACTAACCTTACTTGGGAAGAGCTCCTGTCCCTAGCCAAGTTCCTGCTGAACAATAGTCAAGATAGCCTCAACATGGTCATGCTGCCAGGACGCTTCAGCCAAGCTCAGGAGTTTTCCACCAGCTACTGGATCCCGGACCAACAAGGCATCTACCAAATTGCCGTCAACTATTTTGAAGCCATTCCTGAATATGGCAGGCCCGAATCTCCTCCGCCTGTGCAACTTCGTATCGCTGTACAGAATGCATCTGGCCGTCCCGGCATGGCTCGTCGCTTCACTAACGATCTGCAGGAACGCGGCTTCTCCTATGTATTTCCCATTGTGGACGATCCACAAGTTAGTTCCACCACCAAGATCATCGCTCAACAAGGAGACAGTGCGAGTGCTCGCGAAATGCAAGCTCTGTTAGGTATCGGTGAAGTCAAAGTTGAGTCAACAGGCGCAATTGAGTCAGACATCACAGTTCAGGTAGGCCGTGACTGGGCTGACTTCTGGTACCCCGAAGAGTATCTCGAGACGCAGCAATAAGTACCCGGACAAATGTACTCGGAAGAAGTTTACTCGTGAATACTCCAGAATCCTGAAAGACTGGTCCCAGCAAACTCAGAAAAAAGAGAGGGTGAGGGTTGACGGGAGGGGGAGGGGGGCCGTATGCTTGTAAAGCACTCGAAGGAAACATCCTCAGTGCCCGAACAATGAAAGCAAGCTTTAAGTAGTAAAACAGCACCTGAACCTGCTCGCTCTTGGTTAATCCAGAGACTTTATTCGCAGCTCAGTCAGAGATTATTGCTCTATTCACTCATGTGTCTGGTGCTTTATCTTTCTAACGAGCAGCGTAGCGCAAAACGGTGACGAAAGGAAGCTATCTGTAGAGATCAACAAAATTATTTTGTCAGTCTTTAGAGGTGGCATCTGGAAGTCACAAACAACATCAACTTCTACGAAGAGTTTGATCCTGGCTCAGGATGAACGCTGGCGGTATGCCTAACACATGCAAGTCGAACGAGGTCTTCGGACCTAGTGGCGGACGGGTGAGTAACACGTAGGAATCTACACAAGGGAAGAGGATAACAGAGGGAAACTTCTGCTAATACTCTATACGGCGAGAGCTGAAAGAACTTCGCCCTTGAATGAGCCTGCGTCTGATTAGCTAGTTGGTGGGGTAATGGCCTACCAAGGCGACGATCAG
>CAYUEE010000121.1:0-13467 GCA_964443615.1 uncultured bacterium | reverse complement strand
TGGAAAGATATTTACTCAGATCCTGGTAGCTTTGTTAGCCTCTATAGATCCCCCCCCTCTACCTATGGCTACGATCCTTTTTTATGAAAAACCTGGCTGTATCAATAACGCGCCAGAAAGCTATGTTGAGAGCAGCGGGGCACCAGGTTGATGCCCGTAATCTGCTAACTGAGTTGTCCGTGACTACGACGAAGCAACTACATTCTTCACAACTGCAATTCGATTTCGTCTGGTATAAGATACCCATTTACATTTTAGCAAATACTTTGTAGGTTGCTCCCTTCAGTTGCTCTCCGCGACACCGCCAGCCAAGCTTTCAGCTATGGCTGGAGTACTGCGAAGATTCTGATAGGATCCAGTCTGTCGCTCAACTGAGTCTATGGAACGCTTTAGCAATCAGCCGTTGCGGGATCAACCTCATCTAGCTGTCTTCTCCTCAACTAAGGTGGGGAACTTTGTGGTGACGATTCCTCTGTTGCGAGGATTGAAGGAAAAGTATCCTGGTTGTGTGCTCGACTTTTATGGTAGTGATATTACCCACGATTTCGAAAGTCACTGCCCCTACATTGATGCCTGCTTCCCTCTCTACACCAAGCGCTCAGACTTTTTGGAATCCCTCAGCAACCATGTCAAAACCCGGATCGAAGCTGCTGGACCCTACGACTTAGCTGTGAATTGCGATGAGTTCAGTGAGTTAAATCTGGTGGCTGTGAGTGCGATCCGTCCTACCTACATTGCCGGAGCCGGTCTTACCCCAGATTTCCGCCGCAAGCTAGATCCAGGATCCGATCTCACCCAAAAGATGCTGCAGGATGACGATTGGAATAGCCCTGACTTTTTAGATCGGTATCGAGGATTATTGACGAGTAATTACATCAGTGAAATCTTCTGTCGCCTCGCGTATGTTGATACTGATTTCTTCAAACTAGAATTGCCGAGTCAGGATCCGCCCTTTCCCGTCCCAGATGTGTTAGTCCATATCACAACTACTCGACGGGCTAAGATGTGGATCCTGGGCTATTGGTTACACGTGATTCAATGGTGTGAACAGCAGGGTTTTTCCGTTGGGTTAATCGGGAGTGCCCCCAAGGTTCAACAGGATCTCTATCATGGCGGATCCTCAGAGGATGATTTGTTGACCCAGACACAGTTGATTGATCTGCGAGGGAAAACCAACTTGATTGAACTTGCCGGAGCCCTACAAAACGCTAAAGTTTGTCTTTCTGTGGATGCTGGTCCCCTTCACATTGCCGCAGCGGTAGGCTGTCCGACAATTGCTTTATTCGGCAATGATGGAGATGGGGATGGTGCCAGTCCGATGAATCTTTGGGCGCCTCGTATGCCCCATGTCACAACAGTTGGATCGACCATTAAATGTCGAGTTTGTATTGAGAATCGCTTCAAGAATGAAGCCTGTTTGGTCGATGGTCATCCGTGCATGGCACATCTAGATCCAAAACGGGTCATTCAAGCATTGGAACGGATCCTAGGTGTGGAGCCCACTGTTAAAGCCAAAACAAACTAACCAAACCAGGCTAACCAAATCGACCAACGAAAATAGATTAAGATAGCAACGCCCTGGCACACTGCCGCTGCAACATCTGTCGTAATGCCTCAATCTCGCGTGTATTCCCCGTTTCATCTCCCATCGTCTGAAGTTGAAACTTCTTCTGAGCTAACTCAGCAACGGTTTGCATAAATTCCGCTCTTTGATCGGGGGTAAAGTGGGATAACGCGCGGGATCCTTGGCAGCATAAATGGTCGTATAACTCTGTTGGAATCACCTCAGGTACTTCGTCTCGCAAATAGGTTTGTAACCGGAACCGTTCCACCCGATCAGCGACAAACCAGAGCACACCCAAAAGTAGCGCCAGGCCCCAATAGTTCCACAGATAAACCTGGTCGAAAAAGAGACTGGTGGATTGATCTCGGTGAAAAAAGGCATTGATCATCACCACGGATCCGTTATTGATACCATGAAAGACAATAGCAGCCGTGAGACCTGAGACAACAGCTAAGACTTTGCGACTCGGATCCTTGAGATAACGAGCGACACCAAAACCAATACCCGTAAACGCAGTGTAGAAGGCATGAGCACCACCATTGAGGAAATCATTGAAAAATAGAGTGCTCCAAACGGTCCAATTCTGAGCAGCGAGTAAACCCGGTAAATCCTCGGCGAAATTAAATCCTAGTCCGGCTACTGCCCCATACACAATGCCATCCACCCAACCATCAAACTCACGATGAAAGAGCCAAAAGATGATCAAAATCGCAACTCCTTTACACAGTTCTTCACTGGCAGGAGCAATCAAGGCTGAGTTCAACAGATTCGCCATTAAGGTTTGCGTCCCCAAGGATCCGTGCACGACGCCAAAGAGGACCCATTGGGAGATAAAGCTAATCAGCAACCCCGGCACAGCCCCCCAGAGAAAGGTATAAAACATGTATTTCAGGGGCTCACGTTCAAAGTGGTCAATGCTGGTAATCAACCAGGTCCAAATCGAGGTTGACAAGGCTAATGCTACTATCGACACTATCACCCGTTCCATAGCATGTTTCCTGATGTATCGACGGATCCATGTGTTATTATCCGCTGTCAATTTTGTCTGTTGACGAGAAGAGCCGAAATCGACACAGATGCTTACAATTGGCCGTGATTGATGTAAACCAAAATAGGACTGCTGGCATTGGAGTCCAGCTCTAATCCTGGGCTGGTAGCTAGTGGTTATGCTAGACAGCAGGTCATTCAAAAATTAGCCGCTGCGACTCAATGGTTAGTTACTCAACGCCACTTATTATTGCTAGCCGATGCCAATGCCCCCAACCGTTTCTTTTTTAATTAGCCCAGTTTCGTTCTTTGTTGAACAGCAGGGTGGATCCAACGCAATGAGAACCGACCCGGTTTCGACCCCTGCCTATCTCTGTCGTGACAGGATCCTAAGACCCCTTGCGGGTAATCTATGCTGAAGTAGTCACTGTAGTCACTTCCGATACTGGATGTATGGGTTCATTTTGTGATTCTGCCCTATCTCCATCTTGTTTAATGCCGCATGGACAGTGTTATCTCTGGGATCCAACGCTTATTGGTCTCCATGCCATCTCTAATGTCCTCATTACGTTGGCTTACTACTCCATTCCCGTAACGCTAACTGTTTTGGCCCGTCGCTCTGATTTGCCCCTCAGATGGCTGTTTTGGTTGTTTGCCGCCTTCATTGTGGCTTGTGGCACTGGTCATTTACTTGATGTGGTAACTATTTGGCAGCCTTTGTATTGGCTGAGCGGCGGAATTAGGGCCTTTACAGCCTTGGTGTCGTTATACACAGCTGCTGTGCTGGTATTCCAAGTGCCTCAGGCTCTCGCGATTCCGAATCCCATGCAGCTGGCGCTGACCAATCAAGAATTGGAATTCGAGATTCAGCAACGCCAGGATTCGGAAACGACCTTAAATGAACTTAACAAGGAGTTGGAGCGGCGGGTGGAAGAACGAACTCTCGACCTGCAACGTGCCAATAGTAGCCTCATGCGATACGCCCGTTTGCAACAGCTTATTGCTCAACTCGGCCAGGATGCATTATCCGGGATCCCGCTATCTCATTTGATGACTCAGGCAGTGGATGGGATTGTGACCACATTAGAAGTGGATTATGGTTATATCTTGGCTAAGTCGGTTGATGGATCCGTAGAGTTAGTGGCCAGTTGGGGCTTGGGTGACACATCCCTGCTCGATTTTGAAGTGAAGCCAGGATCCGAGATTGACTACATTCTAAGTACCACGGATCCGGTAGTGATTAATGACTTAAGCATAGAAACCCGGTTTCCTCATCGATCTCTACTGCTACAACGATATCCAGCCACCTCAGGGTTAGGGATCCGAATTCCTGGTAATCCTGAGGCTTTCGGGCTACTCAATATCTGGACTCAAACCCCACGACAGTTCAATCAGGATGAAATTGATTCTCTCGAGGCGGTGACGGTGTTGCTGGCCACATTGATTGAACAACAAAACACCAAGATCGCCTTGCAGCGCAATGAAGCGCGGTTGCAATTGGCTTTGGACAATTCCCCCATTTCCATGTTCACGCAAGACACAAACCTCCGCTACAGCTGGATCTATAATCCGCAGCAGGGTGTTGAGGCTGACGAGTGGATCGGTCGGACTGATGATGAACTTCTGGGAGCTGATAATGCCCAACTTATTGAACTGAAACGCCAAGTTCTGCAGTCCAAGACCCGAGCCCGCCAACGGGTAGATGTTCACCTGAATGGCACCACAGGTACTTACGACATAATTTTAGAGCCCCTGGATACAGGCCGTCGCATCGCAGGCCTCGTTGGTGTTGCCATTAACATCACCGATCTACAAGCGGTTGAACGTCTCAAAGATGAATTTCTTTCAATGGTGAGCCACGAGTTACGGACACCCTTATCCTCCTTACACGGATCCTTAACCCTGCTAGCCACAGGTCGGTTAGGTGAATTAAAACCTCAAGGGGCTCGCCTATTAGACATTGCTACCCGCAACACAGAACGTCTATCCCGTCTCGTCAGCGACATTCTGGACCTAGAACGGTTGGAGTCCGGCAAAATCGCCTTAGATAAGCAGCCCTGTGATGCCGCTGATTTAATTAATCAAGCCATCGCCACAATGACCCCAATGGCTAATGAGGTCGGGATCAAGCTTGTTTCCCATCCTTCGCCGATTAAGTTTTGGGCTGATCCTGATCGGATCCTGCAAATTTTGACGAATTTAATTAGCAATGCTGTCAAGTTTTCTCCATCGGGCAGTCAAGTGACAATTGAAGTCGGGTACGAATGGGATACTCAAATTTTGTTCAAAGTCAGGGATGAAGGCCGTGGAATCCCTAAGGAAAAAATCAACACTATCTTCGACCAATTTCAACAGGTTGATGCCTCCGATTCCCGGCAGAAAGGCGGAACAGGTCTGGGGCTCTCCATTTGCCGCAGCATTGTTCGTCAGCATGACGGATCCATTTGGGTTCGAAGCCAACTAGGTCAAGGCAGCACGTTCTACTTTTCTCTTCCACTAGGCCCTAGCACTGGAGCTTAGAATCCTCAATTCACTCGTAGACTAGCCTCCAGCCGACTCCGGAGCCATAGCTAATGTCCTGCCAGAATGTCCTGCCAGGATGAAGGGTGCATCTCAGGACGACTGTCTTGCGTGGTGGCCAGTGCTTTTTCTAACACTTTTGTGATAGCCAATTCCTTACTGTGAACCTGCGCAGCCACCCAAAACTATTCATGGGATACAGCAGGCAAGGCTTGCACAAGGCTAGAACTCTGCTCACTTAGTTCATGGGCTACAGGTCGTTGGGTTGGGATACGGAGGCTAAGGCGGCATTGCTGAGGGCTAGGGCTTGGTTGTAAGAATCGTGTTGGCACTCATAGGCGGTAGCTGCTTGACACCAGTACTCCACCGCCTGTGCATACGCTTGGGTCTCATGAACCTCATGCTCCTAGGTGGTCCATTCCGTTGGCGTTTGGGCTCAAACCGGGTGAATCATGAAACTTGGGATGAGAGTACAGCCGATCAGTAAACTCTACTATCGAGGGCATGTAGGGGGCTGTAGGGGTTTCACAGTAGGATCCTAGGGATCATCACTAGGTTAGTGGTTGAAGGCATATTTAGGCCAAGAGTCAGTTACAGTAAGGGGGATCTGTACGCTTTTCGAAGGAAGGCCGGGATCCGTGTCTTGAGTTGGGAACTGGGGCACAGACCTGGAATTATGGTGAGACTAGGATGTCTCTCTGACCAGGGTGCTAAGATTGAACACTTGTGGCCCAGTGTTGTGGCCTATTGTAGGAGGATCGTTAATGACACTAATATAAAAACACTAATGCGAGTAGCTCTACAGGTAGTTACAACAGGCGCAAAGTGAAGGGATCAACTCAGTCTGTCACTAGCGACTTCAGAGTGCCGATATAGAGTTGTTCGCCCGGTATATATTTCAGTCAAGCATACAAGTTGATAGCAAGGATCCGCATTAATTTGTCTCTGTCGGTTAGCTAAGCGCTAACTCATCAGTGTTAATTAATCAGGGTTGGGTTTGATAGTTGAATGGATTAGGTTGAATGGATTAGGTTGAATGGACCAGGTTAAGTGGACGGTTGGAATAGAGACCTTGGGTCAACTGCTCATCAGGGCTAATCTGCTCCAGAGTGATGGATTGAGTTCACAGAATCAAGATTCATTAGTCAAAATTGTAAGACTAGAGCCAAAGTCATGGGACTGATACTAAGGTCATAGGACCGGTATTAAGGTCATGAGACTAGGGTTAGGGGAGCAAGATGACATGGATCGAGATGACCGCTCCAGTATTGACTAACAATGTATTTCCTGGTTTGTTTGAGAGTTAAATCCTATCGTTGATTTCAAGTCTTCTGAGAAGAACGGTTAAGTCAACGTAGGATAATGCACCCAGCACAACAGTTAACGATTTGATGACAGTGTGAGCGATGTTTAATCCCACTCAAGTTCTGATTGAAGCCTTTTTAGCCAAAGTTAACATGGGCTATTACCCTTCTGCCGATGGACAGCGTCATCAGTGTGCTGAACTCTTACGATGGGTGGCAACGGTAGCGTTAGAAACAATAGCAGGTAGTGATGCTCTGTATCACAATATTGAACACACTAGTTTTGTCACGTTGGTGGGGCAGGAGATCCTGTGGGGCAAGTATGTTAAACAAGGGGATGTCTCAGCGGAAGATTGGCTTCATTTCATGATTTCTTTGATCTGTCATGACATTGGTTACGTTAGGGGAGTTTGTCGCCTAGATCAAGAGGAGTCTAGACTATTTGCGACGGGTAAAGATGATGAGGTGATTCAGCTACCGTCCGGTGCCACAGATGCTAGCTTAACTCCCTATCATGTTGATCGCGGTAAACTCTTTGTTGAGGAACGGTTCAAAAATCATCCGATGGTTAACATTGATATCGTCAAACACAATATTGAACTCACACGCTTCCCAGTGCCATTGGATAGTGATCATCAAGACACCGTGTATTATCCTGGTTTAGTCCGTGCTGCCGACTTGATTGGTCAGCTAAGTGATCCACGCTACATGCAAAAGATTCCTGCGCTGTTCTATGAGTTTGAAGAGACTGGAGTTAATAAAATGCTAGGATATCAAAACCCTGATGATTTGCGCCTCAATTATCCCAAGTTTTACTGGAACAGTGTGCACCCCTACATCAAAGATGCTTGCCAATATCTTAAGCTCACTCAAGAAGGTAAGCAGATCCTAGCAAATCTGTACTCCCACGTTTTCAGAATTGAACATGAAATTTAGCGAAGTTGCAAATCTGAGGTTAGTCTATACAGTGATCACCAGCATTTAACTATGTCGCAGTCTGTTCTTGTCCTCTGTCATGGTAGCCAGGATCCTCGCTATCAAGCTGCCTTTGCTGAGTTTGTGCACCGCTGTCAACGCTTAATGGATCCGATTCCGGTGCAAGGGGGCCAACTGGAGCTGGCTAATCCACCTCTAGCTGAGCAAATTTGTCAGATAATTCCTCCAAACCCGGATCCTACCTTGGTTGTAGTACCCGTCTTCATGGGGGGAGGGATCCACCTGAACCAGGATATCCCCGATATCTTAGCTGTAGTGATCGAGCAACACCCTCACTTGCGAGTGGTACAGACCCCTGCCCTTGGCCAAGTTCCTGAGATGGCTCAGGTGGTGGAGCAGCGGATACGGAGTAAAGGAAAAGAGGTGGAAAGATGGATCCTGCTATCCCATGGGAGTCGACAGCCCGAGTTTGCGAAGCGGATGCAGGCATTGGTGGTTCAAGTGGGTGAACAGATCCTAGATGTACCCCCCATGACGTTGGCTTACTGGTCACAACCTCCATCACTGACGGACCAGATTACGGCTCTCTACGATGAGGGCTACCGTCGGCTACAGGTTCTACCTTTTTTCTTCTTTCCCGGTGGCATTCTAGAACAGCTTCAGCAGCAGCTCACAGATATTCACAATCAGTATCCTGATTTAGTGATTGGCTTAGATAATTTGCTGTTACCGGATCCGTTCCTGGTAGAAGCCGTCTGTCGTTTGGTCCACACGGGTCTAAGTTCTTCACAACCGTTATGTACGTCTTAAGCGTACTATTCTACCTCCCAGTTGAATACAGATTTTAGCACCGGAGATATCATGGGCAAAGTGTATCTTGTTGGCGCGGGTCCAGGCGATCCGGGGCTCCTCACAGTGAAGGCAAAGGGTTTATTGATGTGCGCGGATGTTGTGATTTATGATGCACTAGTCAGCCAGCCAATTTTAAACTTGATTCCCGCAACGGTGGAACAGATTAATGTGGGGAAACGACGCGGGGCTCATACCTGGCTCCAGCCTGATATTTCTGAACTCTTAGTAACGAAAGCCCGAGAAGTAGCCATTGTGGTGCGCTTGAAGGGGGGCGATCCGTTCATGTTTGGCCGCGGGGGTGAGGAGATGAAGACCCTAATTGCTGCTGGAGTTGAGATTGAAGTGGTTCCGGGGATTACAGCAGGAATAGCGGCACCAGCCTATGCCGGGATCCCAGTCACCCACCGAGAGCACAGCTCATCTGTATTGTTTGTAACAGGCCATGAGGCAGTAGGGAAGTATCGCCCCCGGGTAGATTGGCATGCCGTAGCGAAAGCTGCCGAAACGGTGGTGATTTACATGGGGATTCACAATGTGCCCACCATTGCGGATGGGTTGCTGGGGGGTGGTAAGTTACCCCATACCCCTGTAGCGATTATTCAATGGGGAACAACACCTAGACAGCACGTTTGGACTACAACATTGGGTGACTTACGGGCTAATCCAGCCCCTTCACCTTGGGAACCGCCAGCCATCATTGTCGTTGGCTCTGTTGTTGATCTAAGAGCATTATTAGCTGCTGGTGTTCCGCCGGCATCCTCCGTTCATGTATTGTGAGGGATAGTATGTCTTGATTAGTTATGTCTTGATCAGTACTGGGATGGATAGCGATGAAGTCAGATGCGAATCCGATCGAGTTGGAAGTGCTGGCGAATGCTCTGGCTGGGATTGCCGAAGAGATGGGGGCACGGTTGATACAAGGATCCTATTCTTCAAATATTAAGGAGCGCCGCGATTGCTCAACAGCGTTATTCGATGGATCAGGGTTAGCGATAGCCCAAGCTGCTCATATTCCTGTCCACCTAGGTGCTTTGTCAGAAGCTGTACGAGCTGTGATAGCTTGTCAACCTCAGGCCGGAGAGATGTTCTTATTGAATGATCCTTATCATGGAGGGTCCCATTTACCGGATCTAACTTTAGTGACTGCAGTTCCTGGATTAACGGATCCGACTCACCCTGTAGCGTATGCCGTCAACCGAGCTCATCATGCCGATGTGGGGGGTATGCGGCCAGGATCGATGCCTGCAGATTCTATGGACATTTGGCAGGAGGGGTTGGTGATTCCACCTGTGCGGGTGGGGCAACTTCAAGATCAGGGCTTTGAATGGGATCCAGACATATTAAAATTGATCTTGGCAAATGTGCGGAAAGCGGAGCAACGACGAGGAGATCTTCAAGCGCAGGCTGGCGCAAATTGGGTTGGAGTGCAGCGGTTTCAGGAGCTATTGGAAACCTATGGTGAAGATCGGGCTTGGGACCTCATTCAATCTGTTGTAACCTATTCAGAGCACCGCATTCGATCTCAAATTCAAGCGTGGCCGGATGGCGTCTACAAAGCAGTGGACCAATTGGAAAGTGATGGTCTAGCTCAAGATCTCAGTCAACTAAAGGTTACGATTACTATTCAAGCTGACAAAATCGAGGTGGATTTTGAAGGGACGGATTCAGCTGTTAAGGGAAACTTGAATGCACCGATGGCTGTTACACGTTCAGCCGTGTTGTTCGCATTGCGGTGTTTACTCGACCCTGACGCTCCTAGTAATGCGGGTGTTGAGGTTCCGATTACCATTTCAGCTCCTGTAGGGTGTCTAGTCCATGCTCAGTTCCCTGCAGCTGTGGTGGCGGGCAATGTTGAAACATCCCAACGAATTGCAGACCTGGTTTTCAAAGCTCTCCCACTGCTAGATCGGGCAATGGCACAGGGACAAGGAACTATGAACAACGTCATTCTGGGCAATGCTAACTTCACCTATTATGAAACGCTGGGTGGCGGGCAGGGGGCAACAGCTTATGGGCCAGGTCCAAGTGGGATCCATGTGGGCATGAGTAACACTTTGAACACACCTATTGAAGCGCTAGAGCTCGACTATCCTCTCAGGATCCTACGCTACGAGTTGCGAGATCAATCGGGTGGCCATGGCCATCACACAGGAGGATTAGGTTTAGTTCGATCACTAGAAGTCCTGGAAGACTGTACTCTATCTCTGTTAACCGAACGCCGCATTATTGCTCCTCAGGGAGCTCAAGATGGGGGAGATGGATCCTGTGGAGTTAACGAGATTGATGGCTATTCTGTTCCTGGAAAGATAACTCGGCTGTTATCGGCTGGCAGTGTAATCACAATTTCGACACCTGGAGGAGGAGGATGGGGATCCAAAGAGCAGTAAAGCAGCCTGGCCAAGTTATTTCTGCTCAACTAAGATGGCGTGTCAGAAGGATCCTATGAGCCTGGGCTGGAATCATGACAGTTTTAGATCCACACAGATCCTATAAATCCAACAAGACTTTACATCAGCAAGATTTGTGGGTTGAAAAACCAAGTCAAAGATGCCGCTAAATACTTCAGTTATATACATCCTGATACAGTAGTCCTCACACTACTAACCTCTGAGAGGAAGATTGCAAAATGTATCAGATCGTTGAGTTCCTGAGATAAATATTGTGATATCCGAAGTCAGAACGATAACCTCTAGGTAGATAAAAATAGCTTTTAAAACCTATATACCGAGCAACTGAGGGATCCTAAATCTCTTGGTTGCTCCTCTGTCGTTTGAACTCTGTTGTCTGACGAGATATGGTCTTGAGCAAATCTGAGCATCTACTTGTCGCATTTTCGGCGATCGGTTGTACACCACCAGACGGTTAAACGGCTTAAATCTTTGCCTTGACTATGCTGGACAGCATCCAGCCAATCTAGAAACATTATAAGCATTAGCTCTGGATAATAAAATAAAAGGATCCCGTGACGCCACGAGACCCGAGCTGCAATCAAATTTATGCTGTCAACTAGTATTGCTGCTTAACCATCAGAGTCTTAGCCACTAGACTACAACACCCCCCGCAATAGCAGGCACAATACTCACTTCATCACCATCATTGAGAGGAGTGTTTGCTCCATCAAGGAATCGAATATCCTCATTATTGACATAGAAGTTAACAAAACGGCGGAGCTCACCGGACTCGTCACAAAGGCGCGCTTTCAGTCCAGGGCATTGAGTATCGAGGGAGGCAAGCAATTCAGAGATGGTGCTGCCATCACAGCTCACTTCAGGAGCATCATTAGTCAACTTACGTAAGGGGGTAGGAATGAGAACTTTAACAGCCATGAAAACAGACTCCAACGCAAAGATACGCATTAATCCAGATGTAGCACTTTTCAAGTTAGATGATTTGGACTCAGTAGGGGCTCATAATTGATGGTGTATCAATGCTAGGCCCCTCCTATTAATATCTACTCGTTTGATGTCTAGGTTTGAGCCGACTGAAGCTGTCAGAGCACCAGGTTGAATCAGATAGTCGGACAGATCAGGCAGGATAACTCAGACAGATACATCTTGCCAGTCTAGACGTTCCAGGGTTCTAGCTCGCTCTAGAGCCTGCTCAAAGCTATCAATTTTGGGTGAAATCAGGAGAGGATGACCCACGTGAGGGTGCACAGCCTCTTGTGTTTTCAACCCATTACCTGTGATGTAGGCCACAGTGACATCATCGGGCTTGATTTGGCCGGTCTCAGCCAACTTCTTCAACACGGCAATAGTGGTACCGCCAGCCGTTTCAGTGAATACCCCTTCAGTTTCTGCAAGTAGCTTGATCCCGTCAATGATTTCAGGATCCGTTGCTGTATCCACCTGACCTCCCGTCTTGCGAGCAATGTCCAATGCATAGATACCATCAGCTGGATTTCCGATCGCAATGGACTTAGCAATGGTGTTGGGCTTCACAGGAGAAACAAAATCACGGCCTTCTTTGAAGGCTTGAGCAATGGGAGAGCATCCCTCAGCTTGAGCACCATTGAACTGAACGGGACGCTCATCAACTAGGCCTAACTTCGCGAATTCCTGGAATCCTTTGTAGATTTTGCCGTACAAGGATCCAGATGCCAAGGGCACCACCACTTGATCCGGTAGCTGCCAATCCAGCTGTTCGGCCACTTCATAGGCCAGAGTTTTGGATCCTTCTGAGTAGTAGGGACGGAGGTTAATATTGACAAAACCCCAGCCATACCGGTCTGCAACTTCAGAACACAGACGATTCACCTGATCGTAGTTGCCCTCCACTGCCATGACTGTTGGACTGTAGATCAAGGATCCTAAGACCTTGCCTGCTTCTAGATCAGAGGGAATGAAAATGTAGCACTCTAATCCAGCATGAGCTGCAATTGCTGCAGTGGAGTTAGCTAAGTTCCCCGTACTCGCGCAGGATACCGTAGTGAAGCCTAACTCCCGAGCCCGAGTTAAAGCTACAGACACCACCCGATCCTTGAAGCTCAAGGTAGGCATATTTACTGCATCGTTTTTAATATAGAGATTTTTTAAACCCAATCGCCGGCCTAAGCGGTGTGCTCTCAACAGAGGAGTCATGCCTGTACCGACATCAATAGGGTTGGCGGAATTTACTGGTAGGAAATCACGATAGCGCCAGATGGAATTTGGACCTTCACTAATGCTCTGACGACTCACAACACGCTTCAAATAGTCGTAATCGTAGGCCACTTCCAACGGACCAAAGCAGAGCTCACACACGTGCATGGCCTTGGGCTCGTACTCAGCCCCACACTCGCGGCAACGGAGTCGACGCACCTGGGCGTCTGAAGAGGGACTGAACCCTGAGGCATTCAGATCGGGGGATAAAACTTGGGTCATGACAGGGGATCCTACTCGCTTTAATTTGATTGCCCCCGGATAGTAACACCCTGATCTAGGCCCGTCAACCAATCCCGACTTGACCACTCTGGATTCGTTTTATCGCAGGTAATACTCTTTGTTTTCAGTTCCGGAGTGACACGATTCAGAGGTGGACTGAGTCGATCTTTACTTCTCTCTGTCACGCTACAGATCGGTGCTACCTGCAAAAGGTTTTGGGTATCACAGGTTTATGGTTGTTTAACCAAGCATGAGGCAGGCAGTAAGCTGAAACCTGATCTGGCAGGAAGTTGGTGTCTCACATTAAAGCGAATCAACTACAGTTCTTCCCAAAGCAAAACGCCCCCCGGAGGAGGCGCTCGTCTAACCTAAGCTAGGTCAGCAGGCCATGGCTTACGCTTCGATGGAAGGTGCTACGACTTCAACTGCTGCCAAATCCAAG
>CAYUEE010000120.1:4392-13745 GCA_964443615.1 uncultured bacterium | reverse complement strand
ACTCGATGATCGGATCAACCAAGGGATCCCGTCTTACGAAGAGGCGCTGCAGACCAATGATGTCAACTACACCATCCATATCTACGAGGGGGCAAACCACGCCTTCCACAATGACACGAATGCTGCTCGCTATGACGCAGACGCGGCTGAACTGGCTTGGGAGCGGACGATTGAATTTTTCGATGCACAGTTGAAGGCCTAATGGCTTGGAACAGTTGCAATCCAATCTCTGAACCATTACGCAAACCGGATTCGTCATCATGAGGGATCCGGTTTGTCTATCAGCCTCAAGCAGTGGCCAGATACGGGATCATTACATCAGACCTTTGATAGAAGGTGTTGAGTGCTGCGAGTACATCTTGAACCGATTGATACCGCGCCTCTGGATCCGGATCCGTCATGATGTTCAGGATAGACTGCAGGTCTGGATCAATAGGAAGACAGGATGCGTCTGTCTGGGAGTCCGGATCCTGGTACTCCGTTGAAGGTTTAACACCGGTGAGGCCTTCAATCGCCACCCTCCCAAGAGCATAGATATCGCTGCTGAATCGGGGTCGGCCAATGTATTGCTCGTAGGGGGCATAGCCGGGTGTACCAACAAAGACAGTGATCACCCTGCCGTCCAACTGAGGTTGCAGTTCTTTAACTGAGCCAAAGTCGATTAAGGTGTACTGAGTGCTGTCTTCCTTATACGTTCGAATAATATTATCAGGCTTAATGTCTCGATGGATCACACCATTGTCATGGACAAAAGCAAGTGTTTGCAACGTTGAATTTAGAAACTCAAGTACATCCTCCTGAGTCCAGCGGTTCCCTGCATAAAAATGCTGCCGTAGAGATAGGCCTTCAATATACTCTTGAACTAGATAAAAGTGATCTCCTTCATCAAAATAGGCTAACAAATGAGGAATGTGAGGATGGTGACCCAAATGTTCAAGAGTTTGAGCTTCTTTAACAAACAGGCGCCGAGCATGTTCATAGGCTTGATAGTGATCTACAATTTCAGTTGCCTGCTCATTTGACGTCAGTTGCAACTGTTTCACCACACAGCGGGGATGACCTGGACGGTGGGTATCTCGCGCTAGGTAGGCACACCCAAAGCCACCCCGACCAATGAGTTTTTCCAAAAAGTAACGCCCGCCCCGGTACGCCGGATCCCGATTGATAGATCTCTCGGTAACAGCTGTTGAAAGCATCAAGTGAGACCGGATCCGAGCTAGAGCTACCGCATAATCAATTGGCTTGGTGATGTAGTCATTGGCACCCAGCTCTAGGGCACAGACGATATCATCACTTTGATCTAATGCTGTAGTCATTATGACAGGCAGTGCCGACTTGTCGCGGCTAGAACGAATAATCTGCAAGACTTCTAGGCCATTCATTTTAGGCATCATCACGTCGAGCAGAACCAAATCAAACACATGCTGAGCAAAGAGCTTCAAGGCCTCAACCGCATCATTGGCTAGATGAACGGAATACCCCTCCCGTTCGAGATACCGACTCATGAGGACACGAGCAGACTCATCATCCTCAACAACCAATATCGTCATTTGAGAGGGCATAATTGGCTCATCGGTAGCTTGCATCATGCGTACTCCTCTACAGATAACCATTTCATTTTCGATGATCTCTGTTCACAGACCCATCAGAAATTTCACGGGATTACATCTGTAGATAGATTGAGCCTACAGATAGATCTCTCTGTCTCACATCTCCGTATGAGCACGGCTTAGAGTTGAAGCTGGCTCTGTTTTTTCCGTGCATTTACGAGCATCAAAACGAACAAACCCTTGGGTCCTGTGTCACGGAAGTATGACATATTAATCAAAAAACGGGCAATGGTAATGATGGCAACAGCACAGTTAGCCAAGCGGTAACCCGAGGCGAGTCAATTTTCGAGTGATGCCCCGAAAGGAGTCAAGATTGTATCATGCTCAATTGGTCTGACTAGTTGCCGGTCTGAGCAGTCTGTGGCCGGGCTGAGCCCGTTATTTGATGGGGCTACCCTGGCGATTTACGACTCTCGAACGTGGGGGCGGAATCGGGGCTATTGAGGACCTGATGCTTTCTCGTTAACAATACGGAAAAGCGACCCCAACCGCTTGGGTGGCTCTGGAATTAAGAGCTAGGAATATACCGAGGGATCCTTAGGAGACCCACGCCGATGCCCTACAATCGGAACAACACAGGATCCGGTAAGGGCGTCAGCAGACTCGAACAGCATCAGAAGGCTATGGAGGTTGCCCAGCAGTCGTTAGCCACAGGGATCCACTACCCCAAGTTGCAGAGGTTACTGGATTAATATCAGCTCGGGTTGAACCGCTGAATCAGACTGAGTCAGGTAGCGTATTAGTCAAAGCTAAAGCCTGTTGATCTGACCAGGATCCTGTGTATTTTTAGACTAGGGAACGCAATTGAAGGGGATGAAGGGGGCTACATGGGGCCAATTTTAGTAATCGATGATGACAAAGTCGTCCGGCTGGTACTATGCCGCACCCTCAGAGATCAAGGGTATACCGTTTGTGAGGCCTCGAATGGACGGGAGGGTCTAGAGGCTATCAGTCAGGATCCTCCGGCTCTCATCATCTGTGATTGGTTAATGCCAGATGTGGATGGGCTGAAGGTGTGTCAGCATGTCAAATCGGATCCGGAGCTGGCGCGCACGTTCTTCATTTTATTGACCTCTCGCACTGAGGTTGAGGATCGGATTCAAGGCCTAGATAACGGTGCCGATGATTTCCTGGCCAAACCCATTGATCCAGCGGAGTTAATGGCGAGAGTACGGGCAGGGTTACGACTGTACGAGTCATCGCAAAAACTGCAGGAACTGGCTCAAGAGCTGCAGCAGCAAAAGCAAGCCCTGGAGGCAGAATTAGCCGACGCTGCTGAGTATGTGTGCTCGTTATTGCCACCACCATCCGATGGGGCGATTGCTATTGATTACCAATTCATTCCCTCCAGTCAGCTAGGGGGTGATTTTCTCGATTACTACTGGATTGATGCTGATCATCTCTTGATTTATCTGTTGGATGTCTCAGGGCATGGCTTGAAGGCTGCACTGCTCTCGGTAGCAATTCAAAATCTTTTACGGTCCCAATCATTGTATGGTGTTGACTTCTATAGCCCAGATGCCATTTTGACAGGCCTCAACTCTGTATTTGACATGGAGGCGCTGAATTATCAGTATTTCACTATCTGGTTAGGACTCTACAACCCGCAGACACGGATCCTAACCTATGCAAGTGCGGGTCATCCGCCAGCTCTGTTAGTCCCTCATCAGGATCCTGGCACCATTCAAGAGTTACGAACCAAAGGGATGCCCGTGGCCATGTGGGATGAAGCAACGTATGTCAAGGATACTTACACCGTTCAGCCTGGGGATATCATGTATTTATTCAGTGATGGCATCTATGAGTTTCATCAGGCTAATGGCGAGCTTTGGAGTTTAGAGGGATTCAAAGAGGTTATAGCCTCTGCTCATCACTACCGTAAACCCTTAACTCAAACGCTCATTTCAAAAGTCGCCCATTTGAATCCGACTTCTAAGTTTGACGATGATCGCTCCCTCCTCCAAATACAGTTTTCCTAATTATCTGCCGATTATCTCCCCATTGATGAGAAGGATCCTGCAGCTGATGGGAAGGATCCTGAAGCCACAACGGATCCGTCACACTCATCCGTCACACTGACAGGCCAGACTAATCAGGATTGAAGGATTGTTATCCTGTCAAGACAGCCCGTGCTACTGCGAGATTAGAGAGGTTAGAGAGTGATGAAGACACTAGCGTTCCCCAACGGTGACTCGATGCCAATTCTGGGGCTAGGGACCTGGAAATCGCCTGCTGGTGAGGTGTACCAAGCGGTGAAAGAGGCTCTGCGCCTGGGATATCGCCATATTGATTGTGCATTGGTGTATGGGAATGAAGCCGAAATCGGTCAGGCGTTGAGTGAGTCGTTCCAAGAGGGGGTGGTGAAGCGGGAGGACATCTGGGTCACGTCTAAACTCTGGAATGATTCCCATGCCTCTGGGGATGTGCAGCCGGGCCTAGAGAAAACATTGAGCGATCTACAGTTGGACTATCTGGACCTTTACTTGATTCACTGGCCCGTCGCTTGGAAAAAAGGGATCGGCTTCCCCAAACAGGCGGAGGACTTAATTGCCCTTCAGGATCTCCCAATTGCAGAAACATGGGGTGCGATGGAATCTCTGGTCGATAAGGGGGTATGTCGTCATATTGGTGTATCAAACTTCAGTACCGCTAAGTTGGACTCACTGGTGGGGACGGCTCGCATTCAACCGGCGATGAATCAAATTGAACTCCACCCCTATTTACAACAACCCCAAATGCTAGCGTTCTCTCAGGCAAAAGGGATCCATCTCACCGCCTATTCACCGCTGGGATCAGCCGATCGTCCTGCTGGATTGAAAGCTGAGGATGAACCTGTGTTGCTAGAGGATCCTGTGATCACAGGCATTGCCCAAAAGCGGGGCATCACACCGGCACAGGTGCTGTTGAACTGGGGTATCAGTCGCAATACAGCTGTTATTCCCAAGTCTGTCAATCCCCCACGGCTTCAGGAAAATCTGGCGGCGGCGGATGTGTCGTTATCAGCAGAAGACTTACAACAGATCGCTAATCTTGATCGTCATCGTCGCTATGTCACCGGCGCGTTCTTCGCCTTAGAAGGGGGTCCCTACACAGTGGCTACTATCTGGGACGAATAAGACATGAATCCGTTCATGATGCTGATTCTGGCTTGAGGGTGGTTGATGTCTAGGATCCTTATCTGAATGGTCTGAATAGTCTGAATGGTCTGCGTGCATCAAGCATAGGGCAAAGATTCAAGTGCAAAGATTCAAGTGGACAGATCCAACATGAGGATTACAGTTAATGACTTTTCAATGCCAGCCCTCGGCTTTGGCACCTACCAATTAGAGGGTGAAACAGCGTATCGGCTCACTCGATTTGCCTTGGAGGTGGGCTATCGACATATTGATACGGCTCAGCTGTACGAGAATGAAACAGAGGTTGGGCGGGCGATTAAAGAGTCTGGTGTAGATCGCTCTGAGATCTTTGTAACAACCAAGGTTTGGGTGGATCGATTTCAGGCGTCTGAACTGAGTCAGTCGATTACAGAGAGTCTGCACAAGTTAGGACTAGAGTCTGTTGATCTGGTGTTGCTCCACTGGCCTAACCCATCTGTCCCCCTTGCGGAAACGTTAACAGCGTTGATGCAGGCCAAACAGCAGGGGCAAGCTCAGGCCATCGGTCTCAGTAACTTCACCACCGCGCTGATGGAGCAAGCCGTTCAAATTTGTGGGCCGCATCAACTCGTAACCAACCAGGTGGAGTATCATCCCTTTCTGTGGCAGGACAGTGTGATTGCCAAGGCCCGTGAGCTGACTATGACCGTGACAGCCTACCGCCCCTTAGCAAAAGGCAACGTTCTTCAGAATGACACGCTGAACTCAATGGCTGCTAAGTACGGTAAGTCACCCACTCAGATCGCCCTGCGATGGATCCTGCAACAACAGATTGCCGCCATTCCCCGCTCTAGCCGTGAAGATCATGCCAGGGAGAATTTTGACGTATTCGACTTTGCCCTGACGGTGGCAGATATGGCTGAGATCGATGCCTTACGCGGAAATTTGCGGCTGGCCTCCCCCAGTCACCTAGCGCCCGCATGGGATCCGATTCCGGTTTGACCAGGATCGATCCTGCCATCAATCCGCAATGACGGGTAACGATACCGTTGAACCGGGGCTGTGAATCTGGATGGTGATGATCTCAGCTTCAATCAGTGTCGCCTCCCCTGCTAAGGATCCTGTGCCAGGGTTTACCGGAAAGGCGGGAAAACAGGATCCAGTTACACTCAACCGCAGCGCATGGCCTTGGGGGATCCGAGCACAGATGGGGCGGAGGGGCAGGTGTAAGGGATTCGTTGTCACGGTTGCATCCACACGCCGATATCCTTCCGTTAAATTAAACACTCCCTGAGGACGCACTTCAGACAAGACCACACTGATATCGAAACTTGGGTGACTGGATTGACAGAACAGACTCACGGTACTGTCCCCGGCCAGCACTAGATCAGAGGCCAACGGAGCCGTTGTATAGGTCAAAACATCCGCCCGGCCATCAATGGAGGACCGCTCAAAGGATCCGGGTGGAATACTATACGCCCCTCCAAGGGCAGGCACCGGTCGCCATGGATCCTGCACAATCACGTCACTTGCGGGGGGTGCCGGTGGAGAGGGTGTTAAGGATCCGTCCTGATCATTCATGGCGGCCAGGCCAGAGCTATCGAGGTAGTAAATCTGCCCAGACTGCGGCCAGTGATCGAAGGTCCGCCATTGGTTAGTGCCCAGTTCAAACAGATGGATGGGTGGATCTTGGAGAATGCCGGTGTCTTGACCTTTAAGGAAATGGTTGAACCAGCGAATTTGGAGCCTATCGATGGGGTTCACAGCCGCTGGACCGTAGTCTTGGGATCCCACTTTGCGACTCCAGGGGATGTGGGGCCAAGGACCGATGATGAGGTGTTGCCAGGATCGCTGCCGAGCGGCCATGTCGTGATACAGGGTCAACGTACCGTTCAAATAGCTATCGAACCAGCCGCCGATGTGCAACATGGGGAGATCGACATCTTGAAAGTAGGTTTTAGGCGACAGTTTAGTCCAGTACTCATCGTTAGGATCCGGATGGTCCAACCAGTCGAAATAGAAGGACTGCGGCGCATGGGTGGTTAATACCTCTGGGCGAGTGGGGATCTGGCTGAACAAAGGCAGCTGACGAGAGGCGGCATACAGAGCTTGATGGGCCGCCGCATCCCCTCGGATCCGGGCCGTTTCTGCTTCGAGTTGAATGGCCCACCCCATCTTGCTCTGCCAACAGAAGGCTCCCCCCTTGTACGCCATATCGGTGCACAGGTCGTAAGCCATCATGGCCGGACAGATCACCTTTAGCGGATCCGGACGGCCACTAGCGGCGTAGAGCTGAGTCATCCCTTGATACGAGAAACCATACATCCCAACTTGACCCTCGCTACCGGGTAATGTGGCCGCCCACTGCACCGTTTCAATCCCATCGGCTATTTCGTGGGCAAAGGGTGTAAAGGATCCTTCTGATGTCCCCCGTCCGCGCACATCCTGAATGACAACGATGTACCCGTGGGCGGCATACCAGCTGGGGTGCGCATAGACAACGGTGGAGGCGATCGCTCGTCCGTAGGGTTGGCGCATTAGTAAGACAGGGTAGGATCCTTCGGCATCGGGATAGTAGACATCAGCATCCAGGCGGATCCCATCACGAGTCGTCAGGGATTGCGTTTGAGGAGGGCGAACCGGGAGCATGAGCGGGATCCTTAGATGAATTGACGGTTGAGTCTCTGCCCATGAGTCGTAACAGATTCAGCCAAGATTGGCTAGCTACAGGCTCAGCGACCCCTTCTAACAATTGACCCAGTGCCGCGCAACGATTGACTAGTGACTCTCAGCGATTGACCGATGCCGCGCAACGATTGACTAGTGCCGCGCAACGATTGACCCCTGCCTCTCAACGACTGACCCAGTGATGCACAACGACTGACCGATGCCACGCAACGATTGACTAGTGCCTCCCAGTGATTGACCCAGGGCCACGCAACGATTGACCCCTGTCTCTCAACAACTGACCCAGTGACGCACAACGATTGACCGATGCCTCTTAACGATTGACTAGCGCCTCCTAGCGATTGACTAGTGCCGCGCAACGATTGACCCGTGCTGCAATGATTCAGGTCAGCACAGAACACCTCCCACAAACCGATTCAGAGTCAACCGTCCGAAACGTTGCTAAGATTTGCTTGGTCGCGCCCGCTCTGTCATGCAAGGTATTCTGCTGATCCTATACATCCTGGTAGTGAGTGGCCTGATCGCGGTGGTGGGAGATCGGGTCGGCTACCGGATTGGCAAAAAGCGGCTGAGTTGGTTCAATATGCGGCCCCGGCATACCGCGATCCTGGTGGCAGTGCTCACAGGCATGACCATTTCTGGGCTCACCCTCTCTACTCTGCTATTGCTTAATCGCAACCTAGCTGAAGCTATATTCAATTACCGCAATACCGTCAACACCTATCAGTTTTACTTAGATGTTCTTAACCAGCAGGTGGAACGTCAACAAAGTCAACTGCAAGCCCTCTCCTCTAACCTTGATGAAGTCACCACTCAACGCGGGGATGCTCAAGAACGCTTGGCGGATCTCTTGCAACAACGGGATGAAGCCGCCGCTAAACTCCAACAGGCGACCGATGAATTGCAAGTCGCTCGTGAAAATCTCGAAGACGCCCAAGCCAAACTAGATGTCCTTGAAGCTGATGCCGGATCCGTCCAGCAAACCGTCCTTACCTTACAGGAACAAATCAAGGAATTAGACGCAACCAAACAAACCTTAGCGCTAGACCATGATCAGTTAGAACGCTCCTTAGGAGCCTCTCAAGCCGCCTTGACAACCTTAGAAAATCAAAAAGCCACCTTAGAAGGGGAAATTGAAACGTTAAATGAGCTCGCCCAACAATTCCGACGCGGAGATATTCGGATCCTATCTGGTGAAGTCTTAGCCACGGGGATAATCACATCACCAGCCCTAGAGGCTTCGACCTCGAATTCTGCTAACCCGGATCCTGCGACCTCCGCATGGGAACAACGGGAGCAGCTGCAGCAACAGTTAGATCACCTCCTCGGACAAGCAGAACAACAGGCTCTAATCCTGGGTGCTCGACCTCGCCCTCCACTAGTCAATGCCATTCAAATCCGCCGGGATGATATTGAAGAACTTCTGGATAAACTCAGTGAACCAGGGGAGTGGGCGATCCGTGTGTTCTCCACCAGTAACCGCCTACAAGGGGAACCGGTGCCCATTGCCATTAAAGTCAATCCCAATCAATTGATCTTCTCTGAAGGCGATGTTTTGGCCAGTACAACGGTAGCTCCATTTCAATCGGATGAAGCAATTCAGCAGGAGTTGATAACCTTGCTCTCCCTCACCAATATCCGGGCGCAGGAGGCGGGACTCTTAGCAAATCCGTTAACGGGTAGTGTGGGTGAACTCTCTCAAGTTGAACTGCTCGATACAGTCAATCAACTCACTCAAGTTAGTGCTCCCGCCACCGTTGAGGTTATTGCCAATCGGGATATCTTCGCTGCCAATCGTTTAGATATCAGCTTTACTATTCAAACTCAGGATCCGCAAAACTAACTATCTGAACCCAACCTCGGTCGAGGAAGAATGGGTCCCAGGATCTATCTTTGGTTGAAATAATCTATCTTTGGTTGAAATAATCTATCTTTGGTTGAAATAATCTATCTTTGGTTG
>CAYUEE010000120.1:0-4292 GCA_964443615.1 uncultured bacterium | reverse complement strand
AAATAGAGGATCCTGTGCTCTTGATTCCTGGTATAGATGGATCGCTTGCTGGTGACTCTTACACTTGAAGTCTGATTGCTGTATGTCACTTATAGTAGACTGCTTTGATTCTCTCAGGATCCTGGGGCTCAAAGTCAGGATCCTTTACAGTGCCATTTTACGGTGCCCTTAGCGGAGGTCTCTAAACATCAGTGACGATATCAAACCGTCTTGAGAGTACGGATCCTACACCTACCAAGCAATTACCTCATCTGGACTAAAATGAGACTTAACACTAAAAGATATTAGGATCTGGCATGATACCCACCGTCATTGAACAATCTGCACGGGGCGAACGCGCGTTCGATATCTACTCTCGTCTGCTTAGAGACCGCATCATCTTCCTCGGAACTCAAGTCGAAGATGCGTCGGCCAACCTGATTGTGGCGCAAATGCTCTATCTCGAATCTGAGGATCCGGAGAAGGATATCTACCTCTACATCAACTCGCCTGGCGGATCCGTCTACGCGGGGATGGCCATCTACGACACGATGCAGCATATCCAGCCGGATGTATCCACGATTTGTATTGGTCTAGCCGCTAGTATGGGTGCTTTTCTCCTCGCTGGTGGCGCACCGGGTAAGCGGATAGCACTCCCTCATGCTCGGATCATGATTCACCAACCCCTAGGAGGTGCCCAAGGCCCTGCCACAGATGTAGAGATTCAGGCCAATGAAATCGGATTTATTAAGCGATCCTTGAATGAATTGCTCTCTCATCACACCGGTCAACCCATTGAGGTGATTGAACGGGACACGGATCGGGATAATTTCAAAACCCCTGAACAAGCCCAAGACTACGGTCTCATTGACCAGGTAATCCTCAAGCGGCAACGTCCTGTGCTCACGGCAGTTTAACCTCCACACCAGTGTCGGAACACTAATTGGAACACTAATTGGAACACTAACCTGACCGACGAGCGCTACATTGGAATCAATAAACGGGATCCTGGCAGACTAGGATCCTTTTTTATGACGGACTCAGTTGCAGATTTTGACTGCAGATTTTGACTGCAGATTTTGACTGTGGATCCCTGTGGTAGACGACATGCACCGTACTTTAGATGAGATCAATGCGAGCATTGCAGCCCAAACTGCGCGAGTACTTACCGCCGGCGAGCTCAAGACATTAGTGGCCGAAGTCGGTCCTGAGGCAGCCTTTGAGCGGGTTGATGTTATTACAACAGGCACCTTTGAGCCGATGGAATCCTCTGGTGCGATCCTAAACTTGGGTCACACGGATCCGCCGATGCGATTGCGGCAAGTCTGGCTGAATCATGTCTTAGCCTACTCAGGCTTTGGGGCAGTGGACCTGTTTATCGGAGCCTCCCAACCCTCTGAGCTAGATGTTCCGTACGGGGGCGCTCATGTCATTGCCGATTTGATTGCGGGACAAGAGGTTACAGTCCGGGCAGTGGGTCAACCCACAGATTGCTACCCTAAAGCTGAACTTGAAACCACCATTCATAAAAGTCGCCTGAATCAGTTTTATCTATTCAATCCTCGAAATGCTTATCAAAACTTCATTGTGGGTGTCAACGGCGGTGACCGACCGCTTCACACGTACCTCGGCCTACTCCAACCCGATCTGGGCAATGCAGTCTACTCCAACCCCGGATCCATTGCGCCTCTGTTCAATGATCCCCAGTTAGACGTCATCGGCATCGGCACTCAGATCTTCCTCGGTGGCGGCATTGGCTACATCGCCTGGGAGGGAACGCAACACTTCCCGAACCAAAAACGCTTGGACAACAGCACGCCTATCGGCCCAGCCGCTACCCTAGCCTTAATTGGTGACGCCAAACAGATGGATCCTTACTGGATCAAAGGGTGTTATTTCAAAAAGTACGGCCCCTCATTGATGATTGGAGTTGGGATCCCATTACCTGTCTTGAACATGGATGTGATTCGTTATGCTGCGGTTACCGATGAGGCGTTAGTCGCCCCTGTGATTGATTTTGCCATCCCCCGCCGAGTTCGACCCACCTTCGGGCTTGTGTCCTATGCACAGTTGAAGTCTGGATCTATTCAACTTAGCGGTCGAACGGTACGAGTGGCTCCTTTAGCTAGTGTGAAGCGCTCTTTTGAAATCGCAGAGGTACTGAAACGATGGATCCTAGCGGGCGAGTTTACCCTAACAGCACCCGTTGCCCCTCTGCCCACGAATCGGACCTTTGTTCCCCACCGCCAGAAATCATCAGAGCCCTAATATAGCTAGTAGATATAGATTGCACCAGTGTCATCTATATTCAACGTCCGGTCACCCACAACATCATTGATCTTTGTCACCGTGACCTGCACTACATTAGCCAGCAGATCAGTGGATAGGGTGTATTTCAACGCAGACCGTTCAAGCGTATTAATCGTGATGAAGGCGGGGAGGGTCGCAACGGTCAGTTGACTGATCGCGCCATTCTCCAATTCCAACACAGCCTCCGACGGATCCGTGGTGCCGTATTCGAGCAAGGCTCCGGTTTGGTTAACGATGACGACAATGACAGGACGGGCCGGATCCAATCGATCGACGGGCTGCCAGGGACCCGGCTGAAAGGTGGTGGCGGGCGGATCCTGAGCAAGGGCCGGGGTAAAGGAGAACAGGCTAAGGGTGACGAGAATGGATCCTAAAACGAGTCGGTGCATCATGAGTCCGTCCTATCAAGTGGATAGAATTAAAATACTTCATACTTCAAGGTTGGTAGATTTAGAGTTGCAGCCAGCCCCAATCAGTTCGAGTCTTGTTAGTGCGGGTGCTCAGACCCACCAAGAATGCTAATGCATCAAATACACCACGAAAGAGGGTGAGCTGCATCAATCCTTCTGTAAAGAAGCGTAACGGTTTTGTAGGGACAGAAGACGGTATCTTGTAGGGATGGATCCAGGCACCTATCATAATGTATAGGAAAGTTAACCAATCATGGATCCTTTTGCGGGTCTGGTTAAACCTGTTCTTAAGATCTAGCTATGTCGGAGGACTGTCAATGTCAGGTAGTACTGGTGAACGCCCGTTCGCAGATATTGTTACCAGCGTGCGTTACTGGGTCATCCATTCCTTAACTATTCCCATCTTATTCATTGCTGGTTGGTTGTTTGTGAGCACAGGCTTGGCTTACGATGCGTTCGGCACTCCTCGGCCCGATGAATATTTCAGTGCTCAGCGTCAAGATCTGCCTATTTTACAGCAGCGTTTTGATGGGTTTGACCAGCAGCTCGAAGGCCTCAATAAGTAAGTTGAGGGTTCAGAAACGTTTTGTTGCAGTGTCGTTTTGATAGGTTTAGTGATACTCATGGCAGACTTTAATAACGATGAGCCAGTGTTTTACCCTGTTTTCACAGTACGCTGGTTAGCGATTCACACTCTTGGAATTCCGACCATTTTCTTCCTCGGATCCATTGCCGCAATGCAGTTTATTCAACGGTGATTCCATGGCCGATCAGCCAGAAAAGAACCCCAACATGCAGCCTGTAGAGCTCAACCGGACATCCTTTTTCCTAGGATTGTTACTGGTGTTCGTTGTTGGGTTACTGTTCTCTAGCTACTTCTTAAACTAATTCTTTGGAGGCAGATGTTATGAGTCAGGGCGGACGGATCCCTTTGTGGATTGTTGGTGTCATTGCTGGGTTGGGTGCCCTAACTATCGTGGGTCTCTTCTTTTACGGTGCTTACGTGGGTGTTGGATCCAGCCTGTGAGCTTAATGGATCCGATAAACCTGGGATGTGGGCGATAAGTCAGGCTGTGGCTGTTTGAGCAACCCTGACTGTTAGTGTTTCAATAGATAGCAAAGAGCTGCCGAAAACATAGTGTTAAGGGCAGCTCTTTTAGTATTGAATTTGAGGTGGATTAGTTACCAGAGGGCTCGCCTTTTTCAATCCATAAGAAGAGAACAGTGATAGCGGCCATGGGTAGTACCCAACCTGTCAGGAGAACCATGATCGGGGGAAGGTAATCAGCAGTCATAAGATTTAACTCCGGAGAAGAACTACTGCTGACCATACCAGATTTTGATAGGACGCTCTTCGAGTGTTCACGATTGTAACAACGCTGTCTGATTGCCTCTACTTGATGAGAGCGAATAACAGCTTACTTTCAGAAGAAACCAAAAGATGAGTTTAGCGGGGCCAGGATCTCTTGACACACCAATTAATAATTAAAACGCCCCCCAGAGGAGGCGCTCGTCTAACCTAAGCTAGGTCAGCAGGTCATGGCTTACGCTTCGATGGAAGGTGCTACGACTTCAACTGCTGCCAAATCCAAG
>CAYUEE010000119.1:0-13984 GCA_964443615.1 uncultured bacterium | reverse complement strand
AGGTTTAGCAGTGCAAATAATGTAAAGTTTTATCACTGCCATTCAACGTTTCTGCATCTGGTATTGCCGCTCAAAGTCAAACGGATCCTGAAACACATCAATATTGAAGACCGCTTTGATTTCCAGATCAAACCACCTAAGAGGCAGATAATGTGGATACTTGTCAAAGAACGTTTGGATGAAATCTGAGATCTGCGCTTGCCCCTGACGATACCGTTCATAAAAATGTGGATCATAAAGCCCCATCATATTCTCCTCAAAAAAGGATGAAATATTCCTGGCAATGGGATCCCGTACCAGCGTAATGATCTTCCACTCCTTAGACGCAATCACCCGCTCAAGAATCGGGATCAACTCCTGACTAACATGAATGTGGAACGTTTTAGAATTCCCTCGATTCATCCGTTCCTGCAAATTCTGAGGATTGAGGTAATGTGTCTGATACACCGGTAGCGAATACTGTTGTTTCAACGATTGGTACAAAGAGGAGGATCCTACTTTCCCCATTTGATGGATCAGTAACCCACCCCCATTCCGCAGATACTTTTTCGTTAAATAAACATCATGCCGCCAAGCTTTGTAGTGCCGTCACAGCTGTTGATAAACCGGATTTCCCTGTAAAGATAATCCCATTGATGCCTCCAACGCCTCATCACAATCCTAACGGTGGCAAAATTCTAACAGCTCTAACAGTCCGGGTTATCAGGATCCTGCCAACCCCAACGTAACCGCGCACCGCACGGCATTCATCCTGGCAGGAAATGATGATCCGATGGAGGCCAGTCCAGTCCTAAGGATCTCATTCGAGATATCAGCAAGCGTCGGCGCGATAGTTGACAGAATCACCACCAATGCAGGAGGGTGTCGCTTAGCCATTCAGTTATTTCACTGCCAATCCATCATGCGTGAACTCTATCCTCCCATCGAACCCTATCAAAAAGGGATGCTGCCTGTTTCAAATCTGCATGCCATCTACTACGAGCAGGTAGGTAACCCGGAGGGAAAGCCCGTCGTGTTTCTGCATGGTGGACCGGGTGGTGGAGCAAATCCAAAGTATCGACAGTTTTTTGACCCCCAACGCTGGCGAGTAGTGTTGTTTGATCAGCGCGGGTGTGGCCGGAGTACCCCCTACGCCGAACTGCGGGAGAATACAACCTGGCATTTAGTGGCCGATATTGAAGCCCTCCGCCATCATCTCAAGATCCCAAAATGGGCCGTCTTTGGAGGGAGTTGGGGCAGCACGTTGGCGTTGGCCTACAGTCAAACCTATCCTGCACACTGCACCGCCTTGATTTTGAGAGGGATCTTCATGCTGCGGTCGAGAGAAATCCGCTGGTTCTACCAGGAAGGTGCGAATCACATCTATCCCGATGCCTGGGAAACCTATCTTGAACCGATTCCCGAGAATGAGCGACAGGACTTAGTTAAGGCTTACTATGCTCGGTTAACCAGTCCAGAGGCCAGTGTGCGATCAAAGGCAGCGCGCGCTTGGTCGGTATGGGAGGCTAGCACGAGTCGGTTGTATCAAAATGAGGCTTTAATGAGTCGATTTGGTCAGACAGTGTTTGCCGAAGCGTTTGCCCGGATTGAATGCCACTACTTTATTAATGGCGGCTTCATGACCTCTGATGATCAACTCCTCCAGCAGGTGGATCGGATCCGGCATATTCCGGCAGTGATTGTGCAAGGACGCTACGATGTGGTCTGCCCCCCCATTACGGCGTGGGAATTACACCGAGCGTGGCCAGAAGCTGAATTCCATTTAGTTCAAGATGCGGGTCACTCTATGTCCGAACCTGGTATTCAAACTATCCTATTGGATACAACTGATCGATTTGCAGAGTCATAAATGCTCGCCTCCACACCCGAAGATCTCTTAGTAACCGGTGATGACATCTGGATCTTTGGCTACGGATCCTTGATGTGGAACCCTGGCTTCGATTTCATTGACCAGCAACCGGCTCGCTTAGAGGGCTATCACCGTCATTTTTGTGTCTATTCATACCACCACCGGGGCACTCCGGAGCACAAGGGACTTGTTTTGGGGTTAGATCAATCAGGATCCTGTCAAGGATTGGGCTTTCGTGTCACCGGTCAAAGCGCCGCCAAGGTGATGGCCTACCTATACCAACGAGAGCTAATCACTACCGTCTACCAACCTCAGGTTCAATGGATCCAGCTCTTGAACTTGAATCAATCCGTGCCAGCCTGTTGTTTCATCGTAGACCGAACGCATGAGCAGTATGCCGGATCCTTATCCCTCACTGACAGTGCCCATCTCATTTTAAATGCGACCGGCAAGGGAGGACCGAACTGGGATTATTTGCAGAATACTGTGGCTTGTCTAGCACAGTTGGGCATTGCGGATCCGGGGATTCAAGCGCTATTCGAGCACACACAGCAACTGCGAGCTCGGATCCTGAGCTGAACT
The DNA here is from genome assembly GCA_964443615.1 of uncultured bacterium. GTDB lineage: Bacteria > Cyanobacteriota > Cyanobacteriia > Thermostichales > Thermostichaceae > CAYSWV01. Next base: position 11,553 of record CAYUEE010000119.1, on the reverse strand, counting down.
TCTCCCACCGATGCTAGGATCACAAGGGTAGTTTAGGACTTGCTCCCATGCTGAAAACAGCCTCGATTGTTCTCGTTATTGTCGGTGCTCTTTTGGTGTTAGCGATCAGATTTCTACCATGGTGGGCGAGTGTCTTGGTGGTGGTGGGATTAGGTTTGGGGATCCGTTTTGGAGCTGGGTTTGTCCTGCGGCGCGTCTTAACCCTTCCTTTCAAAGCAAAAGGGAAAGTCTTATCCGGGGCTACAGTTGACCTCCATGCGATTGAACCAGCTCCAGTACCCGCTGTCTCATTTGAAGGGGATGAGGATGAGGAGATGAAGGCACATCTACTGGAGGAGCAGGCGGAAAACGAGGCCTTACACTGGTATTTCATTGATATGACCATCACCCCTACTCAAGCATCTGCCGCGTTTGGATCTTGGGAACCAGGAGAGTTAATGTTCGTGTCTCTAGATGCCAAACCCCAGGCTATTGAAGAAGACGAGGGTAGCAAATTAGAGGACTATCAAATTCTGATTGATGGAGTATTTCAAGAGGATGAAGTCGGTAAACAGGAAGGGCCACAACGGGTGAAGTTCCATGTGGGTTTACCTCAAGCGATGCACCAGATCCAGTTACGCTACTATTTTGAACTCTTTGGTAATGTGCAGGTTCCTTATCTACCAGAGTCCACCACCGCTCAGGATTGACGATACCTTCACTATTTTCATGTTAAGCGAGACTCAATAGTAGGATCCTGACTGAAATGACCGGATCCTAAAACCCACAGCCCAGCTCATCATACTTCTTACGCACTTCTTGAATATCCTGCCACATCAACCACTTGGGACTACCGGGATTGCGAGAAGGGTTTCGCAGGAGATAAGCCGGGTGAAAGATAGGCATAGCTAAGCGATCCTCCCACTCGACCCATTCACCGCGAATCTTGGTGATTCCTTTTTTCTCTCCAGTTAGGGAGCGCACAGATGTTGCCCCAGTCATCAAAATAATTTTAGGATCCACTAATCGAATCTGCTCGAGTAGAAAAGGACGGCAAGCCATCATTTCATCCATCGACGGTACCCGGTTTTTGGGAGGACGGCACTTCACCACATTGCAGATATACGTATCTTTAGAGGGATCAAACCCCACAGACTCTAAGATCTTGTCTAGCAGCTGGCCCGACTTGCCTACAAACGGTAATCCTTGCAAATCCTCATTTTCTCCTGGACCTTCGCCAATAATAAGCAAATCAGCATCGGGATTGCCTCGTTGAACCACCGCATGGCTCCGACCCTGAGAGAGTTCACACCGTTGACACGCCTCACAATGCTGGCGCAGCTGCTCCAATGTGCTGTACGTGCCGCTGGGGATAGGAACACTAGCCTGTAAAGGAATCTGGTCGAACTCGGTACTCTGTGGGTCTGGCGGCGGGCTCGGAGTGCTACCAAAGAGGTCGGGCTGAACGGAGTCTCCTGTCATACTAACAACCTGAAGAGTGTCGGTCGGCAAAGTCCACCCATTGTAAAAGATCCTTGCCAGGGTTGGCTTTTAAAATTAGAGCGAGCTTCCACCCTGGGAGCATCGGCGAGCTGTTTTCCTCTAAAGATCATCTGTGTAAAGATCATCTGTGCGGCTTGTTTTTTCGAGGTAATCCTGGTATCACTGCTCATGTCCTAGACCGGGAGAAACACGTGAAGCGATCTGCAACCACTGGATGCCTAATGATGTCTGTGATCTTGGGAGCTTGTTCGAGTCAGACACCTGGTATTGTCAGCCTTAGTGACGACTCTCCTGTTGAGCTTTTTCAAGACGTTAGCACCAAAACATCAGCGCAATTCCTCCCTATTGTTGATGTTGAGATCCGTGAGAGTGACTCGGTCCCTGGCAACTATGAGGCTGTTGTATCCGGTCAGCTCACCTCCTGCGGGTATAGTCTGTTAGATCCCAAGCTCTACGGCACCAACAGAGTAGTCATCATCATTCTCCAAATGGCCCGTTATCCTAACCAACGATGCCAACCCACGTTCTACCCCATTGAGACGGTTATTCCTCTAGGGCAACTTGACCGAGGACCGTACCGGATCCGTGTGAACGACCAAGTAGAGACCGTTTGGATCCCCTAGTCATCTGGTCACGAGCTTGCCCTCGCCTTCAGTATCAGAGGCATTTAATGTGACCTGAGGATCCTAGTACCTTGGTAAAGGTAGACTACCCATTTGGCTAGGTCTTGAACTCCCCATTTCACTGATGAGGATTAGGGTTGAAAGCCGTCATGCTGAGATCAGTTTCGGATTAGATTGGACATTAACGATATGACCACTTTACTTGAACTCTCTCAGCAATCAGCCCATGTGGTGGCTACAGCCAGTCAATCAGTAGCAACAGTGTATGGACAAATGCGACGGTCAGCTAGTGGGATCCTGTGGCAGCCAAATGTTGTGGTGACCGTGAATCACTTGCTCGAACGGGATGATGAGCTGCGGGTGACGCTCTCAGATGGTGTAACGGTGGAAGCAGAATTAGTCGGGCGCGATCCCACCACGAATCTAGCAGTACTCAGGATCGAGAGTCAGTCTAGTCCTGCAGCTCACATTGGGGATCCGACTAACCTGCGACTAGGAGAATTTGTCGTCGCTATTGGCCGATCGGGAGAGAGTGGCACCACAGCTAGTTTTGGCATTATTGGATCCTTAGGAGGCAGCTGGCAAACACGGCGGGGCGGTTTAATTGATCAATTCATTCAAGCGGATTTAAATTTGTATCCTAGATTTTCGGGTGGTCCTTTGGTCAACTTGCAGGCTGAAGTGATCGGTCTCAATAGCGTTTTTCCGGCTCGACGGCGCGAGTTCACCCTTCCCAGCACTACGGTCAAACGAGTTGTGGTACAACTTCTCAACCAAGGTCGAGTTAATCGCGGTTATCTAGGCGTAGGGATGCAGCCTGTTCAGATCCCGACCAATTTGAAAGAGTCTTTGAACCTTACGACGGATAAGGGGGTCTTAATCGTGAGTCTGGAACCGGATGCTCCTGCAGATCAAGCTGGGGTTTACATTGGCGATATCTGGATCACATTCGATGGGCAATCGGTGACGGATAGTTACGATGTTCTAGCCGCTCTCACCTCTGAACGCATTGGTCAAACCGTGCCCATTCAAGCTATCCGAGCCGGATCCTTGGTTGCCACAACTGTCACGATCACATCTCGCTCCCACACCTAAGGCCACAGGATCTAGATCAGGAGGCCTCATGATCCAAGTCCTAGTGATGGCGTCATCGCAGGTGGTGCAAGCAGGATTAGAAGCGCTCCTGTCTGGACATCCCGATATCACAGTGAGTGGATCCTCACCAGATTGGGATCCACTCACTGACCCTGATCTGCATCCTCAAGTGATCCTGATTGATGCGGGCGACTCGGAGGGTGAATTGATTGCCACGTTATTAAACACTGAATGGATCCAGTCCCCCCCCGCACTGATCCTGTTGGCCGATGACGTACAACATCCCACTGTATTGGATGCTTTACGGCTAGGGATCCGGGGTGTGGTTTCCCCTGATGCGGGTGTTGAAGAACTTCAAGCCGCAGTTGAAGCCGTAGCGGTTGGTTTAACAGTCCTCCCCCCCGAAACACTTGAAGCCTTGCTCGCCTCCCCTTCGCCTCGGATCCCACTCACGCCAGCTCCCCAATCCCTGACGGCACGGGAGTTGGAGATCCTTAATCATCTCGCAGAAGGCTCCGGCAATAAAACCATCGCCCAGCACCTTTGCATTTCAGAACACACAGTCAAGTTTCATGTGGGCTCCATTCTGACTAAGCTCAATGCTTCCTCTCGCACAGAAGCAGTTGCCATCGGGGCTCGCCACGGCTGGATCCTGCTATGATGCGTCAGTTCAATTATGATGCGTCAGTTCAATTATGACAAGTGAGTTCAATCGACATGCTGGCGGAGCCGAATCATCAGCCCCCAATTTTGGATCTTCACTTGAAAGCCTGACTTTAAACATTGCCGCTCATCTAGGACTTTACGGGTGTCACAGCTGACCCGTTATACCTATCAGCCGATGAATAGTAGGCTTCTCTGATGTGGGCTCATCATCTAAGTTCTCTAGGACTAAGGGATTAGGCTTGAGGATCCTTTGAAGCGGTACAGCAATGACATTTTGGCCTGAGATGGAGTCCCAGAGTGGCATAAAGCAGGTTCACACTTGGGACACACACCGGTTACCAGAACTCAACACTGTGACGAGTCCTCTGTATTTTGGCGGATTTGGGAGTTCGTTTTTGACTTGATACGCTAAGCTATTACGTAATCTCTCGTACTTTGGTTGCGCGGTTCACCGCAGGAAGGGTTACGCAGAGGTATTTTAGCATTACATTAGTTCTTTAATCCCTGTGTGTTGGGGCCATTCCTATGCTAGTTTTGTCTCGTGCTGATGTAGATGACGACGTCCAGATTCAAACATCTAACGGATCCTTAGAGGGTATTGGATATCGGGGGCATCGGTTCGTAATCCGTCAAGCTTACAGCCGCCTTCAAGATGCTGTACTAGCCTGCCGTAATGATTTAGATGGTGGTGGCCTATCAATAGTTGTTCAAGATAATAATCGATTTGGGGTGTGGTCTGAGCTACCTTCTCGTCAACCTGTATAGGTGTTAGTGTTAGAGCCTCGGTGGTTGCGCGGGTGTCATACGGCTTTCTAACAACTATTGTGTTAACCGGTTGAGCTTCTAGTTGGGACAAATAATAGTGTACGCACTATAAGCTGGCGGGCGGTAAAGACCTGTTAGTGGCTAACATGCTTGATTTCAAGGTTTTGTGTTGAAGCTCGATACCTGCTGAATTTGCCAATGTTGGATCTTTTGCAGTCTTAGTATATCTGATTGGCTGGTTATAATGACGACACTCTCCCCCACCTTTACCTTTAGCTCGCATGATTTGCTAGAGAAGTTACGCCAGTCCTCTGCTGGCACCCTAACAGGGCAGTGGCGACTTGGTTTTCAAGGATCCGTTCCTCCCCTTTACATTGTGCTCTCACAGGGCAAGGTTGTGTTCTCAGGGTCTCAGCCCATCGCCTGGACCCCCTTCATTACAGCGCTGCAGCGATACGTCCCCAGCTTAAGAACATCGGACGGGCGGAAAGCCTTACAGGACTTGGTACGGCCGCTACTCCCGGAACAACTAGAACGACTAGGTGCGATGCTAGGTAAGATGGAGAAATCAGGTCTCTTGAGTTATGACGAGGCTGTTCAAGCGATTCGTTTGAAGTTTTTAGTGGATTTCGATAGCCTCTTAGCTCAGTCTGGAGAAGCCATTTTCACCATAGACTTTTCACTCGTAGCCCAATCTCCTATCCTAGGGTTTGAACTGGATGACTTGCTAAATGAGGTGGCCCAAAGATATGCGATGTGGCAACAGCTCCGCACGTATATTCCTAGTCTTGACGCGGTTCCAACGGTGATTTCAGCTGGTTTACCGGAGTCAAAATTGAGTGAGGGCCAGAGGCAGCAGCTTCAGAAGCTGGCCAGTTTGAAGAAGGACATCCGGGCTATTGCTGAATTGTTAGGTAAAGATCCTATTGATGTGGCCAAAACATTTGCGGCTTGGGTGAAGAGTGGGGTGGTTGAGTTTGTCCGGGCTGATGGGTCAGCCTTCAACTCTGCCGGTAACCTATCCCCAAAACGAGTGTTTATTGTCGATGACTCCCCCGTGGTGATTCGCCAGTTTCAAACACTGGTTAGCCGTTTGGGGTATAAAGTTGCTCATTCAGAAGATGCCCTGTATGCAATTGAACGAATGCTGATAGCTAAGCCTGATGTCATTTTTCTCGACATCAATATGCCAGGCGCTACAGGGTTTGAACTCATCAAGAAGATTCGCCGCCAACCGGACTTAGACTCTGTTCCTCTGGTATTGCTCACTGCTGAGAAAACGGTCTCGAACCAGTGGCGAGCGCAGTGGGCCAACTGTAAATTCCTGGCTAAACCGAGTAACTCGACCGAGCAAGCAACCTTTTTATCAGATCTGCAAACTCTGCTACAAGAGGTAGCTCCATTAACCAACGCTTGATCCAAATAGGCGTTCATGAAACACTAGCGAAGTCCAGGATCCGACATTGACGATCTAGCGGACACAGCACGAGAACGGACACTGCCATCTAACGAGGATCCTTTATGCGGTTTTTGGTAATCGATGATAGTTCGGTAGACCGCCATTTGTTAACAACTCTCTTGCAGGAGTTAGGGCACGAAGTGGAGACCGCTAACCAAACGGAAGGAGCCCTGGCCAGGCTAAAAGAGGGAAATTATGCAGCTCTGTTCTTGGATATTGTGATGCCTCAGCAGGATGGCTACAAGTTTCTCCGGGCACTCCGATCGGATCCTGATGTCGGAGACCAACGGGTGATCTTTTACTCCAGTAAGAAAACATCGATTGAGATTAATTATGGCGTTAAGCGAGCCGGGGCCGACGACTATATTACGAAGCCCGTCACTCGTGAAGCTCTGGTGCAGGCGTTACAAAAGTTACAACCATGACAGAGTCCATTTCCCCTGAACATCTGGCCGCAGCGGTTGATGGCCTTGAGAATAGATCCTCTCTGGAACCCCAGTATATTTTGACTCGGATCCGCTCTCAGGTGTTGGCGTTTCCGTTCAAATGGGTAGCGGAGTTGATGATGGTGGACCAGGCGCATCTGCTAGCGTTACCGTTTTATCCGGCAGCAGTTATGGGAGTCACGTACTACCAGGGTCACCTGGTACCTCTCTTGTCAACAGCGATGCTTCTTAGTGAGGACTTGGGAACGTACCGTTATCGGTTGGTGAAGGGACAATTGATGGTGATTCGCTTAGGATCCTTGGCGCGCCAGCTAACGGGGGTAGGGCTGGTAGTCGATAATGTCCAAGGTCGGATCCGGGGGAGTGAGTTAGCGGTAGCCTCTAATGCTACTTTATTCACCATTGATCTTGTCCCGCCGGAGATCTGGGTAGCCCACACCCAAGTTGTAGCTAACACTAGTCATAATCGTGATTACAGCGAAGGGTCTGACTCTCAGGATCCATCGCTAGCCCATGCCAATGTCTGATGTTAATCCAGTGGAGGTGCTGCCATGACACAAGCTCCGATGACCTCATCTACGTCCGTGTCCCAGAAGACAACATCCTGGGTGGGGGCGGTGATTGTGGGGGCGGCTGTCTTTGGGGTCGGGATCCTGTGGGAGCGCCAGGAGACACAACAGTTTCAAGCGCAGGAACGGGCTCAAGTCAGTGAGCAGCTCAATAGCGTTCGGGCTCAGCTAGAAGGAGCCATAAACCAACGGATCTTTGCTACTAAAGGTCTGGAGGCCTACATCTCCGTATCAAGACCTGACATTACTCAGAGCGAGTTTGAGGACTTAGCCGCTGTCATTTTGGCTGAGCAATCTGGTGTTCAGAGTCTGGCCTTGTATGAAGAAAACGTGGTTAGCCACATCTATCCGCTAGAGGGTAATGAGGATGCCTTAGGGTTTGATCCGACGACCAATTCAGAAGAAGCAGCTGCAATTGAACGAGCTGTAGACTCTCGATCCACAGTCCTAGCAGGGCCGATTGAGTTGGTGGAGGGGGGAACAGCCTTTATCAGCCGCACACCGATTTTTTTGACACCGTCCCCAGAGTCTCCACAAGGTGGTCAGTACTGGGGCTTGTCTGGCCTTATCCTCTCTCAAGAGGAATTGCTTGAAGAGGCAGGTTTACTAGACTCTGACGTATCCTTACAGTTTGGCTTGCGTGGGCGGGATGGGTTAGGTGCAGAGGGGGATGTGTTCCTCGGAGATGAGTCTCTGTTTGAGCAACAGGATCCTGAGTTGGCCTCCGTGAGCGTACCGAGTGGGTCGTGGCAGCTGGCAGCCATACCGGCGAGTGGCTGGACTACTCAGTCTCCTTGGAGTGTGGGTCTTTGGGTCTTGAGTGTTGTAGGTGGATTGGGGCTCGGGCTCCTCGTATTTCGATTGATCAATGCACCCACTCGCCTTCAGGCCGCGGTAGACAAGGCAACAGCGGCGTTGCAAACTAGTGAAGCTCAGTTACGAGCCGCCAATGAGGAACTAGAGCAGCGAGTGCAGGAGCGGACCTCTGACTACCGGGCCATTGCAGCCCAGATGGATAACGATAACCGCCAGCTGCGGGAAGAGGTCAATCAACTGTTGATGTCGGTATCGCTGATTGAGTCTGGGAATTTGAAAATTACGTCCCAAGCCAGTGGTGAACTGACTGGACTCATTGCTCATACGTTGAACCAGTTAGTCACCCGGTTAGGGCAAGTGTTGGCGAGGGTAGTATCGACCTCCCAGGAAGTTACGTTTGTGGCTCGCAACATGGAAGTTATGGCCCAGGCTGTAGCCTCTAACGCACGGCAACAATCTCAGCAGGTTTCTCAGGTGTTAGAGCTAACCCATGATGTGGAACAGGTGGCCTCACAGTCCATGCAAGGGGTAGAGCAAACAAACCAGTATTTGGGGTTAGGATCCAGTTCAATTGAGTACGGAATGACAGCAATTACGGAGCTCAAAGGTGGGATTCAATCATTGCAGGATGGCAGTGACCGCATTGTGCAGCAGATGAAAACGCTGGGTGAGTTTTTGGGCTTGGCAGACCAGTTTGTCCAGGACCAAAGTCAAATTGCAGCCTTAACTCAGGTGCTGGCGTTGAATGCGGCATTGGTGGCCTCTCGAGCTTCAGAGCAGCGGGATCCTCGCCAATTTATGGTGGTTGCACGGGAGTTTGAGGCCATAGCAGAACAAGTCGGATCCTTGGCACAGCAGACAAATGAAGGGCTAGCAACACTGGAGCAGCGGACGAGTCAAATTCACACAGTGGTGTCAGCAATTGATGGGGAAATCCAGGGATTGAGTGGGCTAGTGAGTGAGTTTACTCGAGGCGTAGATCAGTCAAGTGCTGTATTTACCGATGTGAGAGATGTAACTCAAAAGGTGGTGGTCTCAGCGGGAGAGATGAGTCACTTTAGTCATAATATTGTGGGAGCAGCACAGGCAACAACCCAAACCCTTCAAGAGGTGACGACCTTGTCTGACCGTGCAGCCCAGCTAACGAAACAAACGGAAAGCTACGCGGTACGGATGGAGTCGTTGTCGAGCCAGCTCTTGAGTAGTGTTCAGTTCTTCCAACTGCCAGCACTAGATACAGGATCTCAAGGCTCCGAAGCCATTGCGAGTCCGTCATCCCCTCCTGGTTTGGATCCGGCAGGAGTTCCTCGTGAGTCACCTAGTCCATCGTCTGATGATGAATTTGAGGATGCTTTTGAGTCTTCGATGTTTTCAGAGGTAATCGTATGAGATCTAAGATTGTGGCAAATCCACTAGCCTACCCATTGGCCTGCCCATTGGCCCACCCACTGGCCCACCCACTGGCCCACCGCTGATGCACACATACGAGGGGAGTCATCATGTAAGCCATGCAAGGATCCACACGCCGCCGCTATCAACGCCTCAGTACCAAACTCGCGTTAGCCTACTCGGGGTTAATTGTGTTGGTGTCCGGTACGCTCTCCATTGGTTTGTTCTTCCAATTGCGGGCCTCGCAGCGGGAGTCTTTTCGTGAACGTCTGCAAGATATTGTGACCTTATCGGCATCCCAAATTGATGGTGATTTGCACTCATTGGTCTTGTCTCCAGCAGATTTAACCACTGCACCCTACCGGGTTAACTCTCAAGTCTTGCAGCAGGTGGGGAGTGTGAGTGAGGATATTCGGCGGCTGTACACGGTGCGCCAGAATACTGAGGGTGAGCTAGTCTATATCCTGGATCTTGTCCCTGAAAGGGGTCGTCCAGAGGCTTTCATCAATACCCCTATAGAGAATGTGCCGCTGTTACTAAGAGAAGGCATCGATGACATTGTAGAACCAACAACGGATCCATCTCTGACTACCCTGGAGGAGGGAGCCACGATCCTGCGAAGCTATGCACCAATAGTGGATGAATTGGGTCGATTGGAGGCCATTTTGGTGATTGAGCTAGACGCGAGTGCATTGTTGACCAGCGAAGCTCAGGCTCGGAACCTGGCGCTGTTGATTTTTGCGATTACTCTTCCCCTCGCCTCGTTAATTGGATGGATCCTGTCAAACCAGCTGACGGCACCGATTGTAGAGTTGGTAGATACAGCAGAAAAGATTGGGGAAGGCGATCTGTCCCAGACGGTAGCCGTGAAAAGTCGGGATGAAGTCGGGATCCTAGCTGAAACTTTTAACCAGATGATGGAGCAACTACGGGTATCATTCAACACATTAGAAGTGCAAGTGGAAAACCGGACCCAGGCATTATCAGAGTTAACAGAACGCACACAACAAGAGAACGAAACTCTACAACAAGAGGTGCAAGATCTACTGGGAGTGGTTCTCAATGTTGAAGAAGGCAATTTAACCGTCCAAGCGGAAGTGACACCCCAGATTACGGGCTTGGTGGCCGATACCCTCAACCGCCTGATTGCACAATTAGCTCAGGTGCTGGCTCAGGTGTTGCAAACGGCCCAACAGGTCAACTACGGATCTCAGGATCTGAAGACTTTAGCCCAACAGGTGGCCTCCTTCACGGCACAGCAAGCTGAAGAAGTTAACCGCGTTCTTGCTTTGACAGAACAGGTGAAAGAGCTCGCTCAGGAGTCAGCAACCACAGCAGATGCGACGAACCAATCCCTGAGTAACGTACAGTACGCCCTCAACCAAGGCCAGGATGCTGTTGACAATTTGAAAGCAGGGATTGAGACATTGCAATTCGGATCCAACCGCATTGTGAATCAGGTCGGATCCTTGCAAGAGTTTGCGACCCTGGCGGAGGAATTTGTGCAGGAGCAGAGCCAGATTGCGTCTGTAACTCAGATGTTATCGATGAGTGCCAACTTGATTGCCTCGCGCGCGAAGGAGCAGAAGGATCCCAGACAATTCTTGAGTTTGGCCCTGGAGTTTGAAGCAATTGCGAAACAGGTGGGTGAACTGGCCAGACAGGCCAATAATGGGCTAGGACCTTTGCAACAACGAACGGCCCAAGTGCAACAATCGGTGGCCGGCATTAATCAAGATATTCAAAACTTGTCTGGCCTGGTGGTGGAGTTCACCACAAGTGTTGACCAGTCCACGCGCGTCTTCGGGCATGTAACTCAAGTGTCAACAGAGCTAGAGCAATCTGCATTGAGAGTGTTGCAATCCAGTCGCTCTATTGTGGATGCGGCTCAATCCTCTGCCACGGTGGTGGGAGATATTGCCGATCTAGCCCATCAAACCGCTCAGCTGACACAAACCACTCAGCACCAATCAGAAGCGATGGAAGCCATGTCCCAGCAACTGCTGCAACGGATCCGCTTCTTCCAGTTACCCCAGGGTGAGCTAGAACGGACCAATGGCTCGACAGGATCCTCAATTCCCACCACCGCCACGGAGATCCCGGATGAGCCAGCTTTAGTACAGTCCTAGTTTTTGCCATCTTGGCTTGATACTAAGGTCACTCTTACCACTCCGATGGCTTCTCTATCAAACGGCTTCTCTATCCAACGGCTTCTCTATCAAACGGCTTCTCTATCCAACGGC
>CAYUEE010000118.1:0-14011 GCA_964443615.1 uncultured bacterium | reverse complement strand
CTAGGACACATCCCTTTCACGGATGCGACAGGGGTTCGAATCCCCTTGGGGGTATCTCCTAATAATTGATACTGGAAATAATTGACACCAGAAATAATTGACACCAGAAATGAGTGATACCGGAAATGAGTAGTACCGGAAATGACTAGTCCCAGGCAAAGTGAATAGTAATGAGCTGGCCTGGATGCTGAGACAGGATCCGGATCCTTGAAGAGCATTGAAGCAAATGACTCAGAAGCGCTTCGTGTTTGAAGTTGTACCGGATCCTTTGCCCCTCCATCACATCCGCTGGAAGATAACAGACAGATTATTAGCTGGCATTGCCACAGTTTCAACCCACTGCAGGTGATGGGCAGCGGCGAGTTCAATAACCGTGTCTAAATCCCGCACGCCCCACTCAGGATCCTGGCGGCGCAACATCGCATCAAACTCAGCGTTACTGGGGGCTGTATGTTGACCCTGGCGTTTGAAGGGACCGTACAAGTATAGGATCCCACTCGATACTAGGATCCGTTCGGCCCCAGCCATCAACCCTTCACAGGCAGACCAAGGGGCAATGTGAATCATATTAATGTTGACGATAGCAGTGATGGATCCTGACCAAGGCTGACCTTCAACAGGCCACTCGGGATCTTGCGCATTCAGAGGCAGAGGATCCTGGACGGAGGGTACGCCCGTTGCTTGACGCCACGCCTCGATACTGTCACAGGAGAGAGGATCGGGGTCTGTCGGTTGCCACCTCAGATCAGGAAAATGAGAGGCGAAAAAGACCCCATGCTCCCCTGTCCCGCTCGCCACTTCCAGCACAATCCCAGTTGCAGGCAGGATCCGTTGCAGAACTTGGAGAATAGGGCCGCGATTCCGTTCCGTGGCAGGGGCATAACGGCGAGCATCGGGTGGAGCAGGATCCATAGAGTACACATCACTCAGCGCCTCAAGTCTACTGGATTGTGGTAGCGCTATCCTCCTCTTGGATCAGAAGTTCCCGGTCAGGATCCTAAAGTTGAGACCCCTGTTCTCGCAGCGGATCCTACCCATCGGCAACGCATGACATTACGCTTAACAGGCGAGCCATCTCGGCCAAGAGTCTTTACCATAGAGGCACACAGAGATTGAGGTCATCACCATGAAACGGATCCAGGCCCTTTGGGTTCTCCCCCTCCTCCTCGGATTAGCAGCAGACGCAAGCTTCGCCAGTCCAGTTAATTACCGCTACCCTGGTCAGTCAGCCACCGGATCTTCTAGTGTGCGGTCCATTGTGGTGGAGTCGACCCAACCCCAGCTTGACGTGGGTCTGCGACTCAATCGCTCCGGCGCAAATCCGTTTTATCGGGTCGGGGATCCTATCTCGATGACGGTAACCACCACTCGTGATGCTTATGTCTATCTCTTCAGCATTGAAGCCGATGGTCAGATCAAGTTGATTCTCCCCAACCGTTTTGACGGTCAGCAAAATTGGCTGCGGGCGGGTGAAGTGCTAACTCTGCCTCCCACGAATGCCAGTTATCGGTTTACCGTGACGGATCCGGTGGGTCAGGCCCAGGTGGTCGCGGTGGCGTCTCAACAGCCTCTGTCCATTGATGAAATCGATTACTTCACGCAAGGCGGCGCCCTGTTTGATAATCGGACCAGGTTAAGTGCTTCTCGTAGTGCCTCAACCGGTAGTGTGTCTCGGGCCATCGTCGTGGAAGAAGTCCCCCAGCAACCATGGGTCAGCGCTCGTGTCTCTTACCGTGTAGCAGGCTGGCGCTAGTTGCATCGGATCCGGTAACCGTGCAAATTGGACTCGGTATAGATTTAATCCATTACCCTGGCTGATAGCAGGTCATCCTTCAATCGGCTGGGGACTTTTCTTTTGAGTAGGCTGTCCAGATTTTGAGTAGACTGTCCAGATTTTGAGTAGACTGTCCAAATTTTGAGTAGACTGTCCAAATTTTGAGTAGACTGTCCAAATTTGAATAGGCTGTCCAAATGGGATCTCTACAGGATCTCTAAACAGTACCAACTGTTGGCAACTTTACTCCCAACAAGCACCGTCCCAGGCCTTTCAGGTTCAGAGGTCGGGTTCAGAGGATGGATCTAACCCACAACCTCTCCCTCTAATCCACACGAGAGCGTAAGATTCATGATGTAGCCCTCCCTCTCGCAAGGTGGAATCATGACTCGTCAATCGGTTTCTCGGCTTCCCCTACGGCTCGCGCTCCTGACCCCAGGGATCCTCACCGCCAGTCTACTGGTCACGAATTTAATAGGTCTGGCCCAGGATGAGTCATTCTTTGCCACGGATCCGGATGTTGCCTTATCCAAGGATCCTCAATTTACCTTGCAAGTGCTCCACGCCAGCGACTTGGAAGGCGGCACTGAGACTCTAGAGCGGGCGCCGGTGTTTTCCGCCTGGGTGGAGGGATTCCGGGGTGAGTTTCCGGAGAATACGATTGTGCTCTCATCCGGTGATAACTTCATTCCAGGGCCGTTTGCAGCGGCAGCATCCGACCGGAGTTTACGGGATCTTCTGGGCCGGGAAGGGGTGGCTCGGGCCGATATCAGTCTGATGAACGCGATTGGATTCACAGCATCGGCCGTTGGCAATCACGATTTTGACTTTGGACCGCGTGGGCTACGAGATGTGATTGGAGCCGATGAAGAGTATCCCGGCACTGCATTTCCCTATCTCAGCGTCAATTTGGATTTTAGTGAGGATCCTGATCTCTCCCGCTTTGTGGTGCCCAATGCCGAAATGCCGCAGCCGAATAGTCTGGCCGGTAGTGTTGTGGTCCCAGTCAGTGGGGAGTCCGTGGGGATTATTGGGGTCACAACGCCCATTTTGAAGACGATTTCATCCCCTGGCGATCAAATTATCATTTCACCCGAAGCCACGGATCGCGAAGATTTGAACGCATTAGCCAACGTAATTCAGCCTGCTGTTGATGAATTGGTGGATCGAGGGGTTAACAAAGTTGTTTTGGTCACCCACTTGCAACAGATTCGGAATGAGTTGGAACTAGCGACGTTGCTCTCGGGGGTGGACATTATTCTCTCGGGTGGATCCGATACCCGGCTGCTAGATGAGACGGATCAACTCTTTCAAGGGGATAGTCGGGAAGGGGATTATCCGATTTTGCGGCAGTCAGCGGCGGGGGATCCGGTGGCAATTGTGAGTACCGATGGCAACTATAAGTATGTTGGTCGGTTAGTGGTGGAGTTTGATAGCGATGGGATCCTGGCTGGGGCCATTGATCCAGAGGTGAGTGGGGCTTATCCTACGGAGTCTAGTGATTTCCAACCGATCCCTCGGGTTGCTGAGGTGACGGAGGCCCTGCGAGGGTTGATCTTTGCCCAGGACGGCAATACCTTTGGGCAGACCACCGTGTTCATCAATGGCGAGCGGGTGGATGTGCGAACTCAGGAGACGAACCTCGGCAACGTGTCGGCAGATGCAAACTTGGCGGCGGCTCAAGCGACGGATCCGACCGTAGTGGCATCCATCAAAAATGGCGGAGGGATCCGGGCCTCCATCGGGGCGGTAGATGCGGAAACAGGAGAACGGATCCCGCCTGTGGCCAATCCAGGGGCCGGCAAGGACGCGGGGGCCATTTCAGAACTTGACATCTCAAATAGCTTGCGTTTCAACAATCAGCTATCGTTACTCACCTTGAGTGCAGACCAATTGTTAGACGTCGTTGAACATGGTGTAGCCGCCGTTGCACCCGGATCTACCCCTGGCCAGTTCCCGCAAGTGGGGGGGATGGCCTTCAGTTTTGATCCCGAGCAGCCGGTGGGTGACCGCGTCCAATCACTTGCTATCGTGACAGAGCAGGGACGGCAAACGGTGGTTGAGAACGGAGACGTCGTCGATCCCAATGCCACCTTCCGGATTGTGACCTTGAACTTTTTAGCCGATGGGGGTGATGATTATCCGTTCCCCAATTTTGAATCCTCGTCTAATCGTGTCGATCTCGTTCCTGCAGACGTAACCCCCTCGTTTACAACAGAAGGAACAGAACAGCACGCCATCGCTACCTACTTGGAGAGCCTCGGATCCTTTGCTGATGCCGATACCCCGCCGGATCAAGATACCCGGATCCAAAACCTCGCCGTCCGATCAGATACGGTGCTAGACGGAGCCTCAACGGCTGCTTCTGCCCCCAAAGAGCCTCCCCCACAGTCCTCAAAAGATCTGCAAACGGATCCTTTAGTGGTTGGCATTATGACGGATCCGGCACCCTATGGAGACTTGGTGGACTATTTGCAAACGGAACTCTCGGATGAATTGGGCTATGACGTTGACGTTCAACTGGATGGGGATTCTGAAATCGCCTATCAAGCTGCTCGCTCTCAACTCACCTCCCTCACCTGGGATCTGGCCTTTGCCTACTCGCCCATGAATGGGGTGACGGCCTCCGACAATGGCTATGAGTGGATCGCTCAGATGTTCCCTCAATTTCCGCCCTACTACCAGTCTGTATTCTTCGTGCGTGACGATAGCCCCATTCAAAGCTTGGATGACATCACTGAAACCACCACAGTGGCCATTGGCCAGCTAGGATCCGCTTCCAAATTCTTTATGCCCCTCTACGACCTCTACGGCAAAACGGTTACCCTTTCAACAGATCATGCTCGCTCCCAGGAGATTCTGGACCTAGTGGCGGCAGGGACGGCGGATGTCGGTGCGGTGGCTGTTTCAGATCTTGAAGATGCAACAGGCTTCCGAGTCATTCAAACCAGCCGGGATATTCCTGGATCCGGCGTCTACCTCTCTCCTCGGTTATCTGAGGATGTGAAGGCTGTGATCACGAACGCCCTCGAAACTGCGCCTGAATCTCTCCAAGAAGCAGCCAACTATGGATCTGGAGATGAATTGGACTACACAGAGTTTCGCCGGGTCACCACACGGACCGAGGAGATCCTAGAGTGCACCGACCTTAACTCGAATCCCGTAAACCTCTTCTGCCTATAACGCGTTTCCTGAGAGTTGAACAGTCAGGGTGTCACGGGTAACTCTTACCGCTCTACTTAGAGGGTGGGGGGAACAGCTTCAATCCACTGAGGATCCTCAACCCAACTTTACGACGCTAGGATCCGGACGATAGACTTCACAGCAGCGTAGAGGGGCATAGCAGCATGGAGGAGGCTTGGTGGCAGGGATTGAACTGGTAGTCGGGTTAGGCAATCCGGGAGTTAAGTACGATGGCACCCGGCACAACTGTGGCTTTATGGTCATCGACCGACTCGCGCAGCGCTGGGGCATCACGCTCCAAACGGAAAAGCGATTTCAAGGTCTCTACGGAGAAGGACGCGGACCGCAAGGCAAACTCCGTCTCCTGGAGCCGCACACCTACATGAATGTCTCAGGGCAATCTGTTCGAGCGGCGATGGATTGGTACAAGTTGCTCCCCGAATCGGTCTTAGTCGTCTACGACGAAATGGCTCTGCCGCTGGGCCGCCTCCGCCTGCGCGCCTCAGGATCCGCCGGGGGACACAACGGTATTAAGTCCCTAATTCAACATCTTGGATCCCAAACGTTCCCCAGGATCCGTGTCGGCGTTGGGCAACCTGAAGGGGCGAAAGATGTCATTGCTCACGTTCTGGGTAAATTTACCCCGGATGAAAAACCGATCCTAGATAAAGTTCTAGATGCTGCTGCTGACAGTGTTGAACTGACGATCCGTCAAGATATTCAAGCGGCGATGAATAAGTTCAATCCTCTGGAGATGACCCTCTAGTCGCCTTGATTCCTTGAGGGGCCTACAGACTGAATAAACTACAGACCGAATAAAATAGATAGCGGGGCATGGATTTGAACCATGGACCTTCGGGTTATGAGCCCGACGAGCTACCAGACTGCTCTACCCCGCGTCATTGACCTAAGCTAACTTTGCTGCCTAAGCTTTCGTATTGTAGACTCTGCACAGACGAAGTGACAACCCCTCTAGCTCGGCAATTTTTCAGAAGCACCGGATCCTCAATCCCTACCATCAGTTCTGTACAAGGATCCGTTTGATCGAGAGCCAGATCCCCAACTCACTTATCAAGTTAATCACTGATCAAGCCAGCCACTCCTCAGTTAGCGGTCTTGAGCCCAAATCCGACGATTTAGTTTGAGATCCTCCACAATACTCAACATCATTTGAAACAGTTCAAAATACTCTCGAATTGGGTCAAAGCTAGTCATCGACTCGTAGAGCTTCGGCTCAAACAAATCCTCCTCATACCGAATCGCAATGTAGATCCGTTGCCCAACAAATGAAATGCAAATGGCTCGATCAGCTTTCCGACGGAAGGTCACCAGTTTATCCATCAAACTTGTGGAGAGAATATAGCGAGCTTCAACTTGATCATCCCCATACACCACAAAATATTTACGGAACTCAGGATCCTCTAGCTTCACCAATTGGCCATGCTGCTTATTCCAGGTCAACAATTGATCTCCCAATGGCCCCAAAAACCGAGTAGCCCCATTAGGGAAAATAATGGTTCGCCCCTGGAAATTTTTATTAAAGCCTGCTCGAAAGAATAACCCCTTAAATAAGGTTTTCTGGGTCGTATCCGTATCGATGGCCACATTCATAAAGTCTGAAAAGTTAAGCCGCCGCCCCTGACTGACTCGACGAATCACAAAGGGCAATCCCCTTAGTAATCTAAAACCAATGTTGGCTATGACTAAAGTAGCTAACCCATCTGAACGATCCTTGTCTGCAGACAGGAATGAGGATCCTAACGACTGATACCAGGCTACTGTTGTCGCTGCTTCAACCCCTACCCCCAGGAAACTAACCGATTCACTTTCAGCGCAGACTTCAGAGAAGTAAACCTCTGTATCTCCGATTCGACCATAGACACAGTCATCTTCCCGAAATTGGGTTGGGTAGTCTGCACCGAAGAGTGTACTTTCTAAAAAAGCTACTTTGGTCCCATTCAGCGTGGGCGGGTAGCTACTATATTTGAGATGGCCATCAGGATCCAGAAATTCAATAATTTTGTGGATAACAGAGTACTTAAAATCAGGACCATACCCACTTGTGATGAGGTCATAACAAAACACCCAGCCACCTAAACCAATGAGGAGGCCGCCAAGTAAAACAATAGGGTACCTGAAGCCCAAAATCACGGTCGCAATGATAATCCCTGACCAGATCCCGGTCGCAATAGTAATGGATCGAATCGTAGATTTTCGTTGCTTTTCTAGGATCTTCAAGGCTGGCAGTAAATGGATCCGACTATACTCTCGAAATTCAGAGATATCCTTAGGCTTGAACTGGACGACATCCAGGGAGCGGTAGTCGACATCTTCACCCAGATCCTCTGTGGCATCAGCAGCTAACTGCGATAAAGCGGCCCCTATTCCGGTGGATGCCAATGACGATGGGGCTGGATTGAACGAGGATCCTGATGTTGACGCGATCGTAAGTAACTGAGCCAGAAAAGCTTGAGCCCAAACCTGTGTCTGTTGACTTTGGGCAGTCATTAATTGATCAGCAAGAGCTTTAGCTTCCGCTAACTGCCCATTGGCTTGGTAGGTTTGAGCAAGGAGCATCTGGGCGGGTACCCAATCTGGATCAGCAGGATCCATGCTTTGACAGCAACGCTCCAGCACTTGAATCGCTTGGCGGTACTGGGCTTGCTGGACTAATGTTTTCGCTTGGGTCCACTGAGGATTAGGGACTGAACCAGACTCGTCTGAGCCAGCCTCATGGTGAGTAGGCCAGTCATTCGGTGAGTCGACGGATCCCATGGCACCTCCCAACCATAATGCAAAGGTTGAATCTATTGAGTATTTCGAGGGTTAGGCATTGAACAAACCACGAACATCCACATTTTGCCGGTCTCGCTCATCCGCTTCAAACACACGCTTACGTCGATAATTCATCTGACTGGCTAAGATATTCGTAGGAAACATCTCAATGGCATTATTGAAATCTGTCACTGTAGAGTTGTAAAAGCGACGAGCAGCAGAAATTTGCTCCTCCACCTCATTGAGAGAAGACATTAACTGAGTAATATTTTGATTCGCTTTGAGGTTAGGATAGGCTTCAATCTGCACCAATATATTGCCAATTTCTCGTGTCAATTGATTCTCGATCTGAACCCGTTCCTCATCCTCTAGACCAGATAAAGCCCGCGATCTTAACCCAGATATTCGAGTCAATGTTTCCTGTTCAAACTGCATGTATTTATCTGCGACAGCAACCAAGTTAGGGATGAGATCACACCGCTTCTTCAAAATAACATCAATCGTAGAAAATGCATTTTCCACCTCGTTTTTCTTGGCTACAAGACCATTGTAGAGCGTGATGTAGACTACAATCAGCAGAATAATTAAGACTAAAAAAGTTAGAAAGAACCACATTGGTGCATACCCGAAGTTAACTCTCTTCATGCCGTAAATAATTGTACGAGGCAACACTATCTAGCTTGGTAGGTTGCAGAGAGACTTAATAATTAAGCCTTGACCACAGGAACGTCTCCTAAATCGCTCTACCACATCAGATTACACCTCAACGTTCTAAGTGTTTTTGCGAACTAAGTCTTAGGAATCTAAACTTTTTGCATCAGACCCCACGCCAGCTGGTTCGATCAAATGACCTTAACCTAGCCTTGATGTCGTAGTAACCCTGTATTGAAGCCATCAGTTTATAGTCAGGCGGGACCTGAGGTTCATCCCTGCTGATGACTCATTGTCCCGGATCCTATCGTTTCTGATTGCGGAGATGCTCATGCAAAACTCTCATGGCCTACGGTTGGCTGGTCTGCTTAGCTTGTCGATTCCCCTAGTGCTGGTTACCAGTTGCGGAGGGGGCAGTTCCCCAACAGTGTCTGTTCCTCAAAATAATGTTGCCATCAATACCAACGAAAATTCTGTTCAACTCGTAGCCGAAGATGATCTGATCATTACAGGCGTGATTGATGGTCCTCTCTCAGGTGGGACGCCAAAGGCCATTGAGCTCTTTGTTGTTAACAACATCCCTGATCTGAGCATCTATGGATTAGGATCCGCCAACAACGGAGGGGGGACGGATGGCGAAGAATTCACTTTCCCTAGTGACTCCGCTACGGCAGGAGAATATATCTATGTCACCACCGACGATACCCAGTTTCAATCCTTCTTTGGGTTTGGTGCCGATTATGTGAATGGGGCCGCGCCCGGAATCAATGGGGATGATGCTATTGAATTGTTCACCAACGGATCCGTATCTGACATCTTTGGTGAAATTGATGGGAGCAATCAGCAAGCCTGGGATTATCAAGATGGCTGGGCTTACCGGAATATGGGTACAGGTCCAGATGGAGCCACATTCGCGGTCAATAATTGGACCTACAGCGGCGCGAACGCTCTGGACGGTGAAACCACGAACGCCTCAGCAAGCACTCCATTCCCGCTAGGAACCTACAGTGGTGGTCCAGGACCTTCCCCCTCACCCGGTGTGACACCCTCGCCTGGAGCCACTACCCCGATCTACATGATTCAAGGATCCGGTGGTACCAGTCCTCAAGTAGGTCAAACGGTTACTATTCAAGGAATTGTTACGGCTGAGTTCCAGTCTGATGGTTTAGATGGGTACTTTGTTCAAGAGGTGACTGGAGATGGTGACCCCGCTACCTCTGACGGTATTTTTGTTCAAGATACAAGCAACTCAGTTAGTGCGGGTGACATTGTTCAATTAACAGGTCAGGTGGAAGAAGAGATTGCGCCATCTCGGGAAGGACCAGCACCAGGTGCTGATTTCACCGGCTTTACTAACACTCAGATTATTAATGTCAGTAACTTTTCACAGGTCAGCACTGGTAGCTTACCGGCTCCGGTTGAGTTGACATTGCCTGAGGCGACGGAGGGTGATTTAGAGGCATTCGAAGGGATGTATGTGCAAATCTCTTCGACAATGACCGTGAGTCAGACCTTCTTCTTGGGTCGCTACGGTCAAATCACGCTGGCTTCTCCCGATGATAATGGTGCGCCGGGACGGTTATTCAACCCCACAAACCTTTTCGATGCAGGCTCGGGTGCAGCTGTTGATCTCGATGATGAAAATGCGCGACGACTCTTGATCTTAGACGATGGCCAAGACCAAAGCTTCTTCGGGGACAATCCGGATCCGGTTCCTTATATCGGGGCTCCTCCTCCACAGGTGATCCGGGCGGGTGACCAGGTGACTGGCCTCGTTGGGGTCCTTGACTTTGGTCTGATTAACTCAGCTGGGGCGGTGCCTGAGCCTGTCCTTGAGCCTGATGATGTGAACTACCGGTTCCACCCTGTCCAAGCACCAAACTTCGTGGCGCTCAACAATCGGCCCAACACACCTGACTCAGTCGGGGGCAGCCTCACGGTGGCTGGTTTCAACCTCCTGAATTTCTTTAACACCATCGATACCGGTAGTCCTAGCTGTGGGGGCGCGCGGTGCCGGGGGGCAGATAGTAATAGTGAGTTGACCCGCCAAACAGACAAGCTGGTGGCTGCATTCGACGCTCTCGATGCTGACATTGTGGGATTGGTGGAGCTAGAAAACGACTACACCTCAGGGACCAGTTCAGCAGAAACGCTGGTGAATGCCTTGAATGCTTCGGGGATGTCGTCCTGCTCAACCTACGACTTTGTCGATCCAGGCGTTTTGATTGGTGACGATGTTATTGCAGTAGGTTTCCTATACTGTGCGGATACCGTTCAGTTGGCAGCGGGGACCACAATTGAGATTCTCGATGACTCTGATCTCGCTGGCTTAGGTCTCAGCGGACTTGCTCCTGTCTTTGATGGTCCTTCCACTAGCCGTGCTGTGTTAGCCGCCACCTTTGAAGAAATTGCGTCCGGAGAAGACCTGACTATTGCAGTAAACCACTTCAAATCAAAAGGATCCCCCTGTGATGCCTTTGGTGATCCCGAGGATCCGAATGGTCAAGGGAACTGTAACCAGACTCGTGACCGGGCAGCTCAGGCATTGGCAGCTTGGTTAGCAACGGATCCAACTGGGAGTGGGGATCCAGATGTCATGATCGTCGGTGACTTAAACGCGTATGCCGAAGAGGATCCGATTCAGACACTGGAAGCGAGTGGTTACACCAACCTCATTGAGCAATTCGAAGGTCAAGAGGCATACTCTTTCATCTTTGATGGTGAAGCAGGCTATCTCGACCATGCCTTAGCGAATGCATCCCTAACCGCTCAGGTCAGCGGCCTCACTGAGTGGCATATCAATACGGATGAGCCGCCTGTGATTGACTACAATCAGGACTTTAATCCCGCAGGGTACTACGCTGTAAATCCGTTCCGCTCCTCTGACCACGATCCTGTAGTGGTGGGATTGAACTTAAGCAGTGGTGTGCAACCTAGCCCCTCACCGAGTCCAGAACCGTCCGACTTTGAGATCTTTGCGGAGGGGTTAGGATCCCCTGAAGATATTGAACTGCGCGGATTCAACTTCATCGTGCCGGATTCGGACAGTGGCAACGTATTCCAGGTCAGCGCATTCAACGGTAACCGAGTGCTGAGAACAGGCACAGGGCTAGGAGATGCCACTGGGATTGGTGTGAATGGGTTCGCTCTCTATGCCACCAATGCAGCGGGTGAGTTTTTGCAGTTACGAACCTTCCGGAATCGTCCGATTGCGACATTCACCCTACCCACCAACGTTGACTTTATCGGTTCCACACCCTACATCATCGATCAGACAGACGGAACCTTGAGTTCAGTGAATCTGTTCTTCGGGACAACTAACGTGGTGGCATCGGGCTTAGGATCCTTGAGTGATCTGGCAGTAGATGGCCGTGATCAAATCTTCGTGGTTAACCGTGAGGGTCAAGTATTGGCCGTCGCCGTCAATAGTGGCGCGCTGAATCCAATTACGGATCAGCCGGACGTCTTTACGGGTGTTGCACTACCTTCCACAGGTTTACCGCTGGTGACGACTGCAGCCGGTCGTTTACTCCAGGTGATCCCCGGCGGCGTTTCTGAAATTGCAGACCTAGGCACCACTCTTACTGGTGTAGTTGTTCTCGGTAACCAAGCGTATGTCACCGATCGGGACAATGGCCGCATTATTGAAGTTGACTTGCCTTAAGCTCTAGAAAGGGCTGAACCACTAACAGGTTGAATCATCTCAATTCCAACTCAATACCGACAGGGGTTCGTTGCGGATCCCTGTTTTTTTAGCCGGCTAATGACCGGATCCAACAGGTTCAGCTTGAAAAATGTCGATGGGAACAAGGCCATAGGAATACCAGTTCTCTTGATACCATTCTGAAACATAGGGCCACAGACGCAGACGCAGAGGGGTGCCGGGGAGGACATCAATTTTCAAAAAGGTGTAGGGATGTCGTTCTTCAAAACCATGGCCCGTCAGACCCACGTATAGTTTTGAGGATCCTACGGGTCGCAGCCAGTCTTCGTTATCATCATCGACAAATGGCTCCATTAGCTCCGAAGTGCCCCATCGTTGCCGTCGGACACTACAACCACTGCCACCGCATACAACCCAGTTCAAATAAGAGTCTGCGTGACCTGTGTTACTCGATTGAATATGTTCTAAGCAATGGGCATGACCGCTGAGAACTAGGTCAACTAGAGGGTGCTCCCAACACTCAACCGTCTCCGCAACCTGATCTAAGACTTGTCGTAAGCGCCACCGTAGGATCAAGGTCTCCTCTAAATCCCACTTGGTTGTCTCAGTCACGTAGGGCGGATGATGGCAAAACAGGATCCGTCCCCGCACTGCTGGGTTGGACCAAGATGCTCTCAATCCCTCTGTAAGCCACTCTAATTGGTCTGGATCCGTTTCATCCGGGTGGTTCAAGGTGTTGGAGTCGAGGGCGAAGAAGTCGATACCTGCGTAACGGAACCGGTAGTAGCGGTTAGGCAGACGGGTGTGCTGACCGGGCTCGTAGTGTAAACAGGATCCTGTATCGGTAGCAACGGTGTAATGGTCATCTAAGTACCGAGCCAACGCTTGGAGATCAACGTGCTGAAGATAATCCATAAAGGCATGCGCATAAACATCCCCTTGACAGGATCCTTCACGACCAATGTTATTTTCGAAGCCACTGTCGAATAGATCAAGAAGAGGGCGGCCAAACTGAAGTAGGATCCGAGTCCAACCGGGGACATCATAGTAGTCATGGTTGCCCAGGACGGGTAGAAAGGGGAAGTTGAAGGTCATTTCGTCGAGTCGGACCTGGCTAGGATGGTGACCGCCAACAATGAATTCTTGATAGGGTTCAATAAAGTTTGGTGAGTACTGATCGCGGGAACCAACTAGATAGACGACATCGCCGGTGTGGAGCAGAAAGCGGTTATCATCCACATGTTTCAATAGGTGTTTCGCAATTTCGCGTTGAGGGTGATGGCCTTCGCGCGGTCCCCAACCGGTGTCACCAATCACTAGAAACGAAAATTCAGCGTTAGGATCCTCAGCGAGCGGATCAGCCAGAGCAAGGCGAGTTTGGTCAATCTGGCGCTGTTGAATATAGGGGTGCTGCCACCGAACCCGGTCTTTCATCCGACGGATCCGTGTGGCTATCGAGGGATTAATGATGAGAGACATCGCGCCTACTCCATGCGATAGTCACTATCTTAAGCTTTGTTGCAGGAAATTAGTGTGAACTGGGATGGATCCTGTTGGCCTTGTAATTAGTCTTGATCACTGCCAAACCGGGGCAACCTGAGGGGAAATCCTAGCATTGTGGTTTAGATCGACATCATGGGCCGGCATAGCGACATCAGTCTGGCGAGTTGCGACCCAATTGTCCGTTTTGACCTCGCGGATTTCACTCACAGCGACTCAGAGGACAGCATTTCTCTAAACGTCGTCACTTTTAGCTGGAGCGGTGTCACTTTTTCCCAGAGTCCTTTGCAGTTTGGACTACTCAGCTTTTGGTTTGCGAGGCTCGCTTGATGTTGACAGTCCTTCCAGTCTCAGTTTGGACCACTTGGATCTCAGTTTGGACCACTCGGATGTCGGTTTGGACCACTCAGAAAACAAATAAGACAAAAAAAATAAGGAATATAAAAAAAAAAAAAACAAATATC
>CAYUEE010000117.1:3534-14147 GCA_964443615.1 uncultured bacterium | reverse complement strand
GCCCACCAGTAACGTCGAGAGGCGTTAGCTTGGTAAACCCCGGTGGGGTGCAAGGCCGCAATCCGCAGACGGATCCAAGCTTCGGCCTGGGTTTGATTGAGGTGGTTATCCCTCGCTGACGGGTTGCATGGCTGTTACGGTACTGGATCCAACTAGGGTCCTGGGAAGGGTAGCAGCGATGGAGGTGTGCCGCAGGAGGTTCGGGGTAACTCGGATCCCAGATAGATGATTCCACCTAGTACCTCGGTAGTAGGACAGAACCCGGCTTACAACCTGCTTGGCTCCCCTCATTAAATCAAGATTGCCCATGGAGAGACCGGATCCTGACTTGCGGCTGTATCGGCCTTAACAGACACAAACCTCCTACAATATGGAGGCTACTGAGGATCGTTCAGGATTGTCTCGTCTATGCCACGCCGTACCGATATCCACAAAATTCTATTGATTGGAGCTGGACCGATTGTGATCGGGCAGGCCTGTGAATTTGACTATTCAGGAACGCAAGCATGTAAGGCACTCCGAGAAGAAGGCTATGAGGTCGTCCTCGTTAATTCCAACCCCGCCACCATCATGACGGATCCGGCCACTGCCCACCGTACCTATATTGAACCGGTTACCCCTGACTTTGTCGCTCGGGTCATCGAACGGGAACGTCCAGATGCGATCCTACCAACGATGGGAGGCCAAACGGCATTGAATGTGGCGGTCGATTTAGCTGAATCAGGGATCCTGGATACATTCAAGGTTGAACTGATTGGGGCCAAGTTAGAAGCCATTCAAAAAGCAGAAGATCGTCAGCGGTTCAAAGCGGCAATGGAAGCCATCGGCCTCAAAGTGCCCAAGTCTGGCTTGGCCCAAACACTCGATGAAGCCAAAGCTATCGCTCAAAGAATTGGCTATCCCATGATTATTCGTCCGGCTTACACCCTCGGAGGTACAGGGGGCGGTGTAGCCTATAACCAAGAAGAATTTGAAGATATTTGCTCGGCTGGGTTAGATGCGAGCCCTGTCACTCAGATTCTCGTCGAGGAGTCAATACTAGGCTGGAAAGAGTTTGAACTGGAAGTGATGCGAGACTTAGCTGATAACGTGGTGATCATCTGTTCGATTGAAAATATCGATCCGATGGGTGTTCACACTGGAGACTCAATCACTGTTGCACCCGCGCAAACATTAACGGATAAAGAATATCAACGTCTACGTGACTATGCTGTAAAAATCATTCGAGAAATCGGAGTTGAAACTGGCGGATCCAACGTTCAATTTGCCGTGAATCCAGAGGATGGCGAAGTCCGGATCATTGAAATGAATCCCCGTGTGTCTCGGTCGTCAGCCCTAGCCTCTAAAGCAACAGGGTTTCCCATTGCCAAAATTGCAGCCAAGTTAGCTGTAGGGTATACCCTCAACGAGATTCCCAACGATATCACGCAGAAGACCCCCGCCAGTTTTGAACCCACAATCGATTATGTCGTCGTTAAAACCCCTCGCTTCGCCTTCGAGAAATTCCCCGGATCCGAACCCACCCTCACCACGCAAATGAAGTCAGTGGGAGAGGCCATGGCCATCGGTCGGACTTTCCAAGAATCACTGCAAAAAGCATTCCGCTCTCTAGAAATCGGTCGGTCGGGCTATGGTTCCCACAAAGATGAAAAACTTCCCCCGATTGAGGAAGTTAAAGCCAAGCTCAGGATCCCTAATCCCGATCGACTGCTGGCGATCCGGTCGGCACTTCTACTGGGTCTTGAAGGGGCAGAGATTTGTAAGTTAACCCTCATGGATCCTTGGTTCATCGACAAGATTGAGAAGATTGTTCAGGTCGAGCATAGTTTGAAAGGGCGGAGTCTAGAGTCACTCTCTGAAGAGGATCTATGGGGCTGTAAACAGATGGGGTTCAGCGATCAGCAGCTTGCCTATCTGCTCAATTCCACAGAACAGGCTGTCCGGTTCCGACGCCAGGCTATGCAAGTGGTTCCCTCTTACAAGACAGTGGATACCTGTGCCTCTGAATTTGAAGCCATGACGCCCTACCAGTACTCTAGCTATGAGCGCGAAAGTGAGATTTTCCCATCGGATAAGCAGAAAGTCATGATCTTGGGTGGAGGGCCAAACCGAATTGGACAGGGGATCGAATTTGACTACTGCTGCTGCCATGCAGCCTATGCCCTAGCCGAGACCGGATATGAAGCTATCATGGTGAATTCTAACCCAGAAACGGTTTCAACAGATTACGATACCTCAGACCGCCTCTACTTCGAACCTCTCACCCACGAAGATGTCATGAATCTAGTGGATGTTGAAAAACCAGTAGGGCTCATTGTCCAGTTCGGCGGACAGACCCCCCTCAAACTTGCCCAAGGTCTAGAGGAAGCTCAGGCCCCCATTTGGGGAACATCCTCCCGCTCGATTGATATTGCTGAAGACCGAGAGTTGTTTGAAAAGATCCTGCGAGAGCTTGATATTTTACAACCGGCCAACGGGATTGCTCGCAGTTATGAAGAGGCTTTAAACGTCGCCAAACGAATCGGATATCCCGTGGTGGTACGTCCCAGCTATGTGTTGGGGGGGCGGGCGATGGAAATTGTCTACTCCGATGCTGATTTGGAGCGTTACATGCAGGTGGCAGTGGACGTTACACCTGATCGCCCTGTATTGGTGGACCAATTTTTAGAAGATGCCGTTGAAGTGGATGTTGATGCGATTGCAGATCAAACCGGATTCGTTACCATCGGCGGCATTATGGAGCATATTGAACAGGCCGGGATCCATTCTGGGGATTCAGCCTGTGTATTACCGACTCGCACCTTGAGCGTTGAAGTCCTGGATGTGATTCGAGAGTGGACACGGAAGCTGGCCCTAGCCCTGAATGTCGTGGGGTTGATCAACGTTCAGTACGCAGTTAAGGGTCAACAAGTCTATATCTTGGAAGCCAACCCTCGAGCCTCCCGCACCGTGCCGTTTGTGAGTAAAGCCATTGGTGTGCCCTTAGCGGGTTACGCAGCTAAAGTGATGAGTGGCATAACCCTAGCGGAGTTAGGGTTTACAGAAGAAATTATCCCGCCCCATATTGCGGTCAAAGAAGCTGTTTTACCCTTCAACAAATTTGCAGGTACAGACACGATTCTAGGGCCAGAGATGCGCTCAACAGGCGAGGTAATGGGAATTGATACAGAGTTTGGACGAGCCTTTGCCAAAGCTCAGCTGGCCGCAAGTCAGGTCCTACCATTACAAGGATCCGTCTTCATCAGTGTTAGTGATCGAGACAAGACGGCGGTTTTACCTGTTGCCAGAGATTTAGCCGAGATGGGATTCACATTAGTAGCCACCGAAGGAACGCAAGTCTTCCTGGCTGAGCAGGGTCTAGCAGTGGAACGGATCCTGAAGTTGCATGAAGGCCGCCCCCATGTCAGTGATGCCATCAAAAACCATGAGATTCAATTGATCATCAACACCCCAACAGGCATTGAAGCCCAACAGGATGGCCAACGGATCCGACGGACAGCCCTAGCATACAAGGTGCCACTGGTAACAACATTGGCCGGAGCCAGAGCCACTGCTGCAGCTATTCGGGCCTTGCAAGAGGGACAGCTCGGCGTGAAATCACTGCAGGAGTATCATCATCTCGGCTAGTGAAATTAGATTGATCTAGTCATTGGGGTATCGCCGTATAGCTGCTAGAAGCCAACCCCTACAAACGAAAAGGGACCAAGACCTTCAATCACGCAGGTTGCGCCCGCAATGGCAACGTCGGAAGGCTCAAGGTCTGGAGCTGTAAATAGGTAACTCAACCGCTCCCCCTCTAACTCGTAGCTAATGAAGATAAAGGATCCTTCAACATCTTCAATATCTGCGAACCCACGGCTGCAGCCGGGGATCCGTCCTGTGGGGCTGGAAAACAGACCCGACAAATTGTTGATATAAACCGACTGACCAAATTCCTCGGCCTCGCCGTATGCAATTATTCGCGCCTGTTCGCGGTTATCAAAGAGATTGTCATCAATTCGAATAAAGGAGACAAAAGGAATATAACGAAGCTCCAGTGAGCTTGGATCGGCGTCAAATCCGAAGTCATCCCCTACAGCAAACTTACCCACGACACCGTAGCTAGCCAGTTCTGGAGAAACATCAAATAGATCGGGCAGTGCCTGCTGTATTGGAGGAATGTCTCCAACTCCCGGACATAGAGGGGAATCGCCTGGCCGCCCTAATAGCAACCCTGTCTCATTTGTCTGTATCAGGCAAGGAATCACCCGCTCTGCCCGAGCCATTGCTACCGATAATCCAGCTGTTCTTAAATCAGACTGAACCTGAGCTAGTGCAACCGAATTAACCTCGACGCCTTCACCAGAGCTTGTCATTCTATTTGAAAGGCCCGCGACTGTAGACGGATCCGTGCCACAGCTCATCAGTCCAAGGCTGATACACACTGCTGTCAGTGTTACATTTTTTGCTACCATTTCTTAAAGACCCTATTCCTACCCAACCAGATTAACTATCTATTGAAATCTGTCAATTCTAATTATCGAAAGGTCGCCAATCAAACGCCCATCAATCTCAAAACTTGCCTTAGTTCGCAACGTTTGAGCTTTTTTTATACATGATCTTGACTGCCTGCATTGTTGTGATACTTCTCACTAGCTGGCAACTCTACGGCTTTTTTTTCACAAGGATCGAATCGAAGCGAGTCTCTCAATTCCGCTTCCTGGATTTGTGGATCCTGTTTTCCTAGCTGTTGCAGGCCAGTAGGTTAACAGGATCCTGATCTCACTTGAGCTCGACTACAGCGCACCTGCTGCTGTGCAATCGAAAATACCGCCGTCCATGTGAGCCGTGAGGTTTGCCGCCCGCAGAACCGGGTAGCCAGAGGATCCTTGGGGATAGTCAAAGACTGTAACCGCACCATTACCCTGTTTGAAGCACCAGAATGCCGCTGGATCCAGGTCGAACACTTGGGAGATAGCTGCTTTATTGATGGCATCATGGGCAACAACCAGGCCAAGAGCATCAGGACTAGCCGCTTCAGCCGCTTTGACTAATTCAGCCCAGGCGGTGCGGGTCCGGTCCCAAACTTGCTGGAGATTTTCGCCTTCAGGCATTTGTACTGTTTCCGGCTTCAGTTGCCATTGCTCCAGTTGACCAGGAAATTCGGCTTCAATTTCAGACTGTAATTTACCTTCCCATAGACCATGACTAATTTCCTGTAGTTCGGGGATCGGTTGTAGTTGCAGGTCGGGATGAGCTGCTTTCCCATCGGGGCAAACGTACTCACAAATAGCAGCAGCCGTGTCCCACGGGCGCTTCAAGGGGCTAGAGAAGGCAATAGTGAAAGGGCTATCCGCGAGAAAGGCCGCGACTTGCTTGGCTTGGTCTACTCCGGTTTCATTCAAAGGGATATCCATCTGGCCTTGAAAGCGTTGTTCCCGATTCCACTGCGTTTCACCGTGCCGCACCAGCAGTAGTCGCAATCCAGTCTTGCGGGACGGCAACGGATTCCCTAAATGAGCTGTCACATTCAACGATTCCAACTGGGGACACTGAGCTAACCCACGATGAAAATTCAAAATACTAATGGCACAGTTGTCTTGACCGATGCGTTGATAGTGAGCCGGTACCAAGCCCAGGGCCGTTGAGATCAAAGCTCGGTTAATGCCGCTATGGCCCACCAGTAATAGATCCACCACTGGATCCTCTGACTGCCGGGTGACAAGATCGGGCTGCTGCGATTGGAGAAAGGCCCAGAAATCCTTCGCCTGATGCCACAGGTCTAGGATGGGATAGGATCCGTCCATCTCCATTTGATCCGGGGCGTTGCGCCAGAGGGCATACCGATCAGGATCCTTGACTTCGATATCGGCGAAGGTCATGCCGGCCCAAGCCGAGAGGTTCACTTCCTGCAGAAGGGGGGTAGTCTCCAGCGGCACCTCGGGGGAGCGTTCGGTCACAATCTGCGCAGCAGTCTGGTGGGCTCGGGTGAGAGGACTACAGTAGGCATGGCGAAAGGGAGTGCCAGCAACGACCTTCCGGACACAGGTGGCTTGTTCCAGACCGCGTCCGGTGAGAACGGAGTGATCGGAGCGACCTTGGACCCGCCGATCGATGTTAAAAGTGCTTTCCCCATGGCGGACGATGACAACTCGAACTGTCAAGGTGGATCCCTCCGACTAACCAACATTCAGGCAACTAATCAACATTCAGGCAACTAATCAACATTCAGGCAACTAATCAACATTCGGGCAACTAATCAACATTCGGGCAACTAATCAACATTCGGGCAATTAATCACCACTTGGGTAACTAATCAGCATTCGGGCTCTGGCGCTCAGGATCCTACCGATGATAGAGACACCCCCGGTCCAGACATCTATAGAGTATCGTCTCCACGACCAATCCCAGCATTTTCCCCAGAATATAGCCTCTTTAGGGGGCTTCCGTTTGTAAATTCAATGTTTGAAATCTCTCCTCTTCAGCCTCCAACTGCAGTGTCGCCGGATCCGCTGGTCTACCGTTCACTTGTAATTGATACTCTCCCAGCTGCAACTCTTCTAAAAAATACACTCCCGCTGCATTGGTAATAGAAGTCACCACTGTTCCAGCTTGAGTGATGGCTTCAACTCTCGCCCCATTCACCGGATCCCCCTCAGTTGTCGTCACCACTCCAGATACTGTGAAGGCTTGAATCAACGGAACACGAACCGATGTATAGGCACCATTCTTCACTTCCACGGCCAGGGCTCTAACATCCACCTGCCAATCCAATGGAAAACCTACCGGATCAAACTCTAGTCGATACAGGCCAGGGGTTAGCTCCACAGTCCAAAACTCAGGATCCGTTTGAAAGGCATAGGTTGATAACGGTTGGTTGTTAATCAAAAGTAGGTTGGGATCCTCAGTGAAAATGGCTTCTCCCGGCTCCCGACGCCCATTCCCGTTGAGGTCAAAGTAGGGTTGAACTGTCATACCACCTTGGGCTTGCAAGAGATCTAAAGCTCCGATATTGGATCTGAGTTGGGGTTGAAACGTGAACCCCGTTGTCAGTTCAAGGCTGTATTGAGGAGTGTTTGAGGTTAAAGAGATGCCTCGATAGCGGCCCTGCAGCTGCAGACCAGCAATGGTGGGAACCTCTAAAGACGCGACTAAGCCGGATCCTTCGGATCCCAGACCATAACCGAATTCTGCCCGCCATTGTCCTTCTGATCTAGATCGGTTTCGTTGACGATACTCCCAAGTCAGTTGAGCGAGCTGATCGTTTGCACCGCGAGTTTCATAGTTAAATTGCAACGATTGATCTGAGGTGACGGACCGTCGAGGTGTCAATGAGTAATTGAGTTCAGTGGACGAGCTGATGGAGTTCCCCCGAAAACGCAGTTGAAATCGTTGGGCAAAGCGGGCTCCCAGACTTGTTTGTAAACCCGTCTGAGGATTAACACCGATGGATAGCCGTCCGCCTCGAAAGGATAATTCTCCATTCACAGATAGACCTTGACGACTGTTGTATCGATTTCTCAAAGTGAAGGTATTGGTGATTTGCCAATCAATCGTGAGATTACTGGACAACGGATCCTGCAAAAATCGCAATTGAAACTGGGGGTTAGGATCATACTCCAATTCCGCATTAACAAAATCCTCCGGATCACTCAACAGCGCTACGGCTAACTTCAAGGGAAGGGTGCGAGGTCGCAAAAAAGCTGTCATTTCAGTGAACAGCTGATCATCTCTAAAGGCTGCGAGTCCTAACGTGAAGGATTCTGATAGACCCCAGCGTTGGGCAACGCCCCCCCGGAGGTCCTGAATATCCCCTAACAGAGTATCGCCTCGAATCCGATCAAAACCCATAGACCAAATACGAGCCGAGGATCCGACCGGAATCTGACCCGCAACCGAGGCTAGCCGCACATCTTGCCGTTCTGGTTCCACGGTTAAGCGACCATCGGGAAACAAGGCCACCTCATACGTATTATCACCTAACCCTTCCACAGGAATGTCATTGAATTGGTACAGTCCAGACTCGTCCACCAACACCTCCCCTAGCACCGCTTCCGTTTCCTGAGAGAGCAATTGAACTAGAGTCCCAGGATCCGCTTGTCCCGACAGGGTGCGTGTGAGTTGAGAAGCTTCTAATCGATCCCGAGGATCCGGATCGCTACTATACAAACTAGGAACGGTAAACCCATTGCGTTGGATCCAGGTCCAGGCCCAATAATCATCGGTGGTGGCATTGCGCCAGAAGGGGGTTTGGGATCCAAAAATGCGATCCTGCTGGGGGGTGACCTGAACGTGCTGCAGCCGTTGTAGGGACCAATTTTCAAATGAATCAAGGTTTGGTTGGTCAAACTCAATCACCAGGATCCCATCAGCAATGGTGCCTAGAGCTCTTAACTGACCACTGACAGGAGCTAGTGCAGAGGATCCTTGGGACTGCTGGTCAACATCTTGTTCAATTGCAGTAAGGGCTGCTCCGGGAGCGCTAATAATGGGTAAGCCCTCCAGAATAAGGGGCGTCTCGGTTTGGGTGGGGCGAATGGCAGAGGGTTCAAGGTCTGCAAGAGCTGGGATTTTGAAGTCCAGGGCATAGTTGATAATATCAAATTCAATCTCCAGATCCAGGAGCTGCTCCAGTTGCCCCACCGTGATCGCGTCTCCTAGTTGGGGATCCTCCATGAGCTGGTCGGGATCAAAGCGTGTTACCAGCCAGCTGGATCGTAATTCTAAGGATCCGTCCTCTTGCTCCGTGAGTGTGAGGTTCAGAGCCGTCACAATATCTTGAAACGTCAGTCGCCAGTCTTCTAAATTAACAGCTCTAGACCCGTCCTCTTGGCCGAGCACAAAGACTCCATCAACAGCCGGCTGTTCGTTGATTTGGATCCCGATGGCGAGGAGATCAAACTCGGTTGTACTGATTTGAACGGATTCAGCAGCGGGCTCAACCGGATCCTCCGGGGTCACAGGTTGGCCTGGACCCGGTTGACCTGGACCTGGTTGACCTAGATCCGGTTGACCTAGGTCCGGTTGGCCCAAACTAGGTTGGCTTAGACCCGGCTGGCCCAGGCTGGCTTGGCCCAGGCAAAGGATCCCAGCTATCACTATCGAGCGGGTGACTAAAGGCCTGATGAGTAATCTATCCACATTAGAGCGTCTCCCTGACTTCCCAGACGGTTCACTCTTGAGCGGGTTCCTCGTCTGACAACTCAGGCTCTAACGGATCCTCTACAGCTGTTGGGTCATCTGCATCCTCGGCGGTTGGTAACGTGTACTCGGGGATTTGCAGGTCGAACTCGAAGGGGAATGTGATGGGATCGAACTGAGAGCCTGTGATGACTTCACCGGTTAATTGGTAATTACCGGGTGGTGGTGGCGGCTCATTAGGATCCGTTAAGATCACAGGCCGATCCGTTTGAGTCACAATCGTGGCAACTTGAATTTCACCTGTGTCTACAGTAGATCCATCTTGTTGGAGTTGCCAATCTATAGAAACAAGCGTGGAGGCATCGCCCTGATTACGAATCAAAAGTTCGACAGCGTTATCGTCGAGATCAAACGCGGCGTCTTCGATACTCAGGTCTGCTGCTAGCTCCCCGTTCCGCATAAAGACATTGATCCCAATCCGAGACCGGATGGCAATTAGCTGTCCTTCGCTATCCGTTGCGTCCTGTAGCGTCTCGGTGAATACAACAGCTCGATACTCCCCTTCAGGTAAGTCGGGCGGGATCTGGGCGACTAATCGTACCCGTCGGGTCTGACCGGCAGGCAGTACTAACTCACGTGGAGTAAACACCAGGTAAGGACCGAGATCTTGAGGGCTAGAGTCCAGTACCTGCAGTCCTTTATCACCATAGGTAAAGGGCTCGCTAAACAACCGAGCTCGAATATCTTGATCGGATGGATTCGTAATTTGAAGGACGGCTTGAGCCTTACCCCGATCAAATTGCTCTTCGACAACCAAGGGACTGACACGGACTTGAGCTGATACAGGAGTAGTAAGGATCCCAACGAGCCCGCAGAGTCCAACACCCCAGAGTCCAACACCGTAGACGCCAAGTTGAGTTAATCGTTTCATCAGACTCATCATGAGTTTTCCTTCTCCCTATCTACCCTTCTCAAGCAGTCAGACTTGCAGCTTAGGATCCGGGTTCCATGCTTAAACAATTCCATAGTGAAGCCGAGAGATATTACACCCTCGGCTCAATCCACCACTAAGACTTCAGAACTTAGTTAGTCGTCAGAGTTAGGTCAACAGTGTAACGGTAGAAACCAGCAACCAAGTTGTTACCACCATTAGCAGTTGCAGAGATGGAAGGGAACAAGGAGCGAGTTCCAGCAGGAAGGTTAGTCAACACACCACCATTACCCGCGATCTGAGTAAAGCGACTACCGCCACTAGAACTGCTGAAGAGCTCAACCGTGGGAGCTGTTTCAGTGGGGTTGAGAATGTCAGCTACAGGAGCAGCGACAGTCAAGTCGTAGCCAACGTTGCAGAACACATCAACACGCGCACGAGAGATAGTCCGCAAGGAAGTGGCTGTGGCAGGAGCCAAAGTACCGGTTTGGATAGCGTTAACGGTGCAATCAAACGCGATGTCACCCGTGAATTCAGCAGTAGTGGACTGAGACAACGCAGT
>CAYUEE010000117.1:0-3434 GCA_964443615.1 uncultured bacterium | reverse complement strand
GCACTAGTTAGTTGTCAGAGTTAGGTCAACAGTGTAGCGGTAGAAACCAGCAACCAAGTTGTTGCCACCATCAGCAGTCGCAGAGATGGAAGGGAACAAGGAGCGAGTTCCAGCAGGAAGGTTAGTCAAAACGCCACCATTACCAGCAATCTGGGTAAAGCGATTACCACTAGTAGCATTACTGAAAAGCTCAACGGTGGGACTAGTCGCAGTGGGGTTAAGCACGTCAGCCACTGGTGGAGCCACAGTGATGTCGTAACCAACGTTACAGAACACATCAACACGCGCAC
Organism: uncultured bacterium; assembly: GCA_964443615.1. Classification (GTDB taxonomy): domain Bacteria; phylum Cyanobacteriota; class Cyanobacteriia; order Thermostichales; family Thermostichaceae; genus CAYSWV01. Next base: position 3,144 of record CAYUEE010000117.1, on the reverse strand, counting down.
GGCTAATAGTCCGCAAAGAAGTCGCCGTGGCAGGAGCCAAAGCACCGGTTTGGATTGCGTTAATGGTGCAATCGAACGCGATATCACCCGTGAATTCAGCAGTAGTGGACTGAGACAACGCAGTCGGAGCGAAAGCAGCCAATCCTAGAACTGCAGCAACAGAAGCCAATAAAGAACGACGCATAGTTAAGATCTCTCTCAGTAGTAATTTGGGGTCCAACAATCCAGGCACTAGTTAGTTGTCAGAGTTAGGTCAACAGTGTAGCGGTAGAAACCAGCAACCAGGTTGTTGCCGCCAGTAGCAGTTGCAGAGATGGAAGGGAACACAGAAGATGTTCCAGCAGGGCGGTTAGTCAACACACCACCATTACCCGCGATCTGGGTAAAGCGAGTACCGCCACCAGAACTGCTGAAGAGCTCAACCGTGGGAGCTGTGGGGGTGGGGTTGAGAATGTCAGCTACAGGAGCAGCGACAGTCAAGTCGTAACCAACGTTGCAGAACACATCAACACGCGCACGAGAGATAGTCCGCAAGGAAGTAGCTGTAGCAGGAGCCAAAGTACCGGTTTGGATAGCGTTAACGGTGCAATCAAACGCGATGTCACCCGTGAATTCAGCAGTAGTGGACTGAGACAACGCAGTTGGAGCGAAAGCGGCCAATCCTAGAGCTGCAGCAGCAGAAGCCAATAAAGAACGACGCATAGAAAAAGTTCTCCCTTTAAGTGTATCTAGGGATCCACTCGCTAGTGAAAGGCTAAGCTGTGTCGCATTAGCTCCGTAATTTCAACTAGTATCAGTGGAAACCGTATCATGATACACGAATTATCTCGAGCTACGATGTGTTTCTCCAGTCGTCCATAAGTAAATCTTCTTAAATCTCTTCAGATTATCTATGAAGATTTCTTGTAGCCGCCTCCAGGATCCATAGCTTCACAGTTCTATGCAGATTAACTTCTTTAGTAATTTGTGGCGTGGACTACATAAGGATCCGTCTGATCTCAAGCATTCAGCCGGGCTTAATCAATTGGATGTATTCTGCACTACGTCTTTCTACCAAAATAATGAGTGTATAGATCAGGGATCAGGGTCAGATTGGTGGTTTCGAACAGGACAGGATCCAGACAGGGTTGACTCTTGATAAATTTGACTAGGATTTCACGGATATCCGCCTGAGATTGCCACAGTTTAGGAGCGCTCTGAAACATGGGATAGTTGCCGCCCCCTTGTGCTCGATAATGATTCACCACTAGCCGCAATTGTTGCTCAGATGTCACCGGATCCTGACCTAGCCGTAGCGATTGCACCCGTTGTCCCACCGGTTGAGTGAGATCTAGCGTGTAATTGATGCCAGCATATAAGTCCCAGTTATAGGGCCGGGATCCTGGGGCTAACACATCTTTAGGATCCTCAGGGAGATTATCTGGCTCTAACTGTTGAAAATAGCAGGCGGTTTGCTCTAGGGCTCTGATGAGCGTCTCACCTGTGATGTCTAACACACATAAGACGTTATCAAAGATGGCTATGCCGTAGATGTCTTGAAGGGTAATGGATCCTGCCGGTAGGCCATCATTCTCTGTGTAGATTGAAGCTAAGGAGCAATCGACCGTGAATCCAGCCATCGCCGCCGCTTGAATTTGAGCTTGATTAATTAAACTAGCCAGAGGCCCATGCCGATAGCGAGCCTGTAATCGACCTTCAAAGGATCCGGTACTACAGCCAATCGGTTGCTGAAGATAGTTCAGGGTTTGCTGATGATAGGGTTCTGAGAGGGCTAGGATCCCTGGATCGGCTGTGACCTCGGCGGTGGAGAGCAGCGTTGCCTGCTTGCGGGTGATCTGCCAGTGATTCGAGTGATGTTCTAGATCAAGGGTGACAGTGGTGAGGTGGGAGCCGAAACAATGGGGCTGAGTGATGAGGACGCCGTTGACCCAGAGTTCCGGGATCCGTTGATGGGTGTGGCCCGATAGAATCACATCGATGTCAGGGCAGGCTTCGGCGAGCTGAATCGCCATATTTTCGCCCACTAGACTAAAGTTTGAGATCCAGGTGGACGGATCCGTGTGCCAGTCCTTGGCGCTGCGGTTGAGGGGTAAGCGGTCTACCCCACTGTGAATGGCAGCGATGATGACATCCGCCCCTTGGCTTTGCAGCTGAGGAATATAGGTTTGAGCGGTTTCGATAATGGGGTTGAACTGGAGGTGTTGAATATGTTCGGGGCGCTCCCAGACATCAACTCGAGGTGTTGTTAGACCTAGAATGCCAATCTTAACCGACTCAAGGGTCTTGAAGATATAAGGTAGCCCAATCGGATGATCCTGCTGATCGGTGATATTCGCGGATAAGACTGGAAATTGAGCCGATTGAATAAACGAGTGCAAAACAGTAGGCCCGTAATTGAAGTCATGATTGCCGAGAACCATCGCGTCGTAGGCTAGATAGTTCATGCCTAGGGCCATTGGGTGTGGGGTTTGGGGTGCAATGGATCCGTAGTACGTGCCCAGAGGGGTACCTTGGATGGTATCTCCGCTATCGATCAGGAGTGTGCTGTGGGGACGCTGAGCTCTTAGGGTTTGAATGACAGTGGCCAACCGTGCTAATCCACAGGCGGCCTGTTCACCTCTGACGTAGTTCCAGTCTTGGAAGTGCGCATGGATATCGGATGTTCCGATTAGAGTGAGCTGAGTCATCAGCACGTAGGGCCGTAGGGACAGGTCATCCGGATCCTATCGCTTTCGGCTGGGTTGGCAACCCTTAGCCATGAGCTGTTCACAGTACCAGTCAGTCTTAAATTCATCGTTGCTCCTCTAACCCTCAAGATGGGACACTCTACGACTCAATTGTCTGTTGTACCCTACTGATGACACTTTCAAGGACTCAGATTGCCACTGTTGACCATACCGTTTTCAGTTTTGACTAAAACGTTGTCACTTTTTTCTCCGTCCTTCTCACTTTTGGCGACAAGACTTCCCTGTTATGACTCTTTCCCTTTCGTTTTGAGTCACTCGGGTGAGGTTGACCGCTACTCCATTTTCAGTTTGGACCACTCAGATGTCAGTTTGGACCACTCAGATGTCAGTTTGGACCACTCGGATGTCGGTTTGGACCACTCAGATGTCGGTTTGGACCACTCAGATGTCGGTTTGG
>CAYUEE010000116.1:0-14312 GCA_964443615.1 uncultured bacterium | reverse complement strand
TGACCCCAGGCTCCCAACGATTGCCCCCAGGCTCCCAATGATTGACCACGACCCCGTAACGATTGACTCTAAACATTCAAGGATTGTGCCTCTCCTGCGACTGAAATCCTATTGCCGTAGGTTACTGTTCTGGGGAACAAGATGAATTAGATGAGCATGGATCCGCAAACAGGATCCTATTTCCCCATGTCTAAATCAGTCATTCCCCCTCTGGTCAAAGGACTACAAGCCAGTGGTCCAGCCTTCTACGCGGTGATTGCCGCAGTGGGGTGGCTTCGCTATTCAAATGGGTGACGGGTTAGAGGATCCTATTCTTCCCTGTCCTGGAAACGACCCTTTACTGGAAGTTCCCATTCACTGGAAGCGCCGATTTACTGGAAGCCCCATTGGGAGCGGGCATTATTCCGAATCTGCCCACGCTGATCAGGGGTGAGGACGTCTCGCATCTGAGTCCCCGCTGAGGTGAAGGCCAAGGCAATTTGCCGCCGCTGGGCCACGGTAACATTCATTTCCATCACAGCATCCCGGAAGGATTGACTTTGACTCAGGGTTGACCAAAACCGATTCTGCTGCTCTGGCGTGAGGATGGTCTGGAGTTCCGTACGAGCCTGGTCCATGATGGTGTTGATTTGAGTCTGTTGAGCGGGTGTGAGCTGGATGCCATCTAGAATTGGAAACAGATCCGTGGCGGGCGCCGCAGTCTCAGTAGACACAGAGGGCTGAGATACGGAGGGCTGAGATACGGAAGGCTGAGCTGTGATGGCTAGATTAATGGCACCAATAACCAGCACACCGGAGAGTAAAACAGCGGGGAATTTCATGGCAATTGCAGTCAAAGCAGTTGGGAAGTAACTCTAGATCAAGAGTAGGCCAGATCCCTGACAGAACGCTTGGGTCTGGGGACACTCTGAGATGGTGACTGAAGTCATAAGTCAGAATCTAGCTGGTTATCCACATCACCCGGTCTCATCGAGACTCAGCTAGCCATAGAAACGGATTCAGAGGCAATCATAGTATCGTCCTGAAATTGGGTTTGATCAAAATGGTAGACCGTCCGGATCGGGTAAGGGATCTTAAGGCCAGATTCATCAGAACCCTGTTTGAGAGCCATCGCCACTTTAGATTGGACATCGAGGACATGGGACTTTTCTGGCCTGGTCCAGTAACGCACCACGAAGTCAATGGAACTAGAGGCAAATTCAACGACGTGGGCAACAGGAACGGGTTTGGTAAAAACTTCATCGACGGTGGCGAGGGCCATGAGAAAGACCTGCTGAGCATGGGGAAGTGGTGTGTTGTAATCCACAGAAATGCGAAGATCCGTGCGGCGAGCCGTGCAGGCGGTTAAGGTTTGAATCGGGTTGGTGAAGACGAGGGAGTTGGGGATATCGATTAATTCCCCTTGATAGGTACGAATCTGGGTGGAACGGATCGCGACGGCTTCAACCGTTCCCTCATAGCCATGCAGGATCACTTGATCACCCACTTGAAAGGGCTCTTCCAACAATAAGAGGATCCCAGCTAAAAAATTCTTGAAAATATCTTGGAAGGCGAAACCCGCAGCAACGGATCCGAGACCTAGAAACCCAATGATATCGGCAAATTGAAGATCTGGAAAAATGAGGAAGCAAGCTGTTGTGACTCCAAAAAACCAGAGCGTGGTACGCCCTAACTGGACATAGATTTTCCGGATAGAATTGGCTTTGATGGGACGATTTTCAATCCGGCGGAGGACATTGCACAGGATCCGATCAGTGATGACTAGTAGCCCCAGCACGAAGATAGCCAAAAACAGAGAGGGTACCAACCGAAGAATTTGATCGATGAGTCGAAGCACCGCAAATTCGATTTCAGTTAGGAAGTGATCCGTGTTCATGAGGGGACCTGAAAAATCGTCAGCACCAGGATAATAGAGGACGGATCCGGTAATAGTTAAATAGTTAAGGATTATGCCATGACACGATCAAGATTTAAGGTGGTGGTGATTGGGGGCGGCGCCGCCGGCTTTTTTGGGGCGATTACCTGCGCTGAGACCCATCCGCACACTGAGGTCACAGTACTAGAAGCGAATCGAGAAGTGTTGACCAAAGTGAGGATCTCAGGGGGAGGGCGGTGTAATGTCACGCACGCTTGCTTTGATCCGGCTCAACTGATCGGTCACTATCCCCGGGGGAATAAAGCGTTACGGGGTCCCTTCTCTCGGTTTCAACCGCAAGATACAGTGAAGTGGTTTGAACAACGGGGTGTACAGGTCAAAATGGAATCTGATGGCCGCATGTTTCCGACCACGGATGACTCCGCCACGATTATTGATTGTCTGATGACTCACGCCCAGCAAGCCGGTGTCAGGATCCAAACTGAAGCAACAGCCCTCGCCCTCGATCCTCCTGAACCTTCTCAGGATCCTACCTTTAAAGTTCATCTCAAACGGGGTGGTCCTCTACACGCGCATCGGATCCTCTTGGCCTCTGGTAGCCATCGACAGGGGTATCGACTCGCTGCCACAGTTGGACATGTGATTGAAGATCCGGTCCCCTCCCTATTCACGTTTAATATCAAGGATCCTGACTTCACTGATTTAGCAGGCATCTCCGTTAACACCGTTCACTTGAAATTGCAGATTCCGGATAGCTTGCCACTCCAGCAGACTGGATCCGTGTTGATCACGCATTGGGGTGTCAGTGGACCAGCAGTATTGAAGTTATCAGCTTGGGGAGCCCGAGCTTTATACAATGCGAAGTATCAGGCGACATTGTGGGCGAATTGGATCCCTGATATAACTCAAGAGCAGGCACGGCAGCTATTACAAACGCAGCAATCAGAGGCCACGAAGAAACTCCTTCGATCCCATAATCCCTTCCGCTTACCGCAGCGACTCTGGCAGTATCTGATCGAGCAAGCAGGGGTGGATCCGGAGGGACGATGGGCGGGATTGTCAAAAAAAGGGATTAATCAACTCGTCCAGCAGCTAACTCGGTCTACTTTTCAAGTGCGAGGCAAAGGGGTTTTCAAGGAGGAGTTTGTCACCTGTGGTGGGATCCGGCTAAAGGATGTCAACTTTAAGTCAATGGAGAGTCGTCTCTGTCCAGGGTTGTTTTTTGCTGGAGAGATCCTCGATATTGATGGGGTAACCGGGGGGTTCAATTTTCAGAATGCTTGGACTACGGCCTGGTTGGCAGGACAAGCCATGGGCAACTCTGACGTCAAGAGAGAGTGATTGACAAAGTTAGGTTTGTTAAACATAAAAACATGGTTTAGGGGTCAACAAACAGATTACCAAAATCACGCGTGAGGACCTCATCATCCTGAATGGTCACTTGATAACCGTTCGTCTGCGACAGGATCCCATCCACCCAATCGGCATAGGCTGCAATTCGGGTATCGCCCGCAAACTCACCAAAACTACTATCAATAAACGGTGTGATATCTGGGCTGGGTCGGCCTCGCAAAGTCAATCGCAGAGAATAGGATGAGACGCCAGCAATTTGGCCATTGATAAAGGCTGGTCCTCCGGAATCACCCGCGCCAATGTTCACTTCATCCACACCCAATCCCAGGTCCTCAATTTGAAAGATAATGCCAAACGCATCATTAGCTTCTGTACCATTGTCAAAGTCGTAAATGAGTTGGGTATCTGGTATCCCAGCGGAAACCCCTGCATTAATTAAAACAGTATTGAGAGCATCCACCTGATTCAATCCCGCTAATTTTAAGTCTCCTGAATTTGGATCCGAATCCCCAGACACACCCGTCCCAATGCGGCCATAACCAACCTTCGTAAACACTTGATTCACTTCATTGGACCCTCGATAGATAGCATAACGGTCAGCTTCTGGAGGAGCAGGTGTAGCCAGCTCTAAAATGGCTAGGTCAGCACTCGCGGTCGCTGGAGCCCCAGGCCAGCTAGGGTGAACAAAGATGGTCGTGGCCAGTCGAGTCACTTCACCACCAGGGAGATCAAAGATAGCAGTTGGGGTTTGAATATCAATGGCCCCGCTGGTATTCGTTAAACAATGGGCTGCAGTTAGAATATGACGACCTGTAGGTAGCAAGGATCCTGTGCATCGACTCACAGTGGAAGGGCTATTCAACCGAGGTAGACGTAATCGGACCACACCATCAAACCCCTGGCCTGGCTCCACCACATAGTCATTCGGATCAGACCCGGCTACCACAATTCGTCCGGCGCTGGGGCGGGTGATGGCAGATTGGTGATCATCTCCAAGGATCCAGTCTTGAGCTGAGGCCTCTGCAGCTGAGCCTTCTGTCGACTGCGCTATCGTTGATGTTGGCAACGTTTGAAGCCAGCCTGGGGGTAACGCCTGAGCCAAGGTGTAAGTCCCTGGGTTGAGAGAACTGAACACGTAACGTCCCACACTATCCGTTAGCGTTGCCGGCTCGGCGTCGTCTTGAACACCGTTCCCATTGCTATCTAAAAAGACAGTCCAGTCGGGAATCCCAGATTCCATCAGCTCTCGAAGACCTGTCGCGTTAGCATCATTCCAGACAGTACCCACGAGGGATCCTGCGCTAGACTCAAGCAGACGGGTGGTTAGGGTGTAGGATCCTGTCTCCTGGGCATTGAAGCTAGTAACCCGTGCTAGCAGCGTTGAACCCGGATCGGGCTCTAGAACGACTTGAGAGTTGAAGGTTAATCCAGGGGTTGAATTATCATTGAACGCTACGACTGATCCAGTCTCAGTGTCAATAATCTGTAGAAATGGATCAAACTCAGTACTGTCAACATTGATCAGAAGGGATTGGGTGGCAGGAATTTCAGTGAGCTGGTAATCATCCTGAAAGGATCCAGTCCGAGTAGGGTTATCCGGATCCGTGAGACTGAGTTGACCCTTCACCTGAGCGGGTGTGAGACAGGGTAAGGTTTCCCCTGGGATCCCAACCACCTGAGCTGCTGTGAGGGACTCAACCGCTAGGAGTTGGTTGATCCGTTGGGCGATAGCTGTGGGATCCGAGCTAGTTTGCAGACGAGCCAGGATAGCAGCAACATCCATCAGATCAATTGAGGTCCCACCCGTTGCAACGTAGTTCCCACATCGACGAGAGGGTACTGGATCCACATCGACGATGATCTCACCACCCAGTAAGGCATTGGCCCGAGTGATAAGGGTTTCGGGGTCTGTTGATTGGCTTTGAAGGGTTGCTAATAGCAGGGCTGCATCTGCCACCGTTACAGTAGTTGGATCCCCTTGAAAAACTAGAGCTGTAGTCTCTGATATCTCAGGTAGCACTGCCACCATCTGGACCTGATGCCCTTCAAGCCCAGTCAGTTCTAACGACTCCAGCGACGACCATAGTTCAAAGGCACTCTCCATCGTGACGCCATAGGAGGTATACCCTGGGATCACAGTTCCTAATGGAGTTAAGACAGCACCTTGGGCTGAGATCGATGGCAGCGATACAGGATCCTCAATATCCAACCGGTAATGGGCGGCATACCCGGTCACTGGAGCAGATAGCTGGACAAGGCCTGACCTCACAATTCCCGTAGCGACCAGTTGTTCAGAGTGTAGTGGGGAGACCAGTAGTGGGGAGACCAATGGCTGTGAGGATAGGCTGACTAGATTAGCAGGATCCTGACCACACCCCACCAGAAGTAAGCTACTGAAACCAATGACCCAATTGAGACGACAATGCAGATACAGATCTCTTGGACTCCAGACGTTAGCACCACCGCAATCGATCAACATGGCCTCCTCCAAACAGCACACTCAGGCACTGTAGCTTATCCGCCCCTACCTCATACAAAACAGCAGAGGCTCTCAATGCGTGCTTAGGATCCTTGCCTTTAAGGTAAAATTTCAAAGGGGGCGTCAAGTCTCTCGAATAGGATAATCAATTTGAATTCGACGAGAGCCAAATCGCTTTACCTGGTTACCTTCCCAATACTGAATCTAATATCGGTGGCGTTCATAGGAGTAGACATCGCCCTCTTGGGTAAACAACTGATTGGATGTCTCGGTTAGCAGCTCCAGATCTTCGGGATCCATCTGCCATTGGACCGCCATGACATTCTCTTGGATCCGTTGCCGGTCAAGTGTTAGTCCCGTAATTACAGAGCTCACCCCAGATTGATGCTTAACCCAATTGAGGGCAACTTGTGCAACCGTTTTATTGTACTTCTCTGCCAATAGTCCTAAGACATCTAGCATTTTGGTGACAGCGAGCCATCCCCCATGAGCTTGAATCATCATACTGTAGAAAAATCCCCGCGCATGGTTAGATTCACCTCGAGGATTTTGAACCATCAGGAATCGTTCTGATAAATAGCCTCCTGCTATGGCTCCGTACGGTAGAAGGTCTAGCCCCTGTTGAGCACATAAACGTTGCATTAAATATTCAACTCGACGGTCAATTAAACTATACTGAATCTGATGAATCCTCAGCGGAGCATAGCGAAGAGCTTGTGTGACCATATCAGCTGTGAAGTTAGTGACTCCAATATGTTGAATCTTGCCTTGGTCTTGCAGCTCACGTAGTGTAGCAAAGGTGGATCCGTAGTCCAAAACAGGATCCTGCCAATGGACTTGAACGCCATCTAGTGAGTCTCGCTTGAGGGAGCGCAGTGAATGCTCAATTTTGTGGCGAACTTGAGTTGGAGTTGGACTGTGTGTAAAAAAAGAAATCTTGGTAAGGATTTTACAGTCACGGCCCTTGAGTAATCGACCGAGTAGCTCCTCACTCTGCCCGTAGGTATCGGCTGTATCAAAGGTATCTACTCCCAGGGCTAAGTAGGTGTCAACGGCTCGTTCGAGATGATCGATAGACAAGGGTCTCCAAATCCGATGATCAAGTTGCCAACATCCAACAATTAAAGGACTAAACCTCAGTTCTGATGAGTTGATTGAGTTGCTCATAGCAGAGGATTCTAGGAGAGGACACACCTGTAGAGGACATGCCTGTAGAGGACATGCCTGTAGAGGACACAATCGCAAAAGTACATATCGAGAGGACAAGGCCTTGTCCAGCTCACAACACAGGCTTTACGGCTGCAGCCTTACCATCGACACCTATCAGGCACACTTTTAGAATAATCACTATGTTACGACTTTCCGCAACTCGCCTAACAACCTATCAGCGTTGCCCTCACGCCTACTACCTGAGGTACCACCGTCGGGTGCCTGGCACTCCCATTCGACCTGCTGCTCTGGGTAAGGTGCTCCACGCCTTTTTAGCTGAGCTCCACAGCCGCTCTTTTCCTGCGGGCATTCCGGAATGCGACACCCTGCTCACCCAATGGATCCGCCAGGTCGAACGGGATCATTTAACTGTGGAGCAGCATCGGCAGGGTTGGGAGGTAATCAAACGCTACTATGACGGCTTCATTGCTCCTTTGGACAGCTGGGTGGAACCGATTGGTGTGGAGGGACAGCTAGACGGATCCTTGCATGTGGACTCGCTCAAGTTCCGAATCAGCGGACGCTATGACCGTTTGGATCCGTTACATGAGGGTCAGGATCCGTTGCAAGCAGCGGTGCACCTGATTGATTACAAGATGTCGCCACACCATCAAACGTCCTCAGAACTTGAACTTGACTTGCAGTTAGGCCTGTATCAGATTGCGATTGATCAGGTGTATGGTTCTGCACTGAAGCGAGTCAGCCACATTTACCTCCGCACTGGCACTATGATTAGCTTTGAGACTCATCCTGCTCAGAAAGCTCTAGTTCAAGCCAAAGTTGCTGAGCTGGCAGATAAGCTACTCCAAGATCGTCACTTTGAACCAACGCCCGGCCATCATTGCAGTAGCTGTTCCTGCAAGTTCTATTGCCCTGCTGTGACCCCCAACCCCATTCCGCTTGAACCCGCTATCCCTCTACAACTGAGTCTATTGTGATGGCAGACTCGATTCGGATTGTCCTTGTTGAACCGGCGGGTCCCCGTAATCTAGGATCCATTGCCCGTGTTTTGAAAAATATGGGTCTATCTCAGCTGATATTGGTTAATCCTCAGTGCGATCCTCAGGATCCGGAAGCGATGACTATGGCGGTCCATGGTGATGACGTGTTGACCCAGGCAATTCGAGTACACTCTCTGTCTGAAGCTATACAGGGGTGTTACCGGGTCATTGGCACAACGGGACGTAACCAGAACTATCCACCTGAGTGGGTGATTGAGATGCCCCGACAGGTCTTGCCTTGTCTAGGATCTAGGTCAGCAGCCATCATCTTCGGACCCGAGGATCGTGGCTTAACGAATGAAGAATTGTCATTGTGTCATCACCGGATCATGATTCCAAGCCATGTGGAGTACCCATCGTTGAATTTGGCTCAAGCGGTCGGTATCTGCTGTTATGAACTCCGGCTGGCTGATTTGGCTCAGGGCGAACAGCCTACTCTGTTTGACGGACGTCGACGAGCTAAGGATAGAGAATTACAACTAGCACCAATAGAAGTTATGGAAGGGTTTTACGACCATCTAGAACAGCTGCTCCTGAAAATAGAGTATCTACAGCACCACACGGCCAAGCGCAAAATGGAGAAGTTTAGAACCTTGTTTAATCGGGCTCAGTTAACTTTGCAGGAGGTGGCTCAGTTACGAGGGATCCTTCGGAAGATGGGGCTAACCTATGACATGAGGTCTCTCGGGCCTAAGGATCCTAAGATAGTTAAGAAGAAATAACTTGGCTTGCATCTGAGAACAAGACCTCTTAAAATGATTGGTTCTACGGGGGCATGGCGGAATGGTAGACGCTGCGGACTTAAAATCCGTTGACCTAATAAGTCGTGAGGGTTCAAGTCCCTCTGCCCCCATCCCAATCTCTGTAAGCTTTTTGGGCTATGATCCCCGCCCCGTAATGCTTTCAGGAATCGCCTCCTAGCAAGAAACTGAGCAGAGAAAAAGCCGCTCACGTCGCTCAAACCTCTCTTGACCTCCCCAAAAGTAAGCGTAAGATAAGCGCTTAAGTGCAGGATGTTCAGGGGAAAACGGGATGGATGAGATCGTCAGCAAGGCTAATGCACAGCTCAAAGCTGGGGGCTGTAAGGTCAAGATCTATCAGAGGCAGGTGGGCCAACGTTCCCAGGGAGATCCCTGAGCTATTGAAACCCCTCCACTTTCGGTGACATTCCCCAGGCTTGTACTTGGCACTCTGAGCACTCCAGCGATCCCACTCCTCAAGAAGACTGTCATCTCCTACGGAATGCAGAGCCATCCCCACCTGGATCCAGGTGTCGTAATCATCTGCCAGATGAGGATCCAGTGCCTCCAGGTAACGGAGCGCTCGACTTCGAGCATCCTGGTGCCCGTTTCCATTAGTGTGAAATCCATTCTTGGAGTGGGAATTAGCAAGATTGATCAGCAGCTTCACCATCCATTTCGGTGCGGCGGCCACCAGAGTTGTTTCCCCAGAATTGAAGGACGCGATGATCCATCGGTAGTACCCTGTCTCAGGATGAACTGAGGGTGGGAGCACTGATTGACAGTGATTGAACCGGAGTTCCAGCTGCTCTTCCTTTCCATCCGCCCCGATCACCCCCGTCTTGAAAGCAACTCTGTTCCTGAAGCTTGAACCTTTGGAAACTTTCACATAGAAGAGACGCTGTTCCCGTCCAGGTTTTCTTGAAGTCCAGCTCACCGTTGCGGGTGGATCCTCTCCCCCAGACAACTCCCGATACTTGTCCCAGGCACTGGATCCGTCAAAGTCTACCGCCAGCAGGAATCCTCCCTGGTAAACACTCACTTCCCCTAACCGCAGGCCATATCCCTTCGCCCAACCTTCACGGATCTCCTCTTCGATGAACCATCTCTCCAGAGGAGCCTCTACCTGCCACCTCATCCGGTAAGGAGCTTTCCGCTCATTCACGGGCTTAAGCACCCAACTCTCAGGGATCTGATTCAGCCCCTCCAGGAATGCTTGCTTATTCACGAGTCTTCACCCTCCCTAGTGAAATGCAGCCCATCAAGCTCAACATGATTACAAAATATTTTCCTAAATATGATTACAGTATTCCCTCTAGCTGATGAAACTAAAGTAAAATACTCACTAAGTGTACTTCAGTTTATCACAGCTGCTCTCTATATATAGCTACTTACTCCCTATATCCTATGTCATGTCGTCATTACCGATGATGTTTCTGAGAGGCTTGTGCTTATGAATCTTGAAATGCGCCAGCGATTGGCCCTCCTCCTTAAGCAACTACGCGGGGATCGCTCTCAGCGTCAATACGCTCCAGAGCTGTGTCGTGAATTACAACTGCTGGGTGCCTCTGCCATCAGTTACTCTGCTTTACGTGGCTACGAGGAATCGCAAGCAGAACCAGGGGTGGAGTTCCTGGAAGTGGTGGCTCGTCTGCGAGGATGGGATCTCTCGCGCCTGATGGCCTACCTGCGAGGAAATGAGCGGGTGGAAGCGCAGCCTGTATCCGTGGAGGGAATGAAGCAACAGATCCAGGGGCTGTCTTTGGTGGAGAAAGGAGAGATCCTGGCCTGGCTTGCCGACCATGTGCAGCCGGAGTTGCGAGCTTTGACCAAGATCCCTGTGGTGATGGAGGGTGAGGCTTCTCGCAGGCGGAGGAGAGCATGATTGAAAAGTTCTTTTTCTTGATGTCTTCTGGAGGGAAACTGCCTGTGGGGATAGCAGCGGTTCCAGCAGGATCTCCTTTTGAGCCAGAAGATTGTGCCGACTGGTTTTCTCTTGATGAGCTATTGAATATCAAGATCGGGACGACGTTTGGCTTGAGAGTGACGGGGGATTCGATGCTTCCCAGAATTGAGCCAGGGGATTGGTTGTTGGTAGAGCGCTGCGACATTGCCCCCATTGGCCAGATCGTGGTGGCGGATGTGGCAGGGGAAGGGTGGGTGGTAAAGCGTCTGAAGGGAAACTCCCGCCTGAAACTGATCTCGGACAACAAGAACTACCCACCGATCACCACAGAGTTCAAGATCATGGGCTTGGTGAGGCACATTATCAAGGAGGCGAGATAAATGGGTGAGGATCCTGAAATAGCGCACCGATGCACCTGGACTGCACCACAATAAATAGCTACCATAGCGCTGTCTTTTCTGAGGTGATCTGTGAATCTGCAATAATACAATGATCTGGCCGTACCCGCTGGTGCTCCTCCTCTCCCTGCTGGGATCGCTGATGGTCCTAAGGCGGTGGAGAACTCCTTGATCAAGACGTTCCAAGGGTGCGCTGCGGCTGAGTCTACGCTCAATGAGCAGAGTGATGGAGAAGCTGAAGGATCATGCCGCTAGGGATGTCAAGGATCTGCTGCCTCATCTGGAAAGGAGGGCTAAGGATCTGACGGCTCGGCCCCATCCACTCAGATGTCGAGTGATGGAGTGATCCTGCGAAAAGTACCTGTTGCCTCACAAAGTCAAGCCAGTTCTTTACACATGCATCAGCATCATATAGAATGGTTACTAAGTTAATATATATACTAGCGATCGCTTGGTCTGGAATGAGTTTGTGGACGGAAGTCATTACACAATCAGGTGTTTGGGTGCATGAAGGCTACTTTTCCAATACCGTAGCCCTACGTCTTGATCCAGAGTCTTTCCTTGTCATTAGCCCCAAAAAAGAAATCATTAAAAGTGAATTTAAGTATTTGTTCCAGGAATGCTCTAAGATTTTCGTCCTAGCCCCTAACCATTTTCATCATCTTGGCATTGATCAGTTTCATGATTATTACCCTTCTGCATGTCTGATATGTTCTGACATTGCCTTTGAAAGGCTCCGTTTTCATGTAAAAAGCCCCTTATATCGATTGAAGGATTTAAACTATGAGTTTCCATCTCATATTAAATTTCTGATTCCAGAAGGACTCAGAGACGGCGAAGTCTGGGTTGAATATCATGTAGGCCCTGAGAAGATATTGATTATTGGAGATTCATTTATCAACTTCACTCATAAGATCGGGGGGGTATTAGGAGTAGTAGTCAAGCTGTGTAAGGCCACACCCAATCTACAAATCAGTAGGACTTTTGACTGGTTTCATGTCAGCAATCTGTCAAAGTATAAAGAATGGACTAAACAATATTTTGATGGCAATAACTTGGAATGGATTGTACCAATGCATGGCTCAGTATTGCATGGCATCAACCTTAGCAGACAAATAATGCAAGCCATAGAAAGACGATTAGGCCCTGTTGATGTCACAAACCTTGACAAAGCCAGGTAGTATCATGAGCCAAGAAGAGACACCAAATAATATATATTTACAGTCATCAAACATGGGTCATGCAGTAGTCCTAGGTAGTGGTATTGCAGGACTTGCTGTAGCCAGGGTATTGTGCAAATATTTTGATCAGGTCACATTAGTTGAACGTGACAAACCGCAGGACAAGTGTACAGCTCGGCCAGGTGTTTCTCAAAGTAGGAGTATACATTTACTCTTGTCTCAGGGCCAAGTTATATTATCGAAACTATTTCCAGATATTTTAGATACTCTCAAACAAGATGGTGCAGAACAGATCGACTTAGGAAAAGATTTACTTTGGTATCAAGATGGCAACTATTTCACTCAATTTAATAGTGGTGTCATAGCACTTAGTATGAGTCGGGCATTACTTGAATATCATATCCGTCAGCGTGTATTGTCTCTTCCCAATATAAGGTATTTACCCAACCACTATGCCCTCAAACTGATTACGCATCCTGAGAGCAATATCACTAAGGGTGTAGTTATTCGTTCAAGCTTGAATAGTGAACAACGTACCAGAAACATGTTAGCTGATGTAGTAGTTGATGCAATGGGTTCTAGCTCTCCCTCCAGAAGATGGATAAGCTCTTTAGGCTTACCAGCCCCTAAGTCAAGCATTATCAGAATCAACTTCAGCTATACCAGTTGTATATTTCAAAAAGACACAAATCTACTACCTGAATTCAAAGGCATTCTGACTGGCCCTTATTATCCGATAGGAACAAGGGGAGGAACTTTATTTCCATTAGAAAAGGACCGTTGGTTTGTTTCTCTAGCAGGATGGCTTAATGATCATTGCCCGACAAGTGAACAAGAGTTTTTTGAATTTGCAAAGAGCCTCCCGACACAAGACATTTATAATGTGATTAAGTCTTCTAGACGCATATCAGATTTCTTTATACACAGATTTGCTGCCGATGTATGGCATCATTATGAAAGCCTAGACTGCATGCCACAAGGTTACATTATTATTGGTGATTCTCTATGTAGAATCAATCCGTTTCATGGACAAGGGATGTCTCTAAGTTTAATGGAAGTTGCAGTGCTAGAGCAAGTTATAAAACAATATTCGAAATCAAAGCCTCAACCTAGCTTTTCTTCTGATTACTTTAAAAAAGTTGCTGGGGTTATTGCTGATCCATGGATGGTGACTGCTAATGTAGATCAACGCTTCTCCAACTTGGGTAAACATCAATTGCCTGTCGATCGTGTACTCACCTGGTATATATCTCAAGTGCAGCAGTTATCCCATAATGACCCTCAAATTGCCTTGGAATGTTTACGTATCATGTCACTTATGGTATCTCCCTATCGGTTGGGAGATCCGAGAATAGTCTTACGTGTGTTTAAACGTTTCTTTAGCTCTATGTTCTTAAGTTCTGTCTAAGAGGTATAAAGTCGGGATCAGTAGCGTAGCGTTTGTAGAGGTCGAGCTCGCGGCGACGTTCCTGGTTGATGGCTTCATTGATGAGTCGCTCAAGGGCTAATCTTCGATTCTGTTCGTCTGGGTTGTTGACTACCTGAGCCTGATAGCTGTTGTTCTGGACGACGTGGCGGGCAATGTTGATGATCTTGATGCGTTGCTCTTCTGGGGTGGCATCCCATCCAGAGAAGAAACGCTCATTGAAGGCGTTGATGATCTCATCTAGAGGATCAAGTTGGGGTTGTTCTCCGTGGTAGCCCCTGGGGTTGGGGTTTTGAGGATCTACTTCGGTGTTGGCGTTGTCGAGTCTGATCGAGTGGTTGAGTCGGGTGCGCTCTAGGCCATAGGTGGAGAGGTCAACGCTGTTGAGCAGGTTGTCGAGCTGATCTTGGTTGTGATCGCAGACGATGAGCTTGGGGATGAGGAACTTGAGGAACCAGAAGAGTTTCTCCCAGCGGATGATGTTGAAGGGGATCAGACAGGCGACCTGGCTGTAGATCTTGACGAATTGTTTGGCCTTGATCTTGAAGTCGATCTTGTCTTCTTCTTCTGAACCCAGGTCTTCGTTAAAGCGGGCGGCGGCGGTGTCGATCAGGGGGCTGAGTTGATCGGCGTCGGCTTTGGCGAAGAAGAGCTCGTTGAATTGATCGATCTCGTGTTCCTCGTAGACCCCCAGTTCGTCTAAGGTGTGTTTGAGCTCGTGGAGGTCGGTGAGGTGGGTGGGG
>CAYUEE010000115.1:13581-14342 GCA_964443615.1 uncultured bacterium | reverse complement strand
TCCTGCTGCACATGAGTTCAGCATGGTTAGCAAGGCGGCCAAACCATTGAAGCTGGCACCGTAGCCCACACTAGTCGGCACCGCAATCACTGGACTATCCGCTAACCCCGCCACAACACTCGCTAGAGCGCCTTCCATCCCAGCCACGACAATGACAACATCCGCTTGCAACGCCTCCTGGTTAGTCAAAAGTCGATGGATCCCAGCCACTCCTACATCCCACAACCGCCGCACCTGGTAGCCCGATAACTCTGCTGTTAGGGCCGCTTCCTCCGCCACAGGGAGATCGGCGGTTCCCGCTGAGACTAAACTGATGAGACCGGGGTGCTGAGATCGAGCTTGGGGGATCCAACACAGTCGAGCCAGTGCAGAATAGGCTGCTGATGGGATCCGCTGGCGGATAGCGTGGTAGACCTCAGGGTCGATGCGGGTGGCGAGGGCAAAGGATCCACGTTCAGCCATGCGGGTCATGATGTCGATGATCTGATCGGGGGTTTTACCGGGACCCCAAATTGCCTCTGGAAATCCAGTCCGTAGCGCCCGGTGGCCATCAATACGGGCAAAGTCACCAACGGTCTCAAAGGGAAGATGTTTGAGGGTCTCAAGGGCTTGGTTGGGTGAAAGGGTACCCCCAGCTACAGCCTCAAGCAGGTGTCGAAGTTGATCAGAGTCCATGGATCCGCAATACGAGTAGTCCGCCTCTCAGGATAACCAGGATCCGTGTGGTCAAAACCGACCTCTAAATCCTAAATGGAGTAGTC
>CAYUEE010000115.1:4811-13481 GCA_964443615.1 uncultured bacterium | reverse complement strand
CTAAGTGAGAATGAAGTGGTCCTAAGTGAGAATGAAGTGGTCCTAAGTGAGAATGAAGTGGTCCTAAGTGAGAATGGAGTGGTCCTAAGTGAGAATGGAGTGGTCTCAAACTGTATCCAGGCAGTTCGAACCGCAAGTTGAGTGATCCAAACTGAAAGTTGAGTAGTCCAGATCCCTAAACAATCTCGAAAACACCGACAGTGGAGTGGTTCCCAACCTCATCCAAGTCGCTCCGATCGAAAGTTGAGTGATCCAAACCTATAAATAGTCTCGGCGATAGTGAGAACCGAGTCATCATAAACGCCATCCCTGAGGATCCGTTCTACCTCTAAGCAAGTGGCTAACGAGTGAGAGCAACCCTGAGTCTTGTGACCGTCTTGATAGAGCCATAGACAGTAAAATCAATAGGTCAATTGCTCGCATCATCATGTTTCCTGCGTTTCTGCCCTCCACTGCGGCTGCTCTGAGCGAAGCCACCTCCATTACCTATGCTCAAGCTCTGCGGCAAACTCCTGTCACGACCGAGCTCACCCCTGATCCGATCGCCACAACACTGGCTCATCATCACCCCCAAGAGGCGGTCGACACCTTACCCATCGTGCTGCTCCACGGTTTTGATAGTTCTCTTATGGAATTTAGACGGTTAGTGCCTCAGCTCGCGCTACACCATGAGGTTTGGACGTTTGACCTCTTGGGATTCGGATTTACAGAACGGCCCGACCGGCTGCGCTTTAGCCCGCGTGCGATTAAACACCACCTTTGGCACACTTGGAAGCAGTTAATTGATCAACCCATTCTCTTAATTGGCGTCTCGATGGGAGGCGCCGCGGCCCTTGATTTCGCCCTCAGTTTTCCCGAGAGTGTGTCCCAACTGGTGTTGATGGATAGTGCTGGTTTAACCACAGGTCCTGAGCAGGTGATTGGCCCCTATCTCATTCCGCCGCTAGGTTTCCTCGCCACCGAGTTTCTCCGTAATCCCCGGATCCGTCAGCAGATTAGTGCGGGATCCTACTACAATCCTGCGTTCGCTAATGACGATGCCTTGATTGCTGCGTCTCTACATGTCCAAACGCCAGGGTGGCAGCGTGCTCTCGCCTCCTTCACTCGTAGCGGCGGTTATGGCAGTTTCATCCATGACCTGCACACCCTCCTCTGTCCCACGCTCGTGATTTGGGGCGATAGCGATCGGATTCTGGGAACGAGGATGGCCGATATTTTTGTGGAACGGATCCCAGACAGTCAGCTGGTTTGGATCCGTCATTGCGGTCATGTCCCTCATCTGGAAAAACCGACTGAGGTTGCCACTCTGATCTCGACTTTTGCTCGTCAGGGTCTACCGTTTGCCCCGCATCCCACTGATCCGCATCCCACTGACCTGCATCCCACTGACCTGCATCCCACTGAACGGGGACCTGCCACTGAACGGTGACCTGAAAATAGTCCACGACCAGATTCAAGATCTTAAAAACCACCAGGGTCTGCCATCGACCCCAGTGGCTCTCTTAGGATACTTGTAATCCTCTAATTCAATTTAGTTGATTGAAATGATTTGGCTTGAACTACTCCATTTAACTTGAGTAACCCCGTTTGACTTGAATTACTCTAGGGCTTGCCGCTCTGACTCAGGCGGTAGAGCACGTTCTTCTAGAGGAGGAAGGAAGCTCTCATCGAACACCTCATCAATGGATGGCGTTTCAGATAACTCAAAGCCCTCAACTACTTGAGCAATCGTGGTTTCAAAGCGCTCCGGATCCACCGTTCCGATACCCATCTCGGCCACTTCATCCGTCATCATCAAATCATCCAGTGCAATTTGAAGGCGGAGCTTCTCATCCTCTCGCTTCATCAAACCACTGTCATCTGCAGCCATCACAGAATCGAGGCCTGCGGACGGATCCATCATAGTATCTTGGATCCCTTTGATATAAGCTCGCAGAAACCCTTCAACCACCTCAGGATTCTCCTCGGCGTAATCAACCCGTGTGATCACGGCATTCCCGTAAAAATTCACACCATTATCGTTGTAGTAGAAAATATTCAAATCATCGAGGGTCTTACCCCCATTAATTAAGGCTGGCAAAGCTGAGTAGACGAATGCACTAATGGCATCCACCTGTCCCTGCAACAGGAATGTTTGGCGTAACTTGGGCTCCATCGTGGTCCAGCTCACCGAATCCACACCGACCCCCACTTGCTGGGCAAAAATGGGCCACAACCGTCGCGGAGCATCCCCAGCTGGAGCGCCTAATGTCCGGCCTTCGAGATCCTGAGGGGTTGCAATGCCAGAGTCCTTGAGGGTGATGATTGAAAACGGCGAGCGGTTGTAAGGAATCGCCACCGCAGTCAACTGTTGGTCTGGATTTTTCTGGTTGAACTCAATCATGGAGTACGCATCACCGAAGCCGATGTCATACTGACCCGCTGCAATTTTGTTGATGGAGTCTGCCGAGCCAAAGCCACGCTCATAGGTCACATCCAACCCTTCTGCCTCGAAGTACCCCTTGTCAAGAGCCAATGTCAGCGGTGCATCCACCCCCTGAGGGAGCCAAGACAATGTAAAACTTACCGACGTTAAAGCCTCCGCCTGAGCCAGTAACTGCTCTTCGGCATGGACCGGTAGGGCGGCTGAGGGATCCGTTGGCCCTAACGACGCTCCCAGGACAGCTGTGGCTGCCGCCGCAGACACCATCGCCACTGACCGACCCCAACGAGATGAAAACAGGGATTGCATAGTAGTCATAACCCTTCAATTAGATCGCTGATAAGGCTAAGCTGACCTTTTCTAGGTTTCTGTTATCAGTACTACACTCCCTCAACTTCTCACGGATCCAGTTTAGATAGAATCGGCAGCTTAGAATATGTGGGCGACATGGGTGGGTGAGATGAGCGACGGTTGCGTCTCATGGATATAGTAGTCTGGCCATAGCTGTTCGCCTGTTTGCTGGCATAGTGATTTTGCTGGAATTAGTGATTTTGCTGGAATAGCGATTTTGCTGGTGTAGCGATGACATTCGTTGGAGGATCCGGTTGTGACGACAGACGAATCTCAAACCCCGGTCCTGAGCAACAGTTCCCGTCAGGACGTTTGGCAATTGGTGCAAGCTCAACTCCAGATGCTCCTCGATCGAAACAACTTAGAAGGAGCTAAGGCGTTATTGGTGCCTGTGCAACCCCCCGATATTGCGGAGGCGATTGGGGGCTTACCCGAGACGATGCAGGTCATTGCGTTCCGGTTGCTATCCAAAGATGAGGCTATTCAGGTCTATGAGTACATGGACTCGACCACTCAGCAAACCCTGATTGAAGAGTTCAAACAGCAAGAGGTGTTGGATATTGTCAACAGCATGTCACCTGATGATCGGGTGCGATTGTTTGATGAATTGCCAGCTACAGTAGTCCATCGGCTGCTGAACCAGTTAAACCCTCAAGAACGAGAAGCCACCGCTCTACTCCTCGGCTATCGTCCGGATACAGCTGGCCGCATCATGACGCCGAAGTATCTGGCTTTAAAGGAAACCTGGACTGTAGAACAAGCGCTCACTCGGATCCGTCAACACGCCAAAACCAGCGAAACTGTTTACTACCTGTACGTTATCGATCCTTCGCGTCGGCTAACTGGGATCCTGTCCTTGCGAGATTTGGTCATCGCCTCCCCTGATGCGCAGATGGGTCAGATTATGACGCGGGATGTTGTATCTGTGCCCACCCACATGGACCAAGAAGAAGTTGGGCGTATTATTCAACGGTATGACTTTATCGCGGTTCCGGTGGTCGATACGGAAGAACGGCTGGTGGGCATCATCACCGTTGACGATATTCTCGATATTTTGCAAGAAGAAGCCACAAAAGATATCTATGCCCTGGGTGCTGTGGAGTCCAGTGGGGATAGCTATTTTCAAAGTAATCTGTTGAGCATTGCCCGTAAGCGGGTGGTCTGGTTGCTGGTTTTGCTTTTCGCCAACACTATCACCAGTACTATCATTTCAACGCAGGAAGATGTGTTGTCTTCATTTGTCGGTCTGGCCTCATTCATGACTCTGCTGGTCGGGACCGGCGGTAATGTGGGGGCACAGTCTTCAACCGTTGTCATCCGTGGCCTCAGCAATAACGAAATTCAACTGAAAGGATCCGCCACCATCATCATGCGAGAGGCGATTGCGGGTCTTCTCTTGGGGGTGATGCTGTGTGGGATTACCACCGGCTGGGCATTCCTATTGAAGCGAGATCTGGGACTGGCCATTGTGGTGGGACTCAGTCTTTTGCTTATCTCGGAGATTGCCTCAGTGGCTGGAGCGGCATTGCCTTTGTTTTTCCGACTGTTGAAGCTGGATCCGGCGTTGATGTCGTCGCCGTTCATTACAACAGCAGTCGATATTCTTGGTGTTCTAATTTACTTTCAAATGGCCCGCATCTTTTTGGATATCTAGGCATTAATCGTCTCCACCGCCGCGATTGCTCGCTCCGTTACGTCTGAGGGTAATGGCAGATAGCCTAACTCAGCGCTGATCTGCTGACCCTCTGTTAAGGCCCAGATCAACACTGTTTTGAGCGTCGCTGCTTTGGCCGGATCCTCATAGCTTTGATAGGCCAGGATCCAGGTATACGTCACAATGGGATACGCGTCCTCGCCGATTGGATCCGCAATGAATGCTCGCAGATTATCCGGCAACTCCACTTCAGAAAGAGTCACGCTGGCAGAGTCGGGGGTTGGCACAATGAAGGCCCCAGCTTGATTTTCTAGAGCAGCTACCGATAACCCTAGCTCAGTGGCAAATACGGCTTCAACATAGGCAATGACGCCCTCGACCAGTTGCACTTGAGCGCTCACCCCTTCATTGCCTTTCGCCCCGGCTCCGGTGGGCCAGTTCACAGACACCCCGGATCCAACCCCTTCAGACCACTGCGCACTGACCGCATCTAAATAGCGGGTGAAGGTTGCCGTTGTTCCGCTTCCATCGGCTCGATGGACTACGACAATCTCTAACTCGGGCAGGGTTAACTCTGGGTTCAAATCGGCTAAGGCCGGATCATTCCACTGTGTGATGGATCCTAAGAAGATAGCCACCAGAACCTGGCGTGAGAGTTTCAACCCTGTGGGGACTCCGGGCACGTTGTAAGCCACCACTACGCTGCCCGCCGTCATGGGCACTAAGACGACACCCCGTTCCACCTGAGCAATCTCGTCATCCGACATCGCAATATCGCTAGCACCAAAGTCAACTGTGCCATCAATGACCTGTTGGATCCCTGCGGCACTACCGACGGATTGATAATTGACGAAGGTTTGAGCGTTCTGACGGTTGTAATCTGTGAACCAGCGTTGATACAGAATGGCTGGGAAACTAGCACCCGCCCCATTCAAACTAATTAGTGGTGAGTCGGAGGATGAGGATAGTTGAGAGGATTGAGATGAGATGGATCCGTCAGGAGATGAGGCGGGTTCAGATTGACACGCGGTGACCAATCCAGCCCCAGATAGGACCGCTAGGGACGTAACAACCCTACGACGGCTCCAGCCTGGCATTGAGGGGGACGTTGACATCTGCTGAACTCCTCGTCACATCTCTCGTGTCTACACCCACTTGAGTTCACCTACGGATCCAAAATGATGCGGTTAGTGACCGTTACCCGTTGACTTTGGAGGGTAATGCCGCCGGGACTCACAAACATCACGGAGACCCAGCTGGCGCCAGTATCATCCGGTGCGTCAGCCTGTCGAAAAATGCCCCCCGCTTGGAGTTGTTCCAGTTGAAAAGACTGTTCATCTAAATAATGATCTAGTTCCACCGATTCATCCAACACGGCTCCTAATAAAACATTCTTGGTCAGGGGTTCTTCGACAATCGCTTCTAGCCGATAGGAGGATCCGGGGGAAACTGTACGGGGCAGGATCATTTGAACAGTGGGCGGCTCGGATCCTGAGGTTAAGGCGGCTGACTCCTCTAGCACTTCTTGGCTGATGAGCTGCAGTTCACCCGAGTTGCGATCCGTTACTCGATAGCGGTTGCGAACCACCTGTGTTCCCATCATTTTGAAGTTGCCACGGGGAGAGGATTGGATCCCTTCAATGTCAGTCACGATCACTGCTTCCAAGTCTGGTCCGACTGAATCCCAGGATTTGATCGTCGCTTCATAGGATAGATCTTCGTAGAACTCCCATTGTTGCGTCAGAGTTTCCGCCACCTCCTCTCGATCTAAGCCATCTTGATGTTCAAATGAGTCGCTGTAGGTTGCCATCAAGGTGTTTAGATCTTGGGCATTAGCGGCCTCGATTTGAGTTTCGATCAGAGTTTGCAGCTCATCGGGTAGTGGAGCTGTTGTGATTTCTAGACCGCCTTCGAGCACCGTCCCTGAAGGATCCGCTGTCTCAGTCTCACCCGATTGGGCTGTTGCTGTCGTGGTCCAGGTCATTCCTGACACACATAGGATCGATAACCCTAAACCAGTAGCCGTCTTCAACAATGTATTCACAGGATCCTCACCTACCATGCCTTCTCCTCAACTTGACGTGCGCGTTAACTGTCTACTTCATGGGCGTGATTAACGTCATGGGCGTGCTTAACATCATGGGTGTGCTTAACATCATGGGCGTAATTGAAAGATCCCGACTGTCCTCCCGTTTTCGACTCCAGACGGATCCCACCAATAATCATTGTTTTCTCTAAGGCTTTTGCCATGTCATACAGCGTTAGAGCAGCCCCCGACACAGCGGTTAACGCTTCCATTTCCACACCGGTTTGGGCTGTTGTCTTAACTGTGGAGCGGATCCGATAACCGGGTAACTCAGGATCCGGTTCAATTTGCACTTGAATGCCGGATAGGGGGAGGGGATGGCATAACGGGATCCAGTCTGCGGTGCGTTTCGCCGCCATGATGCCCGCTAGTCGCGCCGTTTCCACCACGTTACCCTTGGGGCCCTGACCCGCCTCAATCGCGGCCAGTGTCGTTGCCTGCATCTGGACCGATCCGATGGCTGTGGCCTGCCGAGCGGTCGTGGGTTTAGCCGTCACGTCCACCATCGAGACCTGACCGGACGGATCCAAATGCGTGAGGGAGGCGGTGGAGGTCACAGGGTTCGCCTTACCGTAACCGGCTGTAAACGACATCAGAGATGTAAGGGATCTCGGGATAGAGGCCTCTGATGTTCTGGACGATGGCGTAACCACTGGCCACTAGCACGCCCAAGGCTAATGTCGGATGGATTACGAGGGCCACCAATGCCGAAAATCCTCCGATGCCGGCTGTGGTGAAAAAACTAAAGACGACGTTAACCAAGGTGACTCCCATCCACAATAAGAGGGCTTGGAAGGCATTGAATCGAATGAAGTGGGCAATCTTGTCGTTCTGCACAACCAACAGGATCAGGGCAATGAAAATCGCAATGCCCGTTAGGCCGGTATTGAGCTGTGCCACTGGAATGAGCACCCGGTAGAGAGGGATCAAAAACGGCACATTCCGGAGTAAACCGCCGCCCAAGAAGACAAAGTAGGTTAGAGGATAAAGGTAAACCAATGAGGCCCAAGCCCGATCGGGTCCTGTGGTTCTGCTACGCCAAGTCATATGCCGCCCTTCCTGTCGATAGACTACTGCTGAGACCGCCCTTGAGACTTGCTCTAACCAATCCCAGTCATCAAAAAGATTAGACCTATTTTAGTAGACGACTTTGGCATAGCCCAGGGCCTAACGCTCAGATACAGGATCCCTAAATGTTTACTGTGAACTTTAGTCCCTAATCGGCTTGGTATAATTCCCCAAATCGTTTCCTGAAAAGGCGTTCATGAACAGGCTGTCTCATATGTCATCGGGCGTGGCGTCGGGTCGTTATTCCGCTCGTCCAACTATTAGCTCTGATCGTTCTGTTAGCTCTGATCATTTTGGGGCTGAGGCTGAATTCTCAGCGACTCCTTATCCTAAGGGAATCCTGTGGACTGTCGTCATTGGTGTTGTTTCCTTCTTGAACACACGGGTGTTGCCCTCATCGGCGCGCTTGAATCCCCATCGAGTGGTGGCTCGTTTGCAACGCGGACTGGACTGGTGCCAGGAGTATTTAGCCGAGCAGGATCCGGGTCCTCAGCAATTCCGGGGTATCGCCATTGATCCAACGACAGTAGAGACATCGGAGCCTGTCGACTGGACCCAAGTGACTTACCGGGGTGCAGCTGTTCAATTCCAACCGACTTCTGTTTACCACCCCTGGCACCAGAAGATGCTCAGTCGCTGGATGCTTAATATGGGACTCAAGGATATTGATACGTTGCCACCTAGCCAGGATCCGGCTCCCAAGTA
Organism: uncultured bacterium; assembly: GCA_964443615.1. Lineage (GTDB taxonomy): Bacteria > Cyanobacteriota > Cyanobacteriia > Thermostichales > Thermostichaceae > CAYSWV01. Next base: position 5,195 of record CAYUEE010000115.1, on the reverse strand, counting down.
TTACCGAGGCGTTCGGCTCTAGCCCTAGCCTGACCATAATTAAACTTAATACACCATGAATAAGGGGATTGGGGGATATTGATAAGCTCTCAATCCCCATTTTTATTGGATTTCTTATCTTGTTTAGCAGAGGATCAGTCGTTGTAGTAAGTCGTCTAGTTCTTGTAAAGCGCAATATAGTCACTGCAATCAGCGATAAAGTTACCACACCATGCAATACAGCAACCGTAATGAGTAACTTAGCAATGACAATAAGCAATACAGTAATCACAACAAGCAATACAGTTGTTATAATACGTAACAAAGTTGTAGCAATAAGCAGTGTAGCTATTGCAATAAGCAACAGAGTGATTGCAATAAGCAACAGAGTGATTGCAATAAGCA
>CAYUEE010000115.1:0-4711 GCA_964443615.1 uncultured bacterium | reverse complement strand
ATTGCAATAAGCAACAGAGTGATTGCAATAAGCAACAGAGTGATTGCAATAAGCAGTAGAAAGATTGTGAAGAGTACTTTAGTAAATGTGGCAAGGAGGAGTAGATGCGGCAAGGAGGACTAAACCAGTCTGACAGGGATTGAGCTTGATGGATTGGCTTAACAATAAGAGGACTTACGTGTTTGATTGACCTGTCGTGTCTAAGTTGGTCTTAGGATCCCCCTCCAGCCCCCCTTGAGAAGGGTGAAGTAAAACCGGCTTCCCTAGTTAGTGAGCTGAATACCCTAGTTAGTGAGCTGAATAAGTGTGTTGATCCCTTAGGATCCTTTCCCAGCCTCTTGACAAGAGTGGAGCAAAACTGATTTTCCCCAGTCAACAAGCTGCACAAGGCTGCTAGTCCTGCTCTTATTAAGGGGAGTTAGGGAGGATCCACACCCAGTGGTTCCACACACGCTCTGAATGAAAATAACTGTGATGAATTCTGAGAAATAGTGCCAAAAATGTTAAGACACCTTACATTAGATCGTAGATGTTAACGAATTGCAGGCTGGGTATGGAACGAAGCGGCGTACTACTACTGAATTTGGGTGGCCCCGAGACACAGGATGATGTCCAACCCTTTCTCTATAATCTGTTTGCGGATCCTGATCTGATCCGACTGCCGTTTCCTGCCCTGCAACCCCTGTTTGCCTGGATGATCTCGTCCTCCCGAGCCAAGAAGTCGAAACGGAACTATGAAGCTATTGGCGGTGGCTCCCCCCTCCGACGCATCACGGCTGAGCAAGCCCAAGCTCTACAGCAACAGCTGGTGAAGCAAGGCTTTGATGTGCCGGTTTATGTGGGTATGCGGTACTGGCACCCTTTGATTGAATCAGCGGTTCAGCAAATTAAATCTGATGGCATCACCCAGCTGGTCGTCCTCCCTCTGTATCCCCAGTACTCCATCACCACCACCGGATCCAGTTTCAAACGTCTAGCGCAACTCTGGCAGCAGGATCTAGAACTCTCCGCGATTCGGAAGATCCTGATCAACTCGTGGTACGACCAACCCCATTACCTAGAGGCGATGGCTCAATCCATCCGAACCGAACTGGATGCCTTTGAGCACCCCAATGACGTGCATGTGTTATTCAGTGCCCACGGCATCCCAGAAGACTATGTCATTAAGTATGGAGATCCCTATCAACGGGAGATGGAAAGTTGCGTCCGGTTGATTTGGCAGCGGGTGAATCGGCCTAATGAGCACACTCTGTCCTATCAAAGCCGGGTCGGATCCTTGAAGTGGCTGGATCCTTACACAGAAGAGACCATTCCTGCCTTAGGCGAGTCAGGCCTCAAGCAAATGTTAGTCGTCCCCATTAGCTTTGTCTCAGAGCATATCGAGACCCTACAAGAGATTGACATGGAGTACCGTGAACTGGCTGAGTCCCATGGGATTGACACCTTCCGACGGGTACCCGCTCTAGATGCGGATCCGATGTTCACTCAAGGACTCGCAGAGCTAGTGAAGCCCTATTTGATCACTCCGCCCCTGCACTCCTCTGAGGTGATGGATGATGTGAGGGACGTTGTGGCTGAATCTGCCGTTCGCGTGTCATAGCTGGAACTGTCGATCTCACTCTTGTCTTCCGTGAAACGGATCCCTGGGCTATTGTCTTAGAAGTTTACTGAGTCAACGAGTCCAGGCAAGCTCATCAGGTCTAGTGAGGGAGATAGGTTATGGCGTTGTTGATGCGGGAATCGCAAGATCTGACCCTTCAGCCTGCACTTCAACCCGTTCTCCGCTGGCAAGGATCCGGCCATTACTCTTTATGGGGGCGCCGCTGGGATATCTTCGGGGCTTCAGCTCAAGTGTTGTTTTTGATCCTGTGGGATAATCTTCTTTCACGCAAAGGATATGAGCATCAACAGCGACGGTCCCGATGGCTCACCCTCAAATTGTTAGAACTAGGCCCCACCTTTATCAAGATTGGCCAAACCATCTCGACCCGATTTGACTTGTTACCGCTGGCGTATGTTGAAGCCCTCGGTCAATTGCAAGACAAGGTGCCGGGGTTTGGGGCTGATACAGCAAAACGAATTGTTGAATCAGAACTGGGCAGCTCCATCAACAGCCTCTACCGTGATTTCAGTCCGCAACCCATCGCCGCCGCCAGTTTAGGTCAAGTTCATAAAGCCTGCTTACACTCCGGTGAAGATGTTGTTGTCAAAATTCAGCGGCCTGGTTTAGAACAACTATTTCATATGGACTTGAAGGTTCTGCGCGAACTGATCCAAGCTATCCAATTTCTAGTCCCCGCGTCACGTCAGTACAACCTGGAAGAAATTTACAGTGAGTTCTTCACCGTCCTCTACCAAGAAATTGATTATGTCCAAGAAGGCAAAAATGCGGATCGATTTCGGCAAAATTTCCAAGGGGATGCTCGGATCCTTGTGCCCACCATCTACTGGCGCTACACCACAACGAAAGTGCTAACGATGGATTACCTACCTGGGATTAAAATTAATGACCGGCAAACATTAGAGGCTTGTGGCATTGATGTCAAACGGCTTAATAATTTGGGAATCTACTGTTATCTGAAGCAGCTCCTCCAAGATGGTTTTTTCCAGGCAGATCCACATCCTGGGAATATGGCTGTCAGAGAAGATGGCCGGATCATTTTTTATGACTTTGGCATGATGGCTGAGGTCAAGTCACTGGCGAAAGAGAAGATGATCCAAACCTTTTTCGCGGTGCTCCGGAAAGATACCAAGGTTTTGGTGGATACGCTCATTGATCTTGGTTTACTAGAACGGATGTCTGATATGAAACCCATCCATCGGATGGCAACGTTTGTGTTGGATAAGTTCACCGAGAAGCCCGTTGATATTCAAGCGTTTGATGAAATGCGGACTGAAATCTATGAGATGTTTGAACAGCAACCGTTCCGGATGCCTGCCCAGATGACATTTATCTTGAAATCACTGACGACTCTTGATGGCATTGCCCGAGTGTTGGATCCGGACTATAACCTGGTGGTTGCGGCCCAACCCTTTGTGAAGGACATGATCAGCACCAATGGCAGCAAAGGAAACGTGATCGCCGAACTTGCGCGTCAAACCCAGGCCTTAATCCAGTATCGGTTGCAGAAGCCTAATGCGGTAGAACTCGCCGTCCGCCGCTTAGAAGATCGGTTAGAACAGGGTGATATTCAACTGCGCACCCGCTCTCAGGAGGCTGAACGATTACTACGACGGGTGAACATGGCGTTGAAAAGTTTAATCTACACCTGCTGGACAGGGTTCACACTGGTTGCTGGATCCATTCTTCTCACCGGTAATCAACTCTCATTGGCGGTCATCATCTTTGTGGCATCGGGGTTGGGGTTGATCGCCTGTCTCCGCTCATTGATTTTGCTATTTCTGCGTGAGGGCATGGATAAGTTTACGGAACGATAGGATCCTCAAGGGCACAAGGTCTGAACAAGAGAGTCTCGAAGAGCGGTGTGCTTAAGATCCGATGCTAGCCACCTAATTTTGTCCTGAGGGTGAATTTAGACCGAGAATGGGAAGAGTGGGACAGGAGTGGATTGAACCAGGGGTATGGACTCGAGATCTCCGCTGCTGTGCGCTTGATCAGGGTCGGTAATGCGGTAGAGTTGGCCTTAGCATACGAGTTTTTAGCATGGGCTTATTTAGAGGCTTTTTTCGGTCACCTGAGGCTAGCAGCACGGTGAAGAGCCCGAGTCGGGAAGAAGACATTCGCGTCGCCGCCTCTGAGCGGTTTTACTTCACAACGGATGGGGATATCGATTTATACGAGCTGGAGGAGCTCTGTGATTCGGTGGGCTGGTCTCGCCGTCCCCTCCATAAAGTCAAGCGGGCGTTGCAACATAGCTATCTCGTCGTAGCCATGTGGAGACAACAAGGATCCTATCGCCGCCTCATTGGGTTTGCTCGCGCTACCTCGGACCACGCTTTTAATGCCACGTTATGGGATGTTGTTGTGCATCCAGAGTTTCAAGGCAAGGGGTTGGGCAAAGCGTTGATGGATAAAGTCATTCGGGATCTACGGTCACAGGATATTAGCAACATTACTCTGTTTGCCGACCGAGGTGTGGTTGAATTCTATGAACGGTTAGGATTCACACCAGATCCGGAAGGCATTAAGGGGATGTTTTGGTATCCGGGTCGGTGAGGTGCAGCTACAGGGTTACTCTGAAGCAATAGTTAGAAGCAATAGTTAGAAGCAATAGTTGCCTCCTTTGAATTCCCAACCGTCTACACTATTTTCAAGATGGATCCTGCTCAGCCAAAATCTGCTACTCCTACAGACTTGACCCAAGACTTAGACTTGACCCAAGACTCCCGGCTACAGCCAAGCCGTCGCCACAAGTACTAGCCCCACCGGAGCCGTTCCCACGGTCACTAACCCAACGGTTGTCTCCTAGAGATGACTCAGAGAGAATAGGATCCTTAATCCAGTAATCTAAGCCTATTTACTGGCTCTGTGTGATAAATGTGTAGCACATCACAGATGTAAATTCGGTCGAAACCGTCTAGATTTAGGAGTAGTGCTGCACCTGGAGGTGACCTGTGGTATCCGATCAAGACATCCTTCAAAGCCTAGAAACTCTGCTTGCGGATTATCCCATCACCCTCCAAGTTGACCAGCGCGGCGAACACCTCCACAACGTCCTCAATCGTGATACTCAGGAACCGAAAGCCTACG
>CAYUEE010000114.1:0-14401 GCA_964443615.1 uncultured bacterium | reverse complement strand
TTAGGCAGATGGATCCCTGGTTTGTAAACTTGATCGCGTTACTCAGTAAATTAATTAAAATCTGGCGTAGTTTGATCCGATCACCTTGAACCAACCGAGGGATCCGTTTATCGACATCGAGACTGAACGTGAGGTTTTTCTGATGAGCTCGCAGTTGAAAAATCTGATGCAGATCGGTGAGCAATTCAGAGAGGTCGAACGGATCCGTTTGTAAATTGACCCGACCCAGATCGCCTTTAGAGACTTCTAGGACATCATTGATTAATCCCAGCAGATGGCGGCCACACCGACTGATAATCCCAACCAGGTGGCGGTGGGAATCACTAAGGGCCTCATCTCCTTCCAGCAGCTGGGCAAAGCCAATAATTGAGTTCAGGGGTGTGCGCAGTTCATGGCTCATGCTGGCGAGGAATAACCCTTTCGCCTGACTGGCTGCCTCCGCTTGTTGTCGAGCCGTCTCCAACTCCGAACATTGGCGTTGAATCGTGAGTTGATATCGGATCCGAGCTAGCACTTCAGCAGACTCAAACGGCTTACTAATAAAATCAGCCCCTCCCACTTGAAAGGCCTTGACTCGATCCAATGGATCCTCCAGCGCACTCAGAAAGATAATTGGGATCCCTTGGGTTTGAGGGTTGGCTTTGAGCCGAGCACAGGTTTCATACCCGTCCATCTGCGGCATCATCACATCCATCAAAATCAGATGGGGGGGATCCTGTAGAGCTTTTTCAATAGCCATGGATCCACTCCAGGCCTGCTGGAGGGTATAGCCTTCTCGTGTCAGCATCAAACACAGCACTTGGAGGTTGGTGGGGACATCATCAACAACCAAGATGGTGCTAGAGCCAGGGAGACTCGGTACGATCATGATCACTAGCAACTAACGGGAACAGGGAGCACATCGTCTCCACAAACTAACGCGTCGGGACTCTAGTGAACACAGGCAGCTCTAGTGCCGACTAGCACAGAGAAGCTTCTCACAGTCCTCAATCAATCCCTTGCGGCAGGCGGAGCGTGGCTAATCCTGATGCTACCGCCGAATCTAACGCGATGATAGACCAATCACGTTAAAATCTCGAAGCATGAATGATAACGTCAGTGCCTCGTGAGTTCTACGGATGTTAAGTCCCGTGGCATTGTGAGGGTTAGGGGTTGAGGTTTGGAGCGATGACACGATATTTGTTTGTTTCGATTCCCGTGGGTCCCCTCGGATCCGGATCAGGGGGAGGGGTAGAGCTGACTCTGACTCAATTAGCTCAGCAGCTGGTTCGCCAAGGCGATCAGGTCCATGTGTTGGCTCCAGCAGGATCCGTAATTAAAGGAATCCCTTGTACTACAGCCCCCGGTCTGTCGCCGCCCCCGCACACGCAGAACGAACCTCGGGATCAGCCGGTGGCCTTCTCGCTACCCTCGGTGTTAGCCAATGTGTGGAAATTAGCCCATGAAATGCAAGAGCAATTTGACATTATTGTGAATTGGGCCTACGACTGGTTGCCGTTTTATCTCACCTCTTTTTTTCGCACGCCGGTCGCTCATATCATCAGTGTCGGATCCTTGAGTGATAATCTTGACTTGGCATTGCAGCAGGTGCTCACTCGATATCCGGGAACAGTAGCCGTCCAAACCCAAGCTCAGGCCGAAACCTTCAACTTCGCCTCACCGACGATTCAATCGGGTCACAATCCCTTTTTTGTCCTGCCCTACGGCATCAATTTATCAGAGTATGAGTTTGTCCCTTCCAGCCACGATTTTCTCTGTTGGATTGGTCGCATTTCGCCGGAGAAAGGTCTTGAAGATTGTGCAGCGGTCGCTCAGCAAACTCAAATTCCCGTCTATATTCTAGGTCGAATGCAGGATGTGGATTACTGGCATCGAGTCCGGCTCAAGTTTCCTGATGCGCCCCTGATGTACCGCGGTTTTCTGTCTACCCAGCAAATGCAAGAGTTTCTGGGCCAAGCGCGGTGCCTACTGATGACGCCGAAGTGGGTGGAAGCCTTTGGCATGGCGGTTGTGGAAGCGATGGCGTGCGGGGTACCGACGATTACTTACAATCGAGGCGGACCGGCGGAAATTGTGCGAGATGGTGAAACAGGTTGGGTTGTGGAGCCTGATAGTGTGTCTCAGATGATTGCGGCGCTTGATCGGATCCCAGATATCGACCGTGCTCATTGCCGCCAGTGGGCCGAATCCCATTACTCACTAGAAGTGATGACCCAAACCTTTAAGACTTGGACTCATCAGGTGATGACAACCTATCCCACCAAACCTTAAGTGACGATGGGAGGGAAGAGGAGACCAGAGATTAGACAATTGATTGAAGAGCTCATTCTGTGATTGAAGAACTCATTCTGTGATTGAAGAGCTCATTTCTGCTTAACTAACGGCAGGAAATGCATCATGTAATCTCGTTTGCCAATGGGGACACCAGCCATGCGCAGAATGTCATAAGTTGTCACCATATGGAAGTAAAAGTTAGGGACTAAAAATTCGTTTACATAATCATGACCTGGGAGTTCGGCGTAGAGGCTCTGCCCTAGGTCAATACGAGCTGTCTCATTGAGCTTGGTGTCTTCAGCATTGATACCCGTAACAAGATGATGAGTGTTGGTGATGTGCTCGTATGCCTGGGTGAGAGAAATCACTTCTGGATCCAGATTGTCGGCGGGTTGACCTTCGCACCAGAGAGCAAAGTTACGGGGTTGATTACAGGTAAAGGCAATCTGGGTGCCGAGAGGAAACATATCGGCAGCAATGCGCTGCTGCAAGAACGACTCGTCAGCCCCGAAATGAGTCTGAGCTGCTCTCAAAAGATGTTCAAGAGTCGCCAAGCGGCTTTGGAAGAGAGTCTGGATCCGATTTATAGCCTGATTTACCATGGTATGCCCCTCGGTGCCTAGGTTTCTCCTTTCATTACCCACATAACATCCTATCGGGTGCACATCTTATTACGCCCATATCCTATCAGGTGCACATCCTTAACCAAAGTCAAATCTAATATATCCTGACACTCCCTTGACCAGGATCCTCCCCTGTTTCGAACAGAGCTGCCAAGATGGTGTTGGAAAATAACCAGCCTTCTGGTGGTATCAACCACACCCGTGACTCATCCCACTCGACCCAGCCTTGCGCTCGAAACGGATCTAGTCCCGTCTTTGCCGCTTCAATCCACTTGGAGGGGAACTGCTGTTGCAATGGTTGCCAAGCCAGACCCTCTCGCAACCGGAGCCCTACCATCAACGTATCGAGCCACTGGTCCCAGAGTGAAGTTACCTCAGCTGTCGGCAGGATCCCTTGATCAATGGTTTGAAAATACTCGTGCAATGTCCGGGCATGATGGATCCGTCGTCTGTGGACATACCCAACCGCGCCCATACCTAGACCGTAATAGGATCCGTTTTCCCAGTACACCCGATTGTGCCGGCATTGATAACCTGGGAGGGCAAAATTTGAAATCTCATAGTGATCATACCCTAAGGCTTCGAGCTGCTCTGCCGCCATCGTGTACATTTGCACCGTGGTGGTGTCAGTGGGTAACGGGTGATCACCAGGTTGGTACAGTCGTCCAAATCGCGTTCCCGCTTCAATAGTGAGATCGTAGAGAGCAACATGGACAGGCCGGATCCGCGCAATTTCAGAGAGGGATCCTTGCCAATCCTCCAGCGTCTGGTGGGGGAGCCCAAAGATCAAGTCCAGATTGAACTGGGTTAAACCAACAGCTTGTAAATCATCAATGGTTTGATAGACCTCTTCAATCCCGTGCAGCCGTCCACAGGCTTTTAACAACTCTGGCTGAAAGGCTTGGACCCCAAGACTCACGCGATTAACGCCTAGCTCACGATAGCCGGCCAGCTGTTCACGAGAGACAGTGCCAGGATTGGCTTCGAGAGAAATCTCCACATCCGGATCCCATGCTAACCGTGAGTGTAAAGTCGATAGGATCCGGCCTAGTTGGTCCACAGACAGTAGCGAGGGGGTTCCGCCACCCAAAAAAATGGTGTTAAGACTCTGTCCTCCGACTGGGATTAACTTGATTTCAGCAGATAACTTTTGAACATAGGTTTCAATCAGTGCCGCTGTCCCTAACCCGGTCGCAAAGTCGCAGTAATGACAGCGCTGCCGGCAGAACGGGATGTGAAGGTAAGCAGCCCGAGGCCAATCCCAGACCTGTTGATCAGAGGAGGGCACAACGGGGGAGACGACAGCAGTCATGGATTCTGAGGTAAAACTCCAGTCTAAGTCAAGTCATTTCCGATCGGGTATCGCAGAGAATCCCAGCCGATCTCAGGCAGTGGAGCCAAAGGATATGTCTTGACGGAATACAGGTCTTGACACCGTCGCCTCAGTCTGACTAGGTATCCCTGCTGCAGACGAGTCTCAAGAAAGCGTCTAAGATAATCGCTACAGCTGGTGTAATTCCTTAAATCAACGGGTAGCAACTGCAATACATACTGTAATTCTTGGATGCGTTAACGTTACCGATACTGTTAGGTGGTGTCCACCATGGAATGTCAGCTCACCCCTCGGCAAACTAAGATCCTTTGGGCAACAATCCAAAGTTATGTCGCCACGGCTGAACCTGTCGGCTCCAAGACCCTCGCCAATCAGTACAATCTAGGCGTCAGCACCGCAACAATTCGGAATGACCTGGCACTCTTAGAGCAAGGGGGACTACTGTTTCAACCCCACACCTCCGCAGGACGGGTCCCTTCAGATTCAGGCTATCGGGTTTATGTCAACAACCTACTCGAATCAGATACAGATCCCACTCAACACGATCTCTTTCAGATGCTCTCTGAGCGATTGCGAGATCAGTTAGGAGAGGATCTCGATGGGGTGTTATCCCGGGCCGCCCGGATCCTGGCCAAGCTTAGTGGGTGCATCGCTGTGATCATGGCACCTGAGACTCGTTCTGCTGTCATCCATCACATTCAATTGGTGGCGGTGGATGCTGAGCGCATCATGGTTATAATGGTCACTAATACATACCAAACCCAATCTGTCCTTGTGAACTTGGCGGAAGTGGATCCTGAAGGCGAAATCATCAGTAATCCCCTGGATCATCTATCGGTGGATGAGCTAAGCCAAGAACTTCAAGTACTCAGTAACTTCTTTAGCTTAAAACTCCGAGGGAAAAGAGTTCAGGAACTCCAAGATCTGAGCTGGCTAGAGTTGGATCAGGCCTTTCAGTTCTATGCCGATTGGCTCCGGTACGTGTTCAAGCAAGTGGCTAAAAAATGTTTAACTTCAGGCCCGAGTCCCCTGTACACCTCTGGGGTCACAGAGCTCATGCGTCAGCCTGAATTTGCGCAAACCCAGCAGGTCCAGAGTGTCTTGCAACTTATTGAAGATAATCAAAGTGAGCTCACAGAGATCCTCTGGCTTGATCAACCCAGCCAACTTGCCATCTATATTGGAACGGAAAATTCACTGGAATCCATCCACCACTGCACGCTTATGACCTCGACCTACCACCGCCATGACCAATCTGTAGGATCCATTAGTTTATTGGGCCCCACACGGATGGCCTATAGGCAATCGATCGCCGCGATTCAGGCCGCAGCAGCCTATTTGTCAGAGGCAATGACTCCTTAGGATAACTAAGTTGACGAGGCTCTCTCGGCGCTAGAAAGCAGGATCTTGCCTTGAATGAGCCAGATAGACCTTGCCTGCCCCTGAATTTTGATGCCACAGAGCTCAAGACTAGGTTATTATCAATAGAACTTCTTATTGATATTCAAGCTGAGTGGACCTATGGTATATACAGAAGATTCTTTTCGGGCTGAACTTCACGCCAAGGGATGGCGGTGTACTCCTCAGCGAGAAGTGATCCTACAGGCCTTTCAGAATTTACCAGAAGGAGAACATCTCAGTGCTGAAGACCTACAGGCCTATCTAGACGAGCACAATCACAAGATTAGTTTGTCAACGATTTATCGCACCTTGAAGATGATGACACGCCTGGGGATCCTGCGGGAGCTTGAGCTTAAGGAAGGTCACAAGCACTATGAAATCAATCAACCTGGACCTCGCCACCATCACCACTTAGTCTGTGTGAAGACAAATGAAGTGATTGAATTTAAGGATAATAAAATCCTCGGCATTGTTCAAAAGGTGGCGGAAAAGTACGGGTACAAGGTCCTCGACTGTCAGTTAACCATCATTGGCGTTAGCCCTGAAGGGCAGCGGTCTATCGTCTAAGTGTCAGTGGTGATTAAGGGATCCTCTTTACCGTTGCGGGAGTTGCTGGTGACACCGTTGGAGTAGTCGCTGTCCTTCTTCAAAGGGAATGAGTTTCAATCCATCGGCCAATGTACACCATCGGTAATCGGACAATTCCTCCGGTTGAATCGTAATTGTAGGGGGATCCCCCATTGCAGTCAGCGAAACGCTAGCCACAAAGTAGACTACCGTTTTGTTAATTCGGACGCCCTCAGGGCTAAAAAACTGATAGTTCTCCGATAGCTGGATGTCTAAAAGGGTGTACGTCTCTAGGCCAGTTTCTTCACGTAATTCTCGGCGAGCTGTCTCAAGATCACTTTCACCCGCATCTTTGTGCCCCTTGGGAAATCCCCAATGTCCCTTGTTGTGTAAGATCAAGAGGAATTGGTGGTCGGATCCTGATGAGGCGAGGATCACCGGGATAATGCCGAAGGCCTCATCTTTCGCTGTCTGCATGTCCAGGATCCTATGCGATAAATCACCACCAATTCTACATGACGGCTCTAGCGGATCCATGTCTCGATTACTGGGAGGATGGATCCGTCTGTAGCAGTGATAAGAAGGAGTGCTAGAGAGTAGCTGAATACTAAGTTGTACGTTGATTCATTGCTCAAGTAGCGATTAGCGTTTAGTTAGATTGCCGTTCTTCAAGATGGTTCGGTTTCGTTTCCACCTCAGCCTTTTTGACCTTCTCCTTCTGCTGTTGCTTCTGGAAGAGAGAGACTGGAATCTCAACAGGTTGTGAGATAAAGCAGCTAGCCACGGGTAGAGACTGTTCTAGATCATCAAGCGGTCGAGGAATAACAGCAATAGCATGTAACTCACCAATCCGTTCAGCCTCATACATCCCAGCATCTATAGCTATAGCAACATTAGCTACTGTGCCCCGGATAATTGCTGTACAGAGACCATCCCCAATAGTTTCATAAGCCACAAATTCAACTTCAGCTGTCTTCAGCATCATATCTGCTGCACCCACCATCGCGGGAAAACCGCGGGTCTCTAGTAGTCCCACTGCTTGACGACTCACTCGGCTATAGCCCTTACGCTCTGAGAGCTCCGATAGTCGATTACTAATTGGCAATACGGCATCCAAGTTAGGCATCGGGCGTGGAATCACCAAACTAGAGAAAGGCTGGCTAAACTCCTCCGCTACCTCAGCTCCGGCTTCAATTGCAATTCTGACATCCGCAATCCCGCCTCGGACCACGGCAGTGCAGTACCCAGCTTGAGTTTTTTCAAATCCAATTAAGCTGACACCCGATGATTTCAACATGCTATCCGCAATTCTGACGAGCACGGGATAGCTGTGGGTTTCAATCAGGCCGAGGGATGAGGATCTAGACATCTAATGTCCCAGCACTATGCGATGGAAGAAAGGCTAGGTCTCTAGTATCAGCGGCGCGAGTAGATTTTGCCAAGGAGTTGGTTGAGTTGGGTGTAGCCAGGGACAGCCGTCCGTTTCACTAATCCATTGGAGTGCGCCTCTGGCACTTGATGAGCATCCTCATCTGTGTCACTCGAAACGGATCCGTCGACACCTGAGGGTGGCAAGGCTGAGTCATCCTCTGAGAGTTCAGGAACAGGCCCCTCCTCTGAGAGGGCATCCTCTAGATCTGGAGCCTCTAGCTCGTCCTCCTCCCGTGCGTCTCCGCTGGCGCCCTTCTGTTCGCCTCCAATTAAAGATCCCGGTGGAATCACCTGATGAGACTCAACCGACGTATTGAATACGGTACTTGAGGATCCAATGCAGGCCCGAGCACCAATCACCCCCTGGCCAATCACTAGAACACCTGTTCCTAAGGTAGCCCCTGCCTCAATGGAAATGGAACCATCAAGGGCATGAACAATCGATCCCATGCCAATACAGACCCCCGCTGCAATGTCAATACGACTGCCTGGATCTGCTTGGAGAAGAACACCGGGTGCAACACCAGCATTGGCATCAACAACCACATCACCACTGAGGTAGTGAACAGCATCGCTAAAGGGTTCTACAGGCGGCAAATGGGCTGGCATGGGCTCAATCCTTCCCTGAGTTCAATACTCACTGGGCTAGCGTCATTAGCTCTAGCACGCGTCTGAGCTAGCCCTATTCTGACCTAAGGTCAACTAAGCACTTTGAATCACCTGCTCTAACACCCGTCGCTTAGCACTCTTATCAATACCAATGAGGCGGACATATTCACCACTATGCTCATCGAGACAAGCTTCTAGGGCCGCTAGTACATCAGGCTCCCGGGTAGAGTTAATCGGACTACAGCTCTTCCAAGACCCGGTCCGATACCGGCGTCGATCAGCGTGTTCCGTGCCCACTTGATAGCCCTGCATCAACAACCGCCGTACCACATCGACGGTTTCAGGGTTGAGACGGCTAGACGAAACGGCCGGCCCCGAATAGCTAGGCGTGGAGGCAGCCTTGTAGGCGGAGGTAGAAATGGGCGCACTGCCATTGGCATTCGGCGAACCATTGGGATAATTAATGATTACTTCCGCTACCCGCCGCTTCGCTTGTGGGTCGATACCCATGAGCCGGATGTACTCATGGCTATGCTCGGCAACAGCAGCCTGAATCATCGAGATCACTTGAGGCGGATGCGTGGACTGAATCACAGGGCCGCTCTGCCAGGAACTGGTCCGGAAGCGTCGCTGATCGGCGAACTCTAACCCAATCCGGTACCCTTGAGCCAGCAACTGATGCACTTGCTGGGTTACGGAATCGACACCAGACCCTCCCACGGATCCATGACCTGATGACATGGGAGCGGATGTAACGCGATTAGCTCCACCTAGATTAACGGCTGGATTGACGGCTGGGACCTGACCCGGTTGGTGAATCACATGCTCAGAGACACGCCGCTTCGCTTGAGGATCAATCCCGAGTAGCCGTACATACTCATTAGAATGCTCAGCAACTGCTTGGGCCACAACACGCAATACTTCACCAGCATTGGTCGATTGAATCGCGGGACCGTTCGTCCAGGCATTGGCCCGATAGCGGCGCCGGTCCGCATACTCCAAGCCAATCCGATAGCCCTGACGCAGGAGTTGATGCACAGCCTGCTCAACGGATCCGTCAATGGGGGCTGTCGTGGATGCTTGTTTAGAACTAGGGGTTAGTAAGGAGGCTGGCACCGACGCGGCAATTTTAGGATTGGCGGTAGATATCACAGGTCGCTGGTCGGGGTACTGCACGATTTGCTCTAGCACCCGACGCTTAGCACTAGGATCTATACCAATTAACCGAACGTATTCACCGGCATGCTCAGCCATGACAGACTCAACTGATTGAATGACTTCGACCGGGTTGTGAGAGCTCACTGAGGCCCCGCTCCGCCAAGAACTAGTTCTGAAGCGACGTTCGTCAGCATGTTCAGTGCCAATGCGATACCCTTGAGACATGAGCTGGCGAATTTGGTTTTGCACTTCAGGGCCTAACCGTCCGCCCTGGTCACCGTAGGCGGGTGTAGGGGTGGGGGTGTAATGGGAAGCCACTCGATTTCCTCCGTTACCGTTAGCGTGTGGATGCATTATGGGGGTTTGCTGGGTCAGTTCGTTGCGAATGGGATTGATGCACACAAGATTGCGAGCACAGTGATAGCCTTCGCGGAGAGCATTATTGATACCCACAACGTGATGAGCAAAGGCAGCGTCATTCTCTTGAACATCAGGTAGGCGGTCAGCTTGTTGTTGGGTGGTGATCACGGCGCCTGAGGGGACGTACTTGCCAGGTGGAATTTCAACCCCTTCGATCAGCACATGCATCATCACGATGCAACCAGCCCCAATGCGGGCGTTGAAGACTGTCGAGCGAAACCCAATGAAGCAGTCTTCGCCAATGTAGGCGGGGCCGTGGATCAGAGCCATGTGGGTGATGGATGAGTTTTGGCCGATCCAGACAGAGTAACAGTTCCCGTCATCCCCTCGAACTCGGCCTTCCTCTAAACCGTGGATGACCACGCCATCCTGGATATTAGATCCTTGCCCAACATGAAAGGGGTGACCTTCATCTGCACGGATAGATGTACCGGGGGCCACCATGACGTTGGCCGCAATCTTGACATTGCCAATTAGATTAGAAAGTTCATGCACGTAGGATGTAGGATGAACCGAGGGTTCGGCAAGGTCTCTAGACCACGGAGTCGGGGGGGCCGCAAAACTCTGGATAGCCATCATTTATCTCCCAAGACAACAAGCAAGCTAGGTGGCACTACACAATTCATGCTGACAGGTTATGTACCAGACCACACTACCAGGTACACTGACGGGCCACACTACCAGGTAAATTGACAGGCTACGCGATTCATGTGGGCAGTTTCAGCGGACAGTATGGGGAGCACAGATCCTGTGAGTTTTAGCTGAGCACCAACTAAACCCATCTCCAGGCCAGAGTCATCTCTAACCATGATCCCGTTTGTTGTAGACTGGACCACTATCTGTCGTAACGGTATCAACAATACCGATCACCAGGGCATCGAGTGGACGCGTTTGATTGCCCTGGGGTTGACGGGCTGCACTCCCACAACTCACCAACACCCACTCACCGACACCTGCTCCCACAGCATCTGCCGCCACCTCATAGTCAGAGTATGGGAGCCCCTCTTGGTCTAAATATTGCAGGAGGAGAAATTTCACCCCTGTCAATGTCGGTTCCTTCTGAGTACTCACGACCGTACCCCGCACAACAGCCAGCTTCATTAGCTAGCAAAGGGCCGAATCGCGTTAACACTATCCCGGAACTGAGACACATCTTCGGTGTATCGGATTGGTAACACGTACTCTAGGTTTTCGTGGGGACGGGCGATAATGTGAGTTGACAACAGCTGCCCACCATTGACTCGCTTGATAGACTCCATGCCAGCTGACACAGACGCTTGTACCTCAGACACATCGCCACGCACGATAACCGTCACACGACCACTACTAATTTTCTCATAGCCCACTAAGGTAACTCGAGCGGCTTTCACCATTGCATCAGCTGCTTCGACAACAGCCGGGAAGCCCAAGGTTTCAATCATTCCAACCGCAATTGCCATAGATCCGTCTCCTCATGAAGTCGTGAAATCATCCGTGTGAGCTGTGACTCACGATCCTTAAGACCTCAGTAATCCTTCAAGGTCATCCCTTCAAGCCTCTACATTCAAAATCTCAAGGATCCTTAGTATTCGAACTTAAGTTCGGAATTGCTCAACGGCTTCGGTATAGCGGATGGGCAAGACAAACTCAAGGTTTTCGTGGGGACGAGCAATGATATGAGTGGATAGCACTTCACCACCATTGACTCGCTTAGCAGACTCAATGCCGGCGGCGACAGAGGCTTGCACTTCGGAGACATCTCCCCGCACAATCACCGTAACGCGACCGCTACCAATTTTCTCGTAGCCCACCAAGGTGACGCGAGCGGCCTTAACCATCGCATCGGCAGCTTCCACAACCGCCGGGAAGCCCTTCGTTTCGATCATTCCAACAGCAATAGGCATAAGTATTCTCCCAACAAATCAGTGGATTTTGGCAATACAAGCATCAGGACAATGGATATAGTCATTGATGCCATTCAGGTCGGTAGACACTGTCGAATTCTCTGTCTTGAATCTCATTCTCTGCGGATAAGGATCCGTCTGTAAAGCAGAACAAATCCTCTAGTCAAACCTCAACGGCGATCCAACAGCTACATCCAATAGCTATTAAGGGAGACACAGATCCTATCTTTAAGAATCCCTACACAATTGAGCGACTTGTTTCCAGGTATAACCAGACATAAAGGGTAGCTGGACTCAGAATCTGGCTAAATTCTCCAGACTTTGGGCAGATAATCGAGGCGGAATCAGATCAAATACTTAGAGCTCATTACACTCTGATGAACTGATTCCTCGATCAATAACAGGAGTCATCAAACAATGGATCCTACCCTTAAGCATCGAACAGAAGCTACCGGTGCGCAAGCCATTCCTCACTAGACCAACCAACCAGACGCACAAGGACCCTGTAGGACCACTGGACAGGTTAGTTGACACCACAGCCAGAGCTGGCAAGGCCCTGAAGCTGACGGACTTAGAGCACTAGCTCCGAGCAACCCGTTCTTGAATTAATCATATCGCCGATTGTTCATAAGCAAAATTTAATATTTTTAATTGGGTTGATAGCTTTTGTTTAACTTAGTATTTATTTCATAAGGATATAAAACAATTCTTAATTATTGACCAGCGGAATATTATGCTCTACAAGGTGGCCATAGATCCTAAGGGTTGGTGAGGTAATTTTGGCTGCCTAATTTTAGAGTTAATCCATTGCGACACTCTGAGATTAGTGGAGTGTTGAGATCAGTGTTGTAGGATTAAAGTCAAGGTTAAGCTTTCGTTGTCGTCATCATGCCTACCTCACTTGTCATGCCTTTTCTGTGCCCGAATTATGGCTTCTGATTCGTCTTTGCAGCCATCTGAGACTGCATCTAGCTTTTTACCCCGGTTCTATCAATTAGCAGTAGTTAGCGTGTTGTCAAACATGATGGTTCCGTTGGCAGGTCTATTTGACTCAGCCTTTTTGGGGCATCTTGCTGATCTAAACCAACTGGCGGGTGTCATCTTAGGTGGGATCCTATTTGACTATCTCTATCGGATCCTGAAGTTTCTGCGTTCGAGTACGAATAGTCTGGCGGCACAAGCTGAGGGAGAAGAGGATCCAAAAGGCTTGGTGCTGGCGCTATTTCGGAGCGGCATGGTGGCGGTGGCCATTGCGGTGGGGATTTTGATATTGCACTATCCGATTCAACAGGTTGGGTTTCAGGTGTTGTCAGGATCCTCAGATGTTCAACTATCAGGGATCAGCTACTTCAACGCTCGTATTTGGGGTGCGCCAGCGGTATTACTTAATTTTGTCTTGATCGGCTGGTTTCTAGGGCGGGAGATGATGGCTAGTGTGCTACTGATGTCTTTGGTGGGCAATGGGTTGAATGTAGGGCTGGACTATTGGCTGATCCTACGCTGGGGATGGGGCAGTGTAGGGGCAGGGATGGCGACAGCGGCGAGTCAATACGCGACTTTACTAGTGGGTCTTGTGATGGTGGGGCGACGGATCCCGTGGTCGTCGGTACCTGCAGCTATTCAAGAGATGTGGGATGGGGCGGCTCTGCGAAGCATATTAATGTTGAAGACAAATATCTTAGTCCGGTTCTTAGCTTTAATTTCAGTGTATGCCCTGTTTACCAACTTCAGTGCGACATTAGGAACGACTCTCTTAGCTGAAAATGGGTTGCTGCTTCAAATTGCTCTACTGAGTCAATTTACGATTCAAGGGGTAGGGATGACAACTCAAACCTTAATCGGAAACTTCAAAGGCAAAGGGGAGCTGGACCAGATGATGCCTTTGATGCGGGTAGCGATCGGATCCAGTGTCGCCATCGCCAGCGGGGTTGCTCTAACATCCGTTTGTGTCCCTCAATTTGTGTTCAGGGTGCTGACGAATCACCAGGAGGTGAGCAAGGCGGTGGTGGTTTATGTCCCGTGGCTCCTACCCCTACTAGTATTAACAGCGATTGCGTTCATGTTGGAAGGTTATTTCATTGGATTGAAGGAAGGTCGAGTTCTCCGCGATTCGGCTCTGTCCAGCTTTGTCATCGGATTCCTGCCATTGGCGTTATGTGGCACATATTTCCACAATAATCATTGCCTATGGGCAGCGATCACGGCATACATGGCGGCTTTGGCGCTCAGTCTCGGCATCCGTCTACCTAAAATGCAAACTGAGTTAATGCAATTAACTACCAAGGGATGACGAGCGGGTTCAAACCCATCAGTAGGGGAAGTCTTTTGAACCATAGTGATTCAGCTTAACAGTGGGCCAGGTCTAATACTCAAGATTCCGACGGATCCACATTTCCTGAACTAAACTGGATCCTACCCAATTGGATCCTACTCAATCAGGAGTTCAGACATCTGATGGCGGCCAGCGAGCTCCCTCTGGGGCACCCTCCCCTCACTCTTACCCCTCTAGGCACAGATCCCGTTCAGGAGGGGTGTTGCTACTGGCTGGAGATGGGGGCACAGGGACTTTTGCTAGACTGTGGCTTAAAGGATCCAAGTCCCCTGGATGAGTTGCCACGGGTACCCGATGCGGTGGTGTGCAGTCACGCCCATTGGGATCATTGTCAGGCTTTGCCGTACGTCCATCAGCTCTACCCTGAGGT
>CAYUEE010000113.1:0-14469 GCA_964443615.1 uncultured bacterium | reverse complement strand
GTCATGTTTCTTAAGTGTGGTTTATATGTCCTCGATATTGGTATTGTTGGGATCCCTGATGCCATCTTGGGTAAAACAGGTAAGCACACCCCTGAAGAATGGGAGGTGATGAAGTCTCACGTCTTGATTGGAGAGACAATCTGTCAAGGCCTCCGCTCACTCCAAGGTGTTTTGCCCATCATCCGCCATCATCACGAACGCTGGGATGGATCCGGCTACCCCGATAACTTGCGCGGTGAGGATATTCCTTTCCTGGCTCGGGTCTTCCAGATTATTGACATCTTTGACGCTTTAACCTCCGAACGTCCGTACAAGCGAGCGTTTACTCCTTCGGAATCTCTAGAGATCCTGCAACAGGAGTGTCAGAAAGGGTGGAGGGATCCAGTTCTAGTCAGCGAGTTTTGTGAGTACATTAACCGGAGTCGCTAACTGACTTGTGAATAAGACCCAGTACCAGTCAACCTATGGGGTGAGGGAACGGATCCCTCCTGTCCCTAGGCTTTTTGTCCAGCAGGGCCACTAGCTATCTGAGCTTGTTGATCAATGTGTTCGTTGATGTAAGCGTAGACGCTACGGAAGTCTGGGATTGAGCGCATTTCTAAGCGGCTCCCATCTTTAAGAGTCAGCACCATGTCACCCCAGCCCCCTAATCCACGAGGGACAGTGACCACCTTGGCGATCTCTTTGTAAATGATGTCGGAGCGATCTTTGCCAAACCAGCCGCCCATCACGGTGATCCGACGATTGGTGATGCGATAGCGCACCCACAACCGCCGCACCAAGGATCCAATGAACAAAGGTAACCCGACAATCGTGGCTCCGACTACCGTGTTGATGACGAGGTCCCCAACATGAGGTCCTCCCTCAAAAAAGACTTCCTCTTGTACCGCCATCGCATGGCCCCCTCAGATCTAACGAGCTTTACCTATCTTAATATCTTTTTCAGCCTGTGGACCTTCAGAGTCGGGGAGCGGCTCCATTAACTTAGCTTTCTGTAACATCTGTTCAAGTTCTGTGGTGAGCTGCTGCCAAGTGACTGCTATGGCCTGTGAATGTACAGTCACAACAATCCAGTACCCTGGTTGGATCCTGACCCACAGACCGGCGAAAACAGCCCAGAAGCGTCGCCGCACCCGATTCCGAACGACGGCCTTTTTGCTCACTTTTTTGCTGGCAACGATAGCGGCCCGAGAGTGACTGGCCCCAGCTCCCTTTTCGGTGCGATTGGGGTCAGTCGGGGTTTGAGACAGTGATGGATCCTGGGAATCCAGCTGAGGTATGGCTAGCCACCGTAACGTGCATAAAGATCCGGAGCGACGTTGACCTCGGCGATACACCTGAGTGAAGACATCCCGCTGTTTAATTCGACAGGCAAAGGGCAGCATAAGAGCCCTGAGACGGTTTACTGAACAACTTACTGAGTCGCTAAGCGCACCCGACCTCGACTGCGCCGCCGCCGCAGAACCCGTCGTCCACCTGGAGTTTGCGAGCGAGCCCGGAAGCCTGATACGCGAAGCCGCTTGCGGTTAGTGCCTCGTAGAGTACGTTTAGTCATAATGATCGAACCACGCAATAACTAGATTAGATTTGGTCGCGAATGCACAGACATTAAATACTAGCGAACTTTTAGTCGACACACCAGATTGGCTGATGCCTCAACAGCGGCTACAGTATTAAGCCCAGGGTTCAGCCCGCTCGGCACTGAGTCACTACAGGTAGTGGTTCAGAGTTCTTATCGTGGCAAAAGCACTAGATGTAGTGTCAGGAATTATCCTCACCTATCGCTGGCGCGCCTTTTTTTTGCAACAATTCATTCCGTCAGTCTCTGCGGCTTAGCTATGGTAGGCGATCTCTTTGTTGACATATCCCTTGACCAACTATGGGAGCAAGTTTTATGTCATCTACAGGTTCAGTTAAGTCGTCCAACCTTTGAGTCATGGATTAAGACGGCGAAACCCGAGTCCCTTACAGCGGACTGTTTGACGATTTGCACACCCAATCATTTTGCGCGGGGATGGCTGCAGAAACACTATGCACCTACCATTGCCGAAGTGGTTCAAGCTATCGTAGGAATGCCTGTTGCGGTTCAGTTCTCCGTGTCTGAAGATGCTAATGATGATTTGATCATGCCAAGTAGCCCGACGTTCCCGGCGCCACCGTTAGAGGTGTCAAGTACGTTGCCGGTACGGGTGGCCGATCTCAATCCCAAGTATTCCTTTTCTCGATTCGTAGTAGGGGCGAACAATCGGATGGCTCATGCGGCTGCCCTAGCGGTGGCAGAAATGCCGGGGCAAGCCTATAATCCGCTCTTTCTCTGTGGTGGTGTTGGACTAGGCAAAACTCATCTGATGCAGGCGATTGGCCATTACCGATTTGAGTGCAATCCGACAGCAAAGGTGGCCTATGTGTCGACTGAGCGGTTTACAAATGACTGGATTGATGCCCTACGTCGCAACAATATGCAAGCATTTCGTGAGCATTACAGAGATGTTGATGTGTTGTTAGTGGATGACATTCAGTTCATTGAGGGTAAGGAAAGCACGCAGGAAGAGTTTTTCCACACCTTTAACACACTACATGAGACCGGCAAACAAATTGTACTAGCAGCAGATCGTTCCCCTCATCTGATTCCGCGGCTGCAGGACCGCCTCTGCTCCCGGTTTTCGATGGGTCTGATTGCTGAAATTGAGTCACCAGATATTGAAACTCGAATGGCGATTCTGCAGAAGAAGGCGGAGTATGAGGGCATGCGTTTGCCACCAGAGGTGATTGAATATATTGCCTCAACTTATACTACGAATATCCGGGAGCTAGAGGGCGCGTTGATCCGAGCAGTAGCTTTTGTTTCGATTTCAGGGCTGGCGATGTCGGTTGAGAATATTGAACCGATTCTCAGTCCACCGCGTGAACCACGTGAAGTGACGGCTGATGTTGTCCTTGATGTTGTATCGGCAGAGTTCAACATTTCGCGAGATGATTTGCTCGGTCCGTCCCGGAAGCGAGATATCAGCCAGGCACGTCAAGTGGCAATGTTTTTGATGCGCAGCCATACGGAGTTGAGTTTACCCAAGATTGGTGAGGCCCTAGGAGGCAAGGATCATACGACCGTTCTCTACAGCTGTGAAAAGGTTAATCAACTTCAAAGGGACAATCTACAAATGGCTAAACAGTTGCAGCAGTTGGGGGAGCGGATCCGTGTAACAGCAAATGCGACTGCCTAAGTCGGGCTCCTATAGGCAGTATGGTGAGGGGAGTGTCATCGTGCTGAGGCCGCATGTCTGAGGATCCTACACCCAATCAGAACGAGAGTCTGAACCAGAGATTACGAGAACTAGCGGTGGTGTTCTTCCGCCTAGGAGCGACTGCTTTTGGAGGACCCGCCGCTCACATTGCCATGATGGATGATGAGGTCGTCAAACGTCGCCAATGGTTAGACCGTCAACAGTTGCTAGATCTGATGGGAGCTACAAGCCTCATTCCGGGGCCAAATTCGACAGAGCTCGCCATCCACATCGGCTATGAGCGGGCAAAATGGCCTGGCTTGGTGGTGGCTGGAAGCTGTTTCATTCTGCCAGCAATGGCCATTGTGTGGGGACTGGCGATTGATTATGAGCAATACCAGACGGTCCCTGAGGTTGAGTGGTTATTGTACGGGATTAAGCCTGTCATTATTGCGGTCGTCGCTCAAGCTTTATTGAAGTTAGGCCAAAAGGCGATCAAAACAAAGGCTACGGGTGTAATTGCTTTACTGGTTGTGACTGCATTCGTGGCTGGGTTGAATGAAATACTTCTACTTGTCCTAGCCGGTCTAGGATCCATCCTTGTTCTTAACTTTAATACGCCACAGGATCCCGAAGCGACCCCATTACTCCTCCCGTTGCCTTGGATGGGCTTGGCTAGTGTATCAGCAGGAGCTGGATTTACAGCCCAGTGGCACCAAGTCTTCTTTATCTTTTTGAGAATAGGATCTGTGTTATACGGAAGTGGCTATGTATTGTTGGCTTTTCTCGAAAAAGAGTTAGTTGAACGAATGGAATGGCTCAGTGCTGATCAATTATTAGATGCCATTGCGATTGGCCAATTGACACCGGGGCCTGTGTTTACAACTGCTACATTTGTTGGTTATCTCTTAGCCGGTCATGCTGGTGCAATAGCAGCGACAATTGGGATCTTTTTGCCTGCTTTTGCTCTGGTGGGGCTAATCAATCCCTGGGTGAGTCGGCTGCGGAGCTCTCCAGGGGCAGGAGCTTTTTTGGATGGGGTCAATGCGGCGTCACTGGCATTAATGGCGGTGGTAACAGTGAAGCTGGGATTAGATGCCTTGGTGGATCCTTTGACAGTTGGCATGGCAACACTCAGTTTTGGTCTGCTTTGGTACTTCTCGGTTAATTCAGCTTGGTTAGTGCTCGGCGGTGGATTTTTAGGATGGCTTATTCAAAACTTTAGCTGATAGCGATTTCTGAACAGAGATAGATTAGGATCGGTCAATCCTAGACACCGGATCCTGAATTTGAACAATATACCCTCCAGCCGCCCCCACTACCTCGGATGTCATGCTCACCACACGGTACAGCGCCACACAGCGCAATAGGATTCCTGTGGGGTAATCTGACTCCAAAACGACTAACAACGTAGTTTCAAACACCCCCAAACCTCCTGGAGCTCCTGGTACCACTAACCCTGCGGCCCAGGCAAAGGCAAAGGATCCGATCAAACTGGGAACTTGGATCCATTGAACGGGCAGACCCAAGGGTATAATCACTGTGAGAAAGCCTAATCCTCGCAACCCGATGAACCCAACTTCCCCTAGAAAAGGTAGCCATGGGTATTGGCGGAGTCGGATCGGTCTCTGTTGATCGCGATCCTTCTGTTCAGAGTTGTTTTGACTGGGAATTCGTTTCAGGATCCGGTTGAGAATGCGCGGGTGAAGCATCAGTAGGATCCCTAAACACCCAATGAGGGAGATAGGTCCTGACATCCTAGATATTAAGACCCATACTGCCGCTGCGGCTAACATCAGCAAAGGTTCAAGAATAACACTGACTGCTGCCACAGGACGAGGGATCCCAATCGCAAAAGCAGATTGAACTCTGCCCACATATTGCCATATGTTACCAGGGAGGTACTTGCCTAAATTTGTAACCAAATAGACCGGAACGCTCCAACGAGCTGGAACAGGATGATGCAACACTCCCAGGATCCATCCCCATACCCATCCTGACCACGTAAACGCTAAGGTTGTCATTAACAGGGACAAGGCGATGATGAGATAGTCGGATCCTTGAAGCGTTACAGTAATGAAGTTATCCCAGTGAATTAGAAAAGCTCGCAGCAGAAAGAGCAGGGTGACCAGACTAACGAGCCATTGTAAACCAACTTTGATGAATGGGTGCTTCAGCATTATTAGTAGACATTATTAGTAGACAAAGGGTATTGAATTAAACTGTGCTTCGGACGTTGCAGCATCCTGCCACCCTAGTGATACTGGTATAGTGTATAGACGTCCAGCTGCATAGCGAGGCCAATGGGGGCGCAAACCGGGCACAACCACTTTAACAACAGGAAGCTCAACATCAGGGCGGGTTTGGTCTAAGACCAGAACGTCTAATCCATGCTGACGAGCCAATTCTACACAGTTCAGGACCATTACCTTCAAGTCAGGATTGACCCCACAACCAAGCTCCTCAACTTGAGATGGATCTACATCCAAAGGTAGTAGATACGGACAAGAGGAGACTGTCACGTGCTCCCACGGCACTTTAACACCCGATCGGGTTGGTACAATACGTAATTGATTCAACTCTGTCACGGCTCGCCTCAAGGCAATCACAGGATCCCAATGGGTCCCGAATCCACACACTAAAGGCTCATCCAGGGATCCTACCGGTGCAACTGCTACGAATGTGGGGATGTTCAAATCATGAGTGATATTGAGGATCCACATCTGCTGATCTGACAACCGACTCGCCACTGTTTGAAGATATGGATCCGCCACAGCTCTCCAATCCACTGCGGGCCGCCTCAACCGGTTGTACCACCAAATCGCGATACAATCCCGTTCTACTACTTCAAGAAACCCTTGTAAGATCGCTTCCTCTAGGGTGTTTCCAGCCGCGGCCCCATTGGAATCTGGCAAACAATAGCGGCGGTCAGGATGCTCATAGTAGACGTATGCCGTTGGGATCCATTTGAATTGTTCCTCGGTTATTGACCAAATCGGTGTCCAATCAATCTCAGCATCAAGCTCCAATGGTTCGGGCACGTCCTCTCTTGCCCCCATTGGGTCGGATTCATTTCGCCTCTGATATTGCCGTTCACTGAACAACATGACTGAATTGGGATGAATAGCTAAATCGCCTAACCCTCGATAGGTCGACCGATATTGAATCTCATCCCCTTGAAATAATCCAGAGTACCGTTCAATCGCTTCACACAATCCACTGACTCGGGCCTGCTGATCGGAGGATCCTTTACCGCTAGCTTGCCCCTGAATTGCCCGCCGCAGATACTGGGTATTTCGAGGGATCCCAAACGCATGCGTTGCAATGTAAGTGTGATTATCAGGATCATGAGGAGGAGAAATGCGGCGCAAGTCCCGAACAATACCCAGCAAAGGATCAAGGTGATGGCGATATCGATTGAACGTGATCTCTGGTGTTACAGTGCGGTAGCCACCTTCTTCAGATTGTTTTGACTGGTTAATGAGTTTTATGGGCCGAGGAGCGCGAGAGGGATCCCACAACTGAGGATCCCCGCACGCTCGACACTGAGGCCGTTTGATCAGCTGATGGGATTGACTAGATAGTGTTGAGGGATTAAACGTGATCAGATGCCCCTGCAGGACACAAGGTTCCGGTTGCACAACCCATTGCAAGAGGAGGTGGGTCAGGATCCCGATACCCATCACTTGGTGAGCTGGTGACGTTAACATCGGAGGACGGATCCGTTGCTGTGTCTGGGATTGGATATAGTGTTCAACGGGTTGATTACAGCGGAGTCTTTGCACAAGACACATCCAGCATCCTGTTACATGGGGTTGAAATAAAGGGCCAAACCAGAGTGTCGATCCGCTTAATTTGCATAGGATCCAGGGTTTTTGTGAGGGGATCGCTCTCTGATTAAAGGCCTCTAGCGCAGGATAATGGTAGCTATCAGTTAGGATCACAGTGAGGTCCGCATCCGTTTCGCTAACGGTAACCCCCTCTGCAATCAGACTTGAAGTGAGTTGATGAACCCAGTGATCTAGAGACGAGTCGCTGATCGATTGAATAGATAGTTTACAGCTTTGAAGTCGGTATTGAGCGGTAGCGGGGGAGAGGGTTAGCAGTGGTGATAGGATTGGGATCAGTTGAGCTTGGGCTTCTACTACATAACCTTGTTTTTCAAGAGAGAGTAAGGCGAATTGGACCCGATCTGCGTGAAAGTGCGGTTGCAACGCTTGCATAATTGCTGCGGTAGAATACTCTCCATTGAGATAGGGTGCTAGTGCACAGTAGAGGGTTCCACTCAGCAAAACAGTTTGAACTTCCGAGATCAGAAATAGTTGATCTGGCTCGATGACTACAGGCTGAAAATGAGGGCGGAATCGAGGAGTTTGGAGCATAACGATTCCCGCAGGAGGGATGAAAAAACCAGCTTCCGGATCCGCTTGATCTAGAAACTGGTGACAGACTGATATTGAACTAAGTCAAGGGGACGTTTGACCCTCGGATCCTTGAATCCAGAAACTTAGATCGCTCAGATGTAGGATCCTATGTTCCAGCTGTCCAGCTGCCCATGTACTCAACCTGAGCTGACGTGAGCTCATCAATTTCGATGCCCATTGCTTTTAACTTCAGCGCAGCAATGTCACGATCCAACTCTTCAGGAATGGAATACAGTCCAGGCTCCAACTTACCGCGATTTTGAGCAAGGAACTCACAGCCCAAGGCTTGGTTCGCAAAGCTCATGTCCATCACGCTTGCAGGGTGACCTTCTGCGGCGGCAAGGTTGATCAAACGACCTTCACCCAAAACAATGATGGAGCGGCCATCTTTCAACTTGTGCTCAGCCACAAACGGGCGAACGCTGGACTTCTCAGCTGTGCGCTCTTCTAAAGCTACCAAGTCAACTTCAATATCAAAGTGACCGGAGTTGCACACAATAGCACCAGACTTCATAACAGCAAAGTGCTCATCCCGGATAACGTGCTTATTCCCTGTAACGGTCACGAACAAGTCTCCAACCTTAGCTGCTTCTGCCATAGGCATCACTCGGAACCCATCCATCACAGCTTCCAGTGCCCGAATGGGGTCCACTTCAGTCACAACCACATTGGATCCTAGACCGCGAGCCCGCAGTGCCACACCTTTGGAGCACCAGCCGTAACCCGCAACGACAATGACACGACCTGCTAGCAAAATATTGGTGGCACGGATAATACCGTCTAGTGTGGACTGACCTGTGCCGTAGCGGTTGTCAAAAAAGTGCTTGGTTGCTGCATCGTTGACCTTCATCACCGGAAAGCTAAGCACACCTGCTTTATACATGGCCTGGAGGCGCACAATCCCTGTGGTGGTTTCTTCTGTGGTGCCGATGATTTCAGAGAGTTGGCCCTTGCGGTTCTGAATCAATTCAGCTGTGACGTCACTGCCGTCGTCAATAATGATGTTGGGATGATGGTCGAGAGCCAACTGCACGTGACGGTGATAGGTGGGAATATCTTCGCCCTTGATGGCATAAACAGAAATACCGTAGTCAGCAACCAAGCTAGCCGCGACATCATCTTGAGTGGATAACGGATTGCTAGCAATGAGGACACTGTCAGCACCACCGGCTTTGAGCGCCAAGGCCAAGTTGGCTGTCTCGGTAGTGACGTGGCAGCAAGCGACCAAACGGATCCCATCTAGTGGCTTTTCAGACGCAAACCGATCACGGATTTGAGCCAGTACTGGCATTTCTCGAGCAGCCCACTCAATCCGCTGCTTGCCCAAAGTCGCCAAACTGAGATCCTTGACTTCGTGCTGAGGGGCAGAGACTGGACGATCAACTGTGGTTGTCATGAACAATGTTCCTTCTGTAACAGTAATCTAATGACTCTTGATTTATCAGTCGCATTACAGCACGATGCTTCCTTCCCTAGCCACTCATCACGCTCTGGCTTGCAACTGATGAGTCAAGTTAATGTGACTAGTCAGTTATCAACCTTTCCAATATACTACACAACCAGATCTTGACCAAGGATCCTCAAACCATCAAGATCCTTAAAAAATTAGCTTTATGAGGAGAGCCCTAGAAACCAACACGATGCTACAAAACAATGCTACAAACGGAAGGCTCTGGAAAGAATGTTCTGGGATCTCTTGAAGTTT
This sequence comes from uncultured bacterium, assembly GCA_964443615.1. GTDB lineage: Bacteria > Cyanobacteriota > Cyanobacteriia > Thermostichales > Thermostichaceae > CAYSWV01. The sequence goes on along the minus strand of CAYUEE010000113.1, from coordinate 5,119 downwards.
TAGTTTTACTAGAGAGCTAAGTTAAAAGTGATCGAACATAACGGAGAAAAGTTCTGTCCTCTATATTACTGGGCTCAACTCGCGTTATCTACTCGTGCCATTAACTCAATGGGCAGACCATCAGGATCCGCAATAAAGGCTACAGTGTAGAGCTCATCCCCAATGTGTTGCTGAGTTGGAGGTAGGAGTGTAGGACAGTCTTGAAATTGCATGAGGATAGAGTCGAGAGAATCCACTAGAACAGAGAGATGGTAGTAGCCCACGTAATGAGGATCCTTGAACGCATCAGGCGCAGGAGACGGATCTGGAATTTGAATTAGTTCTAAGCGACCCAACGGACCCGTGAGCCAGCACGCTAACGTCATACCTGTAGTGAATCGAGTTTCAACTTCAAAGCCCAACTGCTCATAGAATGTCATGGATCGAAAAATGTCAGCGGTACGGATGGAGAGGTGATGTAGTTGCATAGTGTGTCTCGGATAGAGTAGCTGAGGAGTCACTGGCCGTCTGAATCGTGGCAATCAGTCCACTTGCACCGCCGTCCACTCTGAACACCGGGACACCCAGGATCCGTTGCAACTCTTGCCAGGCCATATCATCCAAAAAGGCCTCACCATCCTTAAGTGTCACGGCTGGGAGCAGAAGGCCATCACCGAGATCGGATCCTGTTAATCGGTTCACAATATCTTGACCCGTGAGGAGTCCCGTCACTGTCATGGATTGCCCCCAAAAGTCACTCGAGATGGCGCGCAACGTGAGCGTGAGATTCGGGATCTGGTTCAGTCGCTCCACAATTTGTTGAAAGGCGTATTCAACAGTGTTCCCCACCACCCAGGTCAGGCGAAGCGGGTGCGGTAAGGCAGCAGGGAGAGGGATTGCGTCAAACTCTGAGACAAACCGTTGCAAGGATCCAACTCCATTCCCGAGTTGAGGATAGTCCTCGTAGTGGTCTGCTGGGGGAAACGGGCGGCGAGCGATCAGGTACCATTCATCAGCTAACCAGGCGAACGTGGATCCGAGTGTGTGGCGGAAGGCTGACTGGAGAGATTCCACTTGGTCAATGACGGTGTTAGCGATTTCGGGGGACACTGGGGTGATCGCATCGTCAGACGGGCGGAAACGAGTGAGGCCCACAGGAACAACGGCGACTGAGAGAACCGTGGGGAGTATGGGATCCTCCTCATTCCAGTCATTATCCCAGTCATTTAGCTTGGCATTGGACGGATCCGGGTCTGTGGGTCTGTGGAAGTGGGCCAAATCCTGTAGCGTGCGCGTGAGATGGTCCCCATCATTCCAACCTGGACACAGGACAACTTGAGCATGGAGTTGGAGGCGATGACGGCGAAACCAGTTGAGGTGGTCTAAAATTTGGCCCGCACGCGGGTTCTTCAGCAGGCGAGAGCGCACATCAGGATCCGTGGCATGAACCGAGACATAGAGAGGGGACAACCGCAGTTGAGCAATGCGCTCCCATTCAGCGGGGGGGAGGTTAGTGAGGGTGAGGTAGCTACCGTAGAGAAAGCTTAAGCGATAGTCATCATCTTTGAGGTGAAGGGTGGCGCGGGTTTCGGGGGGCTGTTGATCGATAAAGCAAAAGGGGCAGGCATTGTTACATTGAATTAGTCCATCGAAGAGTGCCGTTTCAAATTCAATCCCTAGGTCGTCATCCCACTCCTTTTCGAGTTCAACGATGTGGCGTTCATCTTGGGCGTCGAGAATCTCAAGCGTTAATTCTTCATCAGCGATCATAAATTGGTAATCAATGAGGTCGCGAGGGATCTGACCGTTGACAGAGACTAATCGATCTCCCACCTCTAGGCCCAAGTCTGCAGCAATGGATCCTGCTACCACACGACTGACGCGAGCGGGTTTGATCGTAGAGCGGGGAGATAGGGGAATGGGGTAGTGCATGACCCTAGGATCCTGAGAAGGAGGGGAGGGGGACAGACGTTTGAGCCGCGACAGTCTCAGCCTCATTGAGGAGATAATCAGAGAAGGTACGAGCTACGACCGAGAGATACTTCCCAGAGAGAGAGACCAGATACCACTGACCTCGAATCGGAAAGTGTTGAACATCTAGGATAGCCAATTGATGTAGGCCATCGCCCAGGGCTAGCGTGTGTTCCGAGAGAACTGAGATACCTAATCCACCGACAATGCCTTGCTTGATGGCTTCACTACTGCCCAATTCCATCCGGATGTTGAGGGTAAGTTTATGGCTGGCAAACAGACGTTGCACACTCATACGGGTGCCGGATCCGGGTTCGCGCATCAGGAAGGGTTCTTGCGCAAGGCGTTCGAGCGAAATGTTAGCTACTTTGGCGAGGGGATGCTTGGCCGGAGCAATGGGAATCAAAGGATTTTCCAGAAAGGGCTTGGATATCACATCCAATTCGTCTGGAGGAGTACCCATAATGTAAAGGTCGTCTTTGTTCTGCAGTAATCGCTCCACCACTTGAGCCCGATTGAGCACCTTCAGCGTCACCTCAATACCCGGATAGCGTTGACAAAAGGGACCCAGCAGGCGAGGTGCAAAATACTTCGCTGTTGTTACCACCGCTAACCGCAACACCCCTTGTTGTAACCCTTGTAAATCCGCGATTTTCGTCTCATAGTCAGCCAACTTTTCAAAAACATCATTGCAGGTTTCGTAGAGGGCCTGACCCGCTTCTGTCAGATACAATCGTTTGCCCAGTTGTTCGAACAGAGGGAGCCCTACCGTTTTCGTCAGTTGCTTGATTTGGGTGGAGACAGACGGTTGACTCAGGAATAGCTCCTCAGCCGCACGGGTAAAGCTTAAATGACGAGCCGTTGCTTCAAAAATCCGTAGTTGGTGGAGAGTGGCTTGTTTCAACATACGCAACCCGCTGAACTAATTTAGGCTGAACTCAATCACAAGGCGATGACAGGATCCTGTCCTATCTATCGCTTGGAGCCAGAGACTTAGTTTAGTTTTATGGTATACGAAATCCACCTAGGCTGTCTTGCCTCATGTCCTCCCTGCACCTTAACTTCAGCACTGTCAACACCCTGTGGTCCTCCATCCTGGTGGAAACGCTCAGTCGCCTAGGATCCACCACTGCCATCCTCTGCCCCGGATCCCGCAGTACCCCCTTAACAGTTGCCTTTACCCAGCATCCCCAGATTGACTCCATCTCTAGCCTCGACGAACGCTCCGCCGCCTTTTTGGCCTTGGGTTTGGCTAAACGTCACCGCCGCCCCGTCCCTTTAGTCTGTACCTCTGGGACTGCTGGTGCGAATTTCTATCCCGCCCTCATCGAAGCTCATACAAGCCGGATCCCTATGCTTGTTCTCACCGCCGACCGCCCCCCTGAGCTGAGAGATTGTCATTCGGGCCAAACCATCGATCAAATAAAACTCTATGGCTCCTATACCAACGCCTACGCTGAACTCTCTCTGCCTTCAACGGATCCGGACCACCTTGCCTACCTCCGCCAACACCTAATTCACGCCTGGACCCTAACACTGTCCCCCGTTCCTGGCCCTGTGCATCTCAATCAACCGTTTCGGGATCCGTTAGCCCCCATTCCAGACGGTCAAACGGCCCAGCTTGAAGCCACATTCCCGAGTGATTTTTTTAGCCACATTGAACCGCCATCCCTTCCGCGGCAGTCCAGTTCAGGATCCCTTCCCTTCGAGATCTGGCAAGCCTGTGACCGAGGCCTAATCATTGCGGGACCGGCTGAACCTCAGGATCCGAGCACTTACTGTCACGCTGTCGCCCACCTATCTCGCTGCCTGGGATGGCCTGTGATTGCAGAAGGCCTTTCACCGGTAAGACATTTCGCCTATCTCAATCCTCACCTGATCACAACCTATGATCTATGGATCCTAGATTCCAGTGCCCAAGATCCCAACACTCAAGATCTTTTACCCGATTGCGTCATTCAACTGGGTCCACTGCCAACGAGTAAAGCGTTACGTCAGTGGTTAGCCTCAGGATCCATTCAAAAATGGGTCATTGACCCCAGCGATCGCAACTTGGATCCGTTACACCAACAAACACGGCACTATTCCCTCTCTGTTGAACAACTGGCGGCTCAATGTCCCGACACTCAGAAGCCCTCCTCAGATTATCTGCACCAGTGGATCCGATGGGAACAGCAGGCTAACGAATCCCGCCAGACACAGATGCAACGGATTGAACCGTTCTTTGAAGGAAAGATTGCCTGGATCCTGAGTCAACATCTGGCTGTAGGATCCGCTGTGATGGTGGCTAATAGCAGGCCTGTGCGAGATGTTGAAGCATTCTGGGCGCCCACTTGCTCTCAGTTTCAGATTTACTTTAATCGTGGGGCGAATGGGATTGATGGTACGTTATCCACTGCTTTGGGGCTTGCCTACGGTCAGGCAGCGGTACTCCTCACTGGGGATCTCGCTCTGTTGCATGACACCAATGGATTTCTCTTCACCCCACGCTTTCGAGGTCATCTCACCATTGTGCTGATCAACAATAACGGGGGTGGGATCTTTGAAATGTTGCCGATTGCTCAGTTCGACCCGCCCTTTGAAGCTTATTTTGCCACCCCTCAGTCGGTTGAATTTGGATCCTTATGTCAAGCCTACGGAGTTGAGTATCACTTGGTGCAGTCCTGGGATCAATTGATTGGCTATCTAGATCCGTTGCCCACCACGGGGATCCGAGTGCTCGAAGTGCGGACAGATCGCAAGGCTGATCAAAGGGTACGGGCGACGTGGGATCCATTGGCTTGACTGGATTGGCTTGACTGGATTGGCTTGACCGGATTGGCTTGGCTTGACTGGATTGGCTTGACATCCGAGTAGCAAATAAGGTGAATGATGTCCCAAGGATCCTAAATAAAGTCACTTCAACCGAAATCCAAGTGGTCCCAACCCTAAATTATGTGGCCAAAATAGTGAATTGAGTGGTCAAAAACGAAACTTGAGTGGTTAATAGGCTAAATTGTGTGGTCAATAGGGTGAATCGAGTAGTGAATAGGGGGAATCGAGTAGTGAATAGGGGGAATGGAAGGATCCTAAGTGTCGAGGACACCTACCCATTTTGGGGGTTTTTGGATTTTTTGGGGGGGGGTTGGGTGGTTTTTGTTCTCTTCTCTCGCGTACAGTCTTGCGTAGT
>CAYUEE010000112.1:10540-14712 GCA_964443615.1 uncultured bacterium | reverse complement strand
GTCTGTCTATTGTTGAGATGCACCGGGTCAATCGTTGGGAGAGATCAGTCAATCTTTGTGCGGCGCTTGGTCAATCGTTGGGAGTCATCAGTCAATCGTTGTGTGGCACTGGGTCAATCGTTGGGAGTCCCTGATCCGAGAGGTTTCATCGCACCCAGGGGATCCGTCTGATAGGCGGAATGGATCCTAACGATGAAAGATTGACTTCTGTATGAGCCCTATCAATTTCTCAGCATGGCCCCAAGGATCCTAGGACCCAACAGCAAGCTAGAGCGGGAATTCGGCCTCTCAGGTGAAGCAACAATCCTGTGGACGGAAAGCCACCTAAGCAATGCCACCCCGCTTCCGGGCTTCTTTCCGAGATACTGCAATATTTTTTAACCCCTTACGGATCAACTCTTGTTCAATCAGGGCAAAAAAACGCTGACGATCGCCTCCCCTTACCACCGCCAAATGATGTGCCTCTGCCAACGCCACCGGATAGCCAAATCCTTTCTCCACCTGCGCCAGAATCATCTCCAGCATCGTGTTCAATAGCTCTGGATCCTGAGCTACCCACTCTGGACATTCAACCCGAGCCACCTCCTCCCCCACGTGTAGGTAGCAGGTATAAATATGATGCCGACCATACTGCTGTAATACTTTTGCTCCACTCCGCCACAGGGAACTGCGCTGCCCTGGTTCCAACACTGCTGACCAGAACACCCGATCGCTTAATGGTGCAAACGGATTACACGGAGGCTGCGTAACTCCTGGACAGTAGCTCTGACAATCACAGCCTAAATATGGACACAGACCCAACCGTAAATAATTCACCACCTCACTGCTGCGCGACGCACTCACATACCCCGCAATTGGGATCCGAGCCTCTCTCAACCGGTCATACGCTGCCAAAATTGGCTCTAGCCACTGCCGCTGCTCCTCCTGTGGTAGCGCCTCTAACGACCAGTGAATCAAGGATCCATCCACTAACGCTAACAATGGTCCCCCCTGACGCGAGGCCAAGGCCAGATCCACTAACTCCTCCACTTCCGCTTGTGTCCGACGCAGAGAAAGCAACTCCTCCACGCTGATCCCCTGCAGACGCGTCAAATCAGCCGACCGATAAAACAAAAACGGCACACTATCGAGCACCGGCCACTGTGGTTTGTGATAGTGCAACGCCACTCGGCCCACATTGATCAGCGAACAATAGGCAATTTCATGATGACTCGGCACAATTTGGGATCCGTCTGTTGCTACCACCGAATGGATTCCGGTCAGAGGGGTAAGGGACGCAACGGATCCAACGGTTTCTCTCACATCTACTGCCGGAGCCGCCGCCGTAAAACTGAGATGGGTCTGCCACTGGGTATGACGATCCCGCCAGAGATCCGGTTGGGCCATCACCTGTTGGAATGTAGACAGAGCCGACTGTAATCGTCGTTCACTGGCCGTAGCTTCTTGACTCAGATGCTGACTTAGCGCGGTGACTTGAGCTGTTAACTTGACGAGATCTAGCACGCTGGGATCCTAGTCTAGGGAGTTGGCTTGAGGATAACTCAAGGGGAAAGTTTACTGACCTTAAATCACGCTTAGTGTGCCTCAAATCACGCTTTGTTCGGTATTATCAGGCTCAGCCCCTGCCTAGACTGACCCCGATTGCATCAGCAGGCCAGGACAGTGTTAGGGTAACCTCTAAATCCTTCGCCCCTATACCGCCAGACAAGCAATGCAAGAAACGTATTTGAGTCATCCCACCTTTGGATTATTGTATAGTCTGTGTTGGCTAGGCGATCGACAGGCGATTTTCACCACCCTGTACGCCCAACGCCTATTTTTCCGGGTTACTCTGGGTGTCGAGGATCCAGCGGGTCCCATTGGTCAAGGCGATTTCGCGTTCGAACCCATCAGCCGTAACGAAGCTCGCCAACTCCTAGAAGAACGGATCCGGATCCTCCGCCGCTCCGGCCAAACGGACACTCTTGCTCCATTGCAAGCTGTTTACAAACGCACTTTTACCTAGCTAAGTCTTTATCTAGCTAAGTCTTTATCTAGCTAAGTCTTTATCTAGCTAAGTTAGGACTACCCATTAAGACGAGCTGCCCGGCCCCCAAGCCATCAGATCCGGACCTTTTTACTCAGCACTCAATTCTTTGATATCCGCCAGAAACGTTGGATCCCGCCGCAAAAAGTGTTCCGCCGCTGTTGCCTCCAACGGTTTTGAAAACAGAAAGCCCTGAGCCCGGTCACACTGCATCGCCCGTAACTGCCGAGCCTGGTTAGCACTCTCAACCCCCTCTGCTGTCACGGAAATCCCCAGATGATTCGCTAACGAGACAATCGCTTGCACTATACCAGAGTGCTCAGGCTGAGCCGGCAGGCTATTAATAAAAGATCGATCGACTTTGAGACTATCCACATGGAACCGATGCAGGTAGCTGAGGGAAGAGTAACCTGTACCAAAGTCATCAATACTGAGTTGAATATGACGCGAGCGCAATTGTTTCAAAATATTTGTTGTCCACTCCGTGTTCTCCATCATGGCGCTTTCCGTAATTTCCAGGTTTAAATAGCGGGCGTCAAGAGTTGTCTCAGCTAGGATCCTGTCAATTGTTTCAATCAAATCCACCTGAGCAAATTGCCGTACTGACAGGTTCACATTCATCCGGATGCCTGGTTTCAAATGCGAGTGCCACGCTTTCAGCTGTCGACAGGCCTCTTGAATCACCCATTTACCAATCGGAATAATCAGGCCATTTTCCTCTACGACAGGAATAAACTCACCTGGTGACACGGATCCTCGGTCGGGATGTTGCCAACGAACCAGCGCTTCAAACCCTGTGAGGCACCCACTCTCAAGGCTAATAATGGGCTGATAGTGGAGCTGAAATTCCTCCCGTTCAATGGCTCGCCGGAGATCCGTTTCAATTTGCAGCCGGATCTGGGCCCGCGTGTGCATGGACGGATCAAACACTTGATAGCGACCTTTCCGATAAGCCTTAGCTTGATACATGGCCGTATCTGCATCACGCATCAAATTTTCGGGATGGTGATAACCCTGCCCTGACACAATTCCGATGCTGGCATCAATAAATACTTCATGACTGTCTACATGGATGGGCTGCTCTAGGCGCTTTTGAATCTGATTGGCGGCAGCTGTTGCCTCTTGAATATGTTGAATGGGGTTCAGCAGAATGACAAACTCATCTTCACCCAATCGAGCCAGCAAATCGGTTGGCCCCAACCCATTTTCTAACCGTTTTGATAAGGCAATCAGGATTTGATCCCCTACAATGTAGCCCAGAGAATCATTGATTACCTTGAATCGATCGCAGTCAATGAACAAGATGGCAAAGTTGTAAGTCGGATCCTCTTCAGCCCTTTGTAAACAGATAGATAGTTCTTGCATAAAGAGCTGACGATTAGGAAGTTGCGTGAGGCTGTCGTGAAGGGCAATGTGCAAGAGTTGCTCCTGAGCTCGTTCTCGCTCACTCATCTCTTGGCGCAGGGCTTGAATGGCTTCTTTCAACTCTAATGTGCGCTGATTAATTGCTTCCCCTAGCCCTTGATTCGCTTCATCTGCAGTCTTCTTCGCTGCTCTCAATAGGTCAAGATTAAGCTCATGAATTTTGGTGTGAGCTAACCAGAGGCGCCGACAATCGAGTAACTGGTACCGACCTGCGCCCAGGTCAATCACGATTGGCAAGTCGAAGGCTTCTGAGGGTTGATGTAAAAGCTGTCGAATGGCTTCAACAATTAAAGTGGTGCCAGCAAAGTGTCTCCCCTGGGTTGAACAGTATGACAGCAGGATCCGACACGGCTGGAGCCAAAGGTCCATCTCCGAATGCGGCCAATGGGCAATGAGCTCGTAAAATGGTTGGCGATTGATTACCCCTTGCCACACCTGCTGCTCTGAGAGCATCACCCCAGCCAGCATAGGATCCTGTTGGAAGTGCTGGGCCAAGACCTCTAAAGGCTGGGCACACTCAAGCGTTGCCGTTGTCAGGGGTAGATCCCGAAGAGTTGAGTCGGGTGTTAAAGAGTCTAGAAAAGATAGATCAACAGAGGGTGACACAGATCCGCCCAGAGACTCTAAAAGCGGGCTGAGCTTAGGTGATTGATCAAGGGAGACCTCGCTAGGCTGTTCAAACGGGCTAGGCTGTTCAAACGGGCTAGGCTGTTCAAACGGG
>CAYUEE010000112.1:5454-10440 GCA_964443615.1 uncultured bacterium | reverse complement strand
GCTAGGCTGTTCAAACGGGCTAGGCTGTTCAAACGGGCTAGGCTGTTCAAACGGGGTTGAAGCATTCACGGTCGTCACCTAAGCACTCGAATGGACGAAAGTCGGAAGCACTAATGGACTGAAGAAGAGAGAGGACTACGCTGAACATCTACTGACGCTGCGTCCACGCCCTACATCTTAACACCCTTACTCAAGGCGTTACTGAGAATCGAAACCCTGATACCCCGTAAAAATAAGGACTCTCTCTCAGTCTGAGGCCGGAGTTAACCTCTGCTTCATCTCAAGTTTAAGGGATCCTGACGATCCCCCGACTACTTACCCGAAATAACTCCGAGCTTAACTGCCTGGCTTGTATAGACCAATACCTACAACCTGATTGCTCCCGGCTGCGAAGATGAAGCCCACGCCAATGGTGTCGTAATTTACATAGTAAAGATCTTGTCGAGCCAACTGGCGGCTTCCGATGGGGAAGGGCACAATCTCGTTGTATCCGTTTTCCCCAGGCCGTCCGTACACCTGAATGACCTCGCTATAGTTAGCCCCAACTGAGATCCCTTCTGCCGTTTGAGCATCGGAGGCTGTCATGTAGATGCGGTCGGCAAAGAAGCTGTCCACAATCCCAGGATGTCGGTATGTAAACAGAATATAGTCCTGTAAGTAGAAAATTTTCAGATCACTATTGGGCTGAAACACATTGCGACCGCTGTCGGCCAGGATCAGGTCAACGTTGCCTAATAAACTAGTGTCAATGTCACGGGTGTCCACCCCCAGCTCAAAACGACCGATCCGGCTCTCTTGCGCAAAGATTGTGGGTCGATTAGGACCTGTCGCAGAACGGGGAGGTAGCTCTAAGGCTGCTAAAGCCGCTGCAATCCATTGATTGTTGGTTCCAGAGATGGGCTGCATCGGGGCTAGCCCGTTGAGCAGAGGTCGATTTTCGCCGGACTGCCAGCGAGCCACCGCTAACTCGACTGCCGCACCAGAGGGCAGTAAAAAGAATCGTGTTTGCCGTTCACTCCCCTGTGTCGTCTCACCCAAGGTAATTGTGCGACCACTGCGAGCTAGGTTCGCCGCCAGGAGTACTGCCCCCTGACGTGTCCCTCGATCGATCAGGACGGCTAGCGGCACATCCGCAGCTAGAGCAGGATCCTCACTATCCCATTCGGTCAGCTGATCGAATCGATCCTCTGTCACGACTAGCGGTGCAATAGAAGGCGGCAGGAATAGACGGGAGACTGTCGCAATCACCTGGGGATCGTAGCCGGTGGCCCCTCTCAAATCTAGGATGATGCCCTGTGAGAAATCTTGGGCAAATAAGGCTTGGCGGATCTCCTGAGTTGTAGATGCACTTAAGTCAGGCACCCGCAAATACATCACTCTCGGAGTCACTGCAGTGGCTGAGATCGGGGGGCGAGGTTGGTTAAGAAACTGGTTGAACTCAGCGGCTGACAGGAACCGATCAGCAGGATCCCCATACTGGGCTAAGGTTTCTGCAATCAGCTGGTATTCCAGACTGATGAGCGGGATGTCATTGCCGTAACTACGGATCAGGAGCTGATCATAGAGGTCATTGTAATTGACAGCTGCTGCTTGGTTGCCTGCATTCAGTGATTCATTGATGAATAGTTTCACCAACTGCCGCAGGTCTGAGCCCGGTTCGTAATTTGGATCTACATCTACAAACGGAGCTGGGGCCGGTGGGGGAGCTGTCGGCACGGTGGGCGGTTGAGGATTGGGGGCGGTTCCGGGTACAAGAGGGCTGGTTCCATTGGCATCAAACGCAGGAACATCAGGGGGTTGGGGTAGTTGACCCCAGGCACGAGTAGTCCAGGATCCTAACCCCCCAGAAGTCAATACCAGACTCCAAAGTCCAAGTTGCCCTAAGGAGCGTAGGATCCTGGTGGTTACGTCTTGCGATGAGAGCTTTGGCGACCTGCACTCATCAGATGGACTCCAAATCATCCTCACCTCCCCCACCCTTTTTCTGAAATTGCGGATAGAATTCACCCTAAACTATCCCCCGGCCCCCTGTCAGCAGTGTCAGGCGGAAATTTGCTGCGCTAGGTCTGGTGCGTTGCTGGGGAGCGGCTTGACAAAATTGTAAAAAGTCCTTAACTCTAGGGAAAAGATTCTGACCCTAGGGATGATTTGATATGCCTGGAGGTCGGTGCAGCTAAGTCTGTTTAGGTGTCTGTGTAGCGATGCGAGTGAGGCCCTTATTCTCTATCAACATCAGTCGGTTTTGTGGGAGGTTCTGGTGTCTCACCTACAGGTTTGTCCCCATGGATCCTATTTGGATGCGACTGTTGGGGGGGGAGGTCATACAATTGCACTCTTGGACGCTGGAGCTGGGCAAGTCGTGGCGTTAGACCAGGATCCTGCCGCGTTGACCGCCGCCTCAAGTCGAATTCAGGAGTGGCTGCAAACTCGAAGCCAGCCTGAGGGCCAAGTGATATTCCAGCACTGTAATTTCGCTCAGTTCAATCCGGCTCATAGTGGACTCTTTTTGTTTGATGGTGTGATAGCAGATTTGGGTGTGAGTTCACCTCAGCTGGATCGCGCCGAACGGGGATTTAGCTTTCGCTTAGATGGCCCGTTGGACATGCGCATGGATCCTACTGCCGAGACAACAGCAGCAGATTGGGTGAATCATGCCGATGCTGCAACGTTAGTGACGATTTTTTCAGACTATGGCGAGGAACGCTACGCTAAGCGCATTGTGAAACGGATCCTGGAGCGACGACCGTTGCAAACAACAACTCAACTGGCGCAAGTGGTTGCTGCTGCTGTTCCAGGACGGGGGCGGATCCATCCGGCAACACGGGTGTTCCAAGCGTTACGGATTGCTGTGAACCAAGAGTTGCAGGTATTGGAAACGCTGTTGCAGAAGGCGCCGGACTGGTTAAAACCGGGAGGACGACTAGCCATCATTAGTTTTCATAGCTTAGAAGATCGACAGGTGAAATGGCAGTTCCGCCAGGATCCGAGGCTACGAGTCGTTACTCCTAAGCCCATTCAGGCGGATCCGGCGGAGGTGGCCTCTAACCCACGAGCTCGGTCGGCTAAGTTACGGGTGGCTGAACGGGTTGACCCGGATAAGCTCAAGGTTGAGTGGAGTCAGTGACTCGTCTCGCATCAGCTGATGGGAACGGGTGCCAGGTTAGTGTGTTGAATGAGTGTGTAAGGAGTGACCTGTGGTTGTTGAGCAAGTGCGTCGTCCAACATCGTCATCAAAGCGTCGCGTGATCTCGGATCCGCCCCGGTTTACCGCCGTGCCCGCTGCTTTTAATCATGTGGCAACGACTGGAACCTTTGATGTGCAGTATCAGGGGACTGGACCCTATCGGGGAGATGTGCAGTATCAGGGAGATGTGCAGGCTCTGGGTCCTCAGCCACGTCAACCAGATCCATCTAAGCAGCCGTCTCGGTCCCGTCAACAGCCTTTGCGAACCGCATACTCAGGCTATGAGCCATCTTGGTTGCAATACTTATATTGGTGGCGGCAGGCAACGACGGGTGTTGCTCTAATCTCGTGTACTGCTGCGATTGGCCTCTACAGTTGGACTGTGCATACACAGCATCATTGGAGTGAACAGTACGCTGTACTTGGTCGGATGAAACGGAATGAATTGCAATTACAATTAGCATTGCAATCAACAGGTAATGCGTTGCGGGTGTCCGCAGAGCACAGCGACATGGTGCCATTAGGACCGGAGCGATTGATTGAACTACCCAGTCAATCGCTGGAGTCAGTGGACGAGTCAGCCTCTACTTTATCGGTTCCAGGGACTACGTTCTACCCTGTTGGTTATTAGACCGACAACCTCGGGGATAGGCTGATAATGTATGCAGTCATTCTGCGCTACTTACCCCGGATCATTGCTTTGGGTTAATTGAATGTGGCCTTAGGTTAGAATCCAGTGACGGATCCAGCTCATCGGGCTAAGCTACGGAGTTCAAACGCTCCTGTCTCGGTGCAGCCTCAGTCTCTTCATTGTCAAAGACATCAAAGGGTCTTGAACTGGTCAATGTATTTGAATGCTCTACTGTTGTTAGCGTAACCAGAACATTAGGCCCCAGGGAAAAGGTTGTACCTAACTCAATAGGTTGGCTATGGATCGGAGTGAGTTCCACAAACGTTCCATTTTGAGAGGGTGTGCCCGCTCTGTCGCCATCTTGAAGGACCCAAACCCGGTTGTCTTCATCAATACCTACAGGCAAGTGTAGTAGGGTACAATGCCGTCGGCTAATGTATCGGTCCTTAATGGTGACTTGACATTGAGCTGAACGACCCAGAACCCACCAGCGCTGGTCTGGATTTAGGCCGACGTAACGACTGCCATTCTGGTCGGTGATGTGGAGCGCGTAGTACCTAGATTCCATAACGTTACTCGTTCCCTGACTCTTCCCTAATCGTCACCTTCGGTGGGGATGACCGCCGTGATCTCAGTCAGAGGTAGGATCCTTTGACACGCTCAAAACAGTAGTAATCCCGAGCTGTGGGGCAACAAATGCGACTCATGTAAGAATCGTAGGAGATAACCCGCTCGGTCACCAGGATCTAATGGCTTAGTCAACTCAGCGTAATCACGTATTGTAAAATCAAGAACTGTAATAATCTGTCTTGTTGACTTAGAGAAAAACTCAAGTGTCTGTTAACGAATGTCTACTGATGGCTAGAATGGTAAGCCAGTTTTTGTCGACCCTATCTCTATTCTGGGCAGCCCAATTCTTGAACTGTTTTAAGTTAGTAGGCTTCGATTAATCTTATGATTATAAATCCTGATGATTATGGACTCTTATGATTGGAATAGACGAGAGTAGAGGGTCTGATGTACTTGGCAATCTCTTTCTTGTAACAGGGCAAAGTTAGTGATTATGGGCTCTACTTGTGACTCCTCAAGATGTGACTCCTCAAGACAGGCTGAGACCACAGCTTGAATGGATCCATGACATTGAGCCAGAATCTGTTGACCTTCAGTATGC
>CAYUEE010000112.1:0-5444 GCA_964443615.1 uncultured bacterium | reverse complement strand
CTAATGGAACGAGTCGTACTGCTGCTGAAACCAGACTAGTGAGTGTTGAAAAAAGATAAGCCTTGACGACAACATCAGCCGCTAAACCTGTTCGTCCCCCCAACCATCCAAAGACAAGACAATGATGCAACGCTAACTCTGGACAGGCAATCCCCCAAACTTGAAGGGCAAGGTGGTGTAGTCGTTTACCCAAATGTAGGCTGGCCCGACGAGGTTCTGCGGCCCATCGAGTAGCATTCAACTGATGATTCAGTCGGCATAAAGTCGCTTCATCTTCGATCCTGCCCGCCTGCCAAGCGAGATAACAGCTTCGTCCTTCCACAGGTCCCACACTCAGGCTCAGGATCCCATCTAAGTAGACCCACACGTGATCAGCCGAGGTGAGGCGCTCTTCTTGAACTGCTGTTTCTAGTCCCCATGACTGGGAGAACCCACCGATAGGTAAGGCCGAATCAGTTAGTTGGAGCAACAGCAGTGATGGATCCAGTTGTGATGGAGTCATGAGCGTTAACCTGTCAATACATTATCCTAGCGATACTAATTAGTGAGATACATGACGTGGAGAATCAGTGATAACCCGGATCCTTTAGCTCGCCATGGACAGTGTTGAACCGTATCGGCCTGATGTTCCCTGCCTCACTGCCCTGGAACCGTATCTTGAGACTGCTTTCGGTGAGCTGTGGTAGTTCATTGGTCGCTATTGGAGTTCGATCTGTTGGACTCCTCTAACCCCAAGGCTTCAGCCTACGACAAAATGGCACGGGTGCAACCGCCCCTGACAAGGATGCACGGCTCCTGATTGTCGTGATTGTAGAATAAGGTATCTGGCAATGGGTTGGCTGTTGATACCATCTACGCTGAATTGATTCAGACGCAGTTGGCCCAACAGGACCCAATGGTTACAGGGCCTCCACCAGGCTGCCACTCGGCTAGATACTGATTTTTGTCTACAATTGATAGGTACTGTGATAGGTGCTGTTCGAGGCCCATCCCCTCAACTCGCCACGGAGCTAAGGATCCTAGTAGATAACTTTGACTTTGAATGTTTGATGAAACTAGTTTAAACCCTTGTTTGATTCGTAACTCATTTGCTTCATGACTCAATCTTCGCCTCTTTCTGAGACACCTTTATCTGAGACACCCCCACCTGAGGCAGTGGCGACTCCTCCACCGAGGGGGAATATCCTGCTTGTCGATGACACGCCGGATAACCTACGCCTGTTAACAACGATGTTGAGACAGCATGGTTACAAAGTGCGGAGTGCTAAAAGCGGTCCGATGGCATTGGCTGGCATCAAGGCAGCTCCACCCGACTTAGTTCTGCTTGATATCACTATGCCTCAGATGAGCGGATATGAGGTCTGTGAACAGTTGAAGGCCGATGAGACCACCTGTGGAATCCCAGTGATCTTTATCAGCGCCCTCTATGAGGTGTTGGATAAGGTTAAAGCCTTTGCTGCGGGCGGTGTAGACTACATTACTAAACCTTTTCAACTAGAAGAAGTGCTTGCTCGGATTGAAAATCAATTGACTATTCAGCGGCTTCAACAGCAATTACTCGATCAGAATGCCCAGCTGCAGACAACCAATACCAGACTCCAAGATATTAATGATCGGCTGGCTGCTGAAATTCATGAGCGGCAGAAAGCGGAGGCAGCGCTTCAAGAGGCTAACCAGGAACTGTTACGCATTGCTTCACTGGATGGCCTGACTCAGGTTGCTAATCGACGCCGTTTTGATGATTATCTCGATCAAATGTGGTGTCAGTCTTTGCGAGAGCAGTCAGCACTCACGTTGATCCTCTGTGACGTTGACTTTTTCAAGCGCTACAACGATACTTACGGCCACCAAGCGGGGGACGACTGTTTGCGGCAGGTGGCTAAAGCCATCGCTCATGCGGCGCAACGGCCCAACGATTTAGCTGCTCGCTACGGCGGTGAGGAATTTGCGGTCATCCTCCCTCAGACGGATCTTAACGGTGGGGTGCATGTGGCGGAAATGATCCAACAGCAGGTCAACGAACTCCGCATTCCCCATCAAGCTTCGGAGGTCCGAGATACGATATCACTGAGCATCGGTGTGGCTAGCCTAGTCCCTCTGCCCGAGCAATCTCCAGCCCTACTTATCACCACTAGTGATCTCTGTTTGTACAAGGCTAAGGAACAGGGCCGTAACCGGATCCGAGCCAATGGTGTTTAGTTGTGTTTTGAATGACTAAATCTACGACTGATGAATTGTAGCCACTTTTGCCCGGTAGGATCCATTTATCATGTCTTTTTTCGATGAAATTAAGTTAATTTAGACCCAAATTAGACCCCTAGTGTCTTGGAAGATAAGATAACACCATATATTGTGTTTGCTTGCTATAGGTGGAATTCTTTCACTAAATCGGTGCTGACACGAGACCCTAAACCCAAAGCTTGTGATACAGTCAGAACAGTTCCTGATTCATTGTTTTAGCATTAATCTTGTTGGATTTTAGCCTCAATAATGGTTCTAAAAGACCGATACTCTAAGACAGAATCGTCCTAAAACAAAGAGTTGACATAGGGCAATTGGAACTATCCTACAATAGGTGTCTCTCTAAGAGATTGATTGGGTTTGTGTTGGGATACAAGGTTAATTAGATCAGCTCATGATCGGGCTGACCAGGATCGTTTCGTTTGATAAATTCCTATGACTCACTTCTATCATTCACCGCTGCCGCCTTGCATTGTAGATGTGGGCACTTTGATCAACAAGCGTGATATGGCTCGTCTGCTGGCTGATCTGGGGCGAGTACGCTATTTCGATATCGTTGATCACTATGTGCGTCGCGAAGGAGAAGGGTATGTCATGGAAGTGTTTGAGGATCCGCTAGCCGCAACATTGGTGGCGAACCGAGCCCTCTATCTTAATGTAAGTAGCTTTGATTGTTTGACGTTAGAGACTCATGCGAATGCAGAGGGTATGCAAGTCACCCTTGATCTAGTCCAGGAGGCTCGGATCCTCAGATTAATTCCTTTATCGGATCCCACCGCCGATCGTATTCGGATCCTAGAGGAGTCGCGAGCATTACAGGCCGCCATGACAGACGCCGCCAACTTGGGATGGGAATCTCTCCGAGCCGATGAGGAGGATCCTCGATACTACGACCGCTAGTGAGCAATGCCGGATCCTAGACTCCTTGTCCTAACCTAGGTTGTCTTAAATCCTGATGGCCCCAAACGGCAGCCAACACCAAAACGGCAACCAACCGGAAACTGCGGACAACAATATGTCACCATAACTAGTAACAACCCCACTGGTCGGGATCCTGGCTACTAGCACATCTAAGGTCAGCATTCGGATCCGGTGACGTCAACCTGTCGACTAGCAGAGAGCCTCTCATGAGCCAAGATTACGACTTAATTATCATTGGTGCGGGTGTGGGTGGACACGGAGCCGCTCTTCACGCCGTTGACTGTGGTCTCAAAACCGCCATTGTCGAAGCGGGTGATATGGGAGGGACCTGTATTAATCGAGGTTGTATTCCCTCCAAAGCATTGTTAGCGGCCACAGGCCGTTTGCGAGAGTTACACGAAACCCATGCTCTCGGCATTACCGTGGGTGGTGTCAGCTTTGACCGAGCAGCGATTGCAAACCATGCGGCAACAGTCGTTGATAAAATTCGCGGCGATCTCACCAAGTCACTTGAACGCTTGGGTGTGGATGTGTTACGCGGCGTTGGACGATTGAAGTCGGCTCAGTCTGTTGAAGTTCAAGGATCCGATAGTACTCAAGTCTACACGGCTAAAGATGTGCTCATCGCCACGGGATCCATTCCCTTTGTCCCTCCTGGAATCACAATCGATGGGACAACGGTTTATACGAGTGATGATGCGGTGAAGTTAGGATCCTTGCCCAAGAAGCTTGCAATCATTGGCAGTGGCTACATCGGTCTCGAGTTTGCGGATGTCTACACGGGGCTGGGCTGTGAAGTGGTGATGATTGAAGCAATGGATAAGTTGATGCCAGCTTTTGATCCTGATATTTCTCGGATGGCGCAACGGATCCTGTTAAAACCCTGGGGCATTGAAACGATGGTTGGGGTGTTGGCGAAGAAGGTGACACCAGGTAGCCCTGTAACCATTGAACTATCCAACGATACAACGTTAACCGTTGATGCCTGTCTAGTTGCAACAGGTCGGGTCCCGGTGACCGATAGTCTAGGATTAGCGGAGTTAGGCATTGATACCGGGCGGCGGAAGTTTATTCCTGTGAATGACCAAATGGCAACAGAGGTCCCTCATCTATGGGCGATTGGGGATGCCACAGGCAAGATGATGTTAGCCCATACCGCTTCAGCTCAAGGGATTGTGGCAGTTGAAAATATGTGTGGCCGGTCTGCAACGGTGGACTATCGGAGTATTCCAGCGGCTGTGTTCACTCATCCTGAAATGGGGTTTGTGGGATTAACCGAGCCGCAAGCGAAGGAGCAGGGTTACGCGGTGGGCACGGTGCGGACCTATTTTGGGGGGAATTCCAAAGCGATTGCCTCTGGTGAGACGGATGGGTTGGCAAAGATCATCTTTGATAAGAGTACAGGTGAGCTCGTTGGGGTTCATATTTTTGGGGCGCATGCAGCGGACCTGATTCATGAAGCGGCTCAAGCGATTGCCAAACGAGCTTCAGTCACTGAGTTGGCGAAACTCGTGCATGTGCACCCGACTTTGGCTGAGACATTGGATGAGGCCTACAAGCGGGCCGCCCATTCTTTGGCTAAAGCGGCTTAGAATCGAGGCTGAATAACCTGCTTTGCCCAAGTCTGAAAAACAAACGTTACCAGCTGCTTAGTAAACGTGACTTGCTGCTCAGTAAGCGTGGCCCGACGCTAAGGACGAGTGATCTGAATCTAGGGAAGTGTAACTTGCCGCTGAGGAAGCGTAACTTGCCGTTGAGGAAGTGTAACTTGCAGCTGAGGAGACGTGACTTGCGGCTGAGGAAGCGTGACTTACCGTTGAGGAAGCCTGATTTAGGGTTAAGCAGGTTGTTAGCCTAGGTTGGAGCTTATCAAGGTAAGCGGTGTAGGATGGTAGCAAGGAGGGCGATATGAATATTCCGACCATCGATGAGGTTGTCGAACAGTTGAAAGTTATGCCTCAGCCTCTGCAAAGGCAGGTGCTTGAATTCGTTCGGTCGCTGGTAGAAACAAAAGTTCGAGGTACACCAGGGCAGCAATTGTTGCGTTTCGCTGGCTCAATTCCTTCTGATGACCTTCAGTTAATGCGTGAGGCGATCGAGCAAGATTGTGAACGGATAAATGTTGATGAGTGGTAGGTTTTTACTCGATACCAACCTCGTTATTGCGCTTTTTGCTGATGAGGCGATCATCAAAAACAATCTTGCTCAAGCTAGTGAAGTTTTCATTCCAAGTATTGTCATTGGTGAGATCTGTTATGTAGCCAGAAAGTCAGGACGAGTTG
>CAYUEE010000111.1:0-14735 GCA_964443615.1 uncultured bacterium | reverse complement strand
CGCACAAGCAGTTTGTGTTCCCTGAGGAAGTTCTGCCTCGTGGTAACGCTCTGTAGTCAGGCATCAAGTCCTCACAGCTACACCTAATTTTTGACGTGAAAGCCTTGCCCAACAAACTTTGGGTAGGGCTTTTGCGTTAGTTGAGATAGGTTGGTGGCGCGCTAAAAAAGAGGGATCCCCTGTAAGTCTCCCTCCGGACGTTTCTCATCTTTTGGATTCAGTTCACGCAAGCGGCAATTTATGCAGCAACACGCTCGACAGCGAACTTAGCCGATTCCCAAGCTTTTAATCCACCTTTCAACTCAGACACTGTCTCAAAACCTGCATCCCGAAGCTGAGCAGCAGCTGTTGCAGTTTCTTCGTCTGTTTCACCGTGGACATAGATGTCACGAGCAACTGAAAGTGAAGCCTGGGCCTTGCCAACCAATGATTCCATAGGAACGTTGATGGCTCCCATGATATGGGACTTGTAGAAGCTAGCAGGATCCCGAACATCCACGATAGTCAAAGCAGGCTCACCCCACTTGAGACGCTCATTCAAGTCTTGAACAGAGGACCGAGGCTTGAGTGAATCTGGAATGACAACCAAACCCAGTATTGTGCGCTTCATAATTTATTCCCATACGAATACTGACACTTGTAATTGTCAATCATTCGTAAACATATGTCAAGATATGTAACATTTTCGGAGGTGTGTGTGACTCTGGTGATCCAGTGCAAGCCCGGCATGATTGCTATCGCCCTCAGGAGACAGAAGGCAATAGACAGATGGACTGTTGCCGATTGTAAAATAGGCCTGGACTTGATCCAGGATCCTCTAGGAGAGACCCATGCTACGACTGGAACGCATCAGCAAGATTTATCCGACGGGCGAGGTCCTCAGGGATATCAACTGGGAGGTTAAGCCTGGAGACCGGCTGGGACTGGTGGGTGCGAACGGAGCCGGGAAATCGACCCAACTGAAGATTATTACAGGCGAAATTGAGCCCACTAGCGGTGCTATCGTTCGACCCGCTGATTTGCGCATCGCTTACCTAACTCAGGAATTTGAGGTGGACCCTCGGCGCACGGTTCGAGAAGAGGTCTGGACTGTGTTTGAGGATGCAAATCGGATCCACCAGGCCTTGGCCGATGTACACATGAAAATGGAGGCAGCGGATCCGGACGCGCTCGATCAGCTGCTGCACGAAATGGATCGCCATCAACGCGCTTTTGAAGCCCTAAATGGCTATGAATTAGATGCGCAGGTGGACAAGATTCTAGCTGAAGTGGGCTTTGAACCAGATGATGGAGATCGGCTTGTCAGTACCTTTAGTGGGGGCTGGCAAATGCGGATCAGTTTAGGTAAGATTCTGCTGCAGGAGCCTGATTTGCTACTGCTAGATGAGCCGACGAATCACTTAGATTTAGAGACAATCGAGTGGCTTGAGAACTACCTGAAGGGTCTGACTCTGCCCATGGTGGTAATCTCTCACGATCGGGCTTTCCTCGATCGATTGACCAATCAGATTGTTGAGACAGAGCGAGGCGTTTCAACAACCTATCTAGGAAACTATTCTACTTACTTGGAACAGAAAGCGGAATTACGGGGCGCTCAGTTAAGTGCATTTGAACGCCAACAGAAGGAAATTGAGAAACAGCAGGCCTTTGTCGAGCGGTTCCGTGCCAGCGCTACCCGGAGTACACAAGCCAAGAGTCGTGAGAAGCAACTTGACAAAATTGAACGCATTGAAGCGCCTGTTGGAGATGTAAGAACGCTGAAGTTCCAGTTTCCACCGGCCCCTCGCAGTGGCCAAGATGTCGTCCTAATTAAAGACCTTACCCATACCTATGGCGAAAAGATCCTGTTCTTGGGAGCTAATTTGCTGGTGGAACGCGGCGATCGGATTGCGTTTTTAGGCCCGAATGGAGCAGGGAAATCAACTTTATTGCGATTGATCACAGGTCATGAAATGCCGTCAGAAGGATCCGTCCAATTAGGCCCCCATAATGTGATTCCTTCATACTTCGAGCAGAACCAGGCCGAAGCGCTTGATCTAACTAAAACGGTGATAGCAACGATTCATGATGAAGTGCCGCAGTGGAAGGATGTTGAAGTCCGGACGTTGTTGGGACGCTTCTTATTTGTGGGTGATACAGTGTTTAAGCCTGTGGAAGCCTTGAGTGGCGGAGAGAAGGCTCGATTAGCGCTGGCGAAAATGTTGTTACAGCCGGCTAATCTCATGATCCTAGATGAGCCGACAAACCACCTAGATATTCCGGCGAAAGAAATGCTGGAGGAGGCGTTAAAAAGCTATGATGGCACGGCATTGATTGTATCCCATGATCGCTTTTTTATCTCGCAAGTGGCGACTAAAATTGTTGAGCTTCGTGATGGTGACTTTGTGGTCTACGATGGGGACTATGAGTACTACCTCCGCAAAGTGGCAGATGAAAAAGCAAAGGCAGCTAAAGCTAAACTAGAGGCGGAAAAATCTGCCAAGGCAGCAGCTAAACGAGAGAAGCAGAAGGAAAAAGAAAAGGAGAAAAAGACATCTAAAAAAGCCAAGAAGTCCAAGGTTTAATATCAGGATTCCCATGATTCCCGTTCAACCTTATCTCTACCGGTTGCGCTATTCCGGATCCTTGCAACCCACCCTAGATACACTTAATGCGCTTTATCGAGCCCATCTTGTTCACATCCCCTTTGAAAATCTAGACACCTTTCTGAACCAAACTATTCAACTCGAGCCGGAAGCTCTTTATCTCAAATTGGTTCTAGATCGACGGGGGGGACTGTGCTACGAACTCAATGGCCTGTTCGGCTGCCTTCTGACACAGTTAGGATTTAGAGTTGAACTATTATCTGCTCAAGTGGTACGACAAGATGGATCCTACGGTCCTGAGTTCGACCATCTCTGCTTGAAAGTAGAGTTAGATGGCAATGGGTGGATTGCTGATGTGGGTTTCGGTGATCATTTTGTCTCACCTCTGAAACTAAAAGTAACGGATCCTACCCCTTCAGCAGAGTATCGATGGGAACGGGATCCATCTAACTGGACCCTCTTACGTTGTCAGGGCGGGGAGTGGGATCCTGTGTATCGACTCCAACTTCAACCTCGACAGCTGTCTGAGTTTGCCCCAATGAGCCGCTTTCATCAAACCTCAGAAGACTCCCTTTTTACCCATAGCCCGCTCTGTACCATCGCCATTTCATCAGGACGGATCACTTTAAGCAAGGCAAATTTGTCAATCCGAGAGGGGAGCCATCAATCGCACGATACACTTCCCACCCAGACGGATTATCTCAGTGCTTTGTCCCAGTATTTTGGGATCACGCTGGCGGATCCGGATCCTTTACTGAAGTGTTTGCAACTGGTTTAGCTACTACAGAACTATTGGACTTAGGGTATGCTCAGAATTTGTTGGGCAGCATTTGGGCTGTTGGTGAGGTTCTACATACATAGCCTTTGTTTCGCAAAATGCGGGGTCAAACGTTGGGAGTCTCGGGCCAATCATGATGCGTTTTTGGTTAGGCGCTCCCATCCACCCAACCCTAGTAGCCAAATCACCACCACGCCCCAATGCAGACTTGCTACTGTCCACACCGATCCCGTTTGAAGATACACCCCAGTACATACCATCCCCAAACCTATTGCTAGCCCCAAAAAATAAGGATTAAAAAATGTTGGGTTTGCCCGTGGATAGACTGTTGTAGCTAGCAACGGATGGTAAAGCCCAAACAACACTAAACTGGCTCCAATCCACAGCCAACGTATCTCCACCGGGATCCATTCACTGGGATGAGGAACCAACAGCACCCGAAATCCCATCTCTTCTAACCACGCTGGGGCTACTGCCGTTGTCCCCAAGACCCGTAAAATCCCCAATAAACCTAACTGAGACTTCAAAGCTTGAAATTTCAACGGATCCCAATGCAGAAATCCAATCTTCAACCCAATTCCCAAGGCAATCGCCCCATAACCCCCAAATCCCACCAGGGCGAGTAGCCAATCAGATCCAGACGGAATCCGCAGTCCCCCCGCGCTAAGTCGTGCCAGTAGCTGAGATCCTAAGGGCCATTGGCCTAATAGCCCCGTCGGTGCTAGCGGCAAGATCTGATCATTCGTCCCTCCCACCTGAAACGTTTGCAGTATCCACAACGACGCCCCATGACTTAAGAACAAACTAGCCAACCGACTCTGAGCTGGTTGTGGGAGCAGTGTCCGCCAACTCAACAATGCCGTTGACAACTGGGAATCTCGTTGAAATAGAGGTGCAGGCCAAAACGCCAAGTCCGTCGCCTCGCCCAACTGGATCCCAGACACCTGCTCCGCATTCTGCACCCAATCTGAACGCACAACCCCGGTCGGTACTAGTTCCTGCGAGAGCGCATGCACAAAATCAACCAATTGTTCAAATCGCTGAGTTTGGGGATGGTCTGGATGCTGCCGAAGCCAGGCTTGCAGAGTAGGGGATCCTTGCACCTGCTGCGTCACCTGTTGAATCGCGATGTAAAGTGCCTGATTGGAATCTTGAACACAAGACAGGGCTGGTGTCACTAACGCGGCCCCTGTACCATCCCCTACCCGATAGCGGGCCATCATAATCCGCAACTGATACTGCAACGCCCTCATCGGCGAAATCACCTCTCCATCAAAGTCATAATCTCGGGTCACGGGATCCCACTTGATCACGACATCCATTACGGGTCGGGTTCCCAGCCATCCCCGCTGTAAGTCTCCCATGTAGCTCGACCAATTCTGAGATCCCGCAATAATTCCATTAGTGTTGTGGGCGTACACTTGTTGATAAGTAATGTCAAACTTCAATGCTTGCGTCAGCGGATTCCGCACCACTGTTGCCCAACCATAGGAGAAATGCCCCGTCACGGTACCCGGTAACGATTGAGATTCTGCCTTTTCACCTCCAATGCCTCCAAACAGATGAATCACTAACGCGTGATCCCCTTCCTGCCATTGCTCCAGTGCTGCTGTCTTAGTGGTTGCTCCCGGCGCTAAAAGTACTGTTCTCACGGATCCTTGCCGTTTTGAGGGATCCTGCCAGCTCTCCTGATGAATCCAGCGTAATCCCGTGGTTTGATCTAACCTCACTTCATCTGGGTTTAAATCCACCAAATGCCGGGGCTGCAGGGCCTGCACGGTAAAGATTCCCTCAGCGTTTGGAGCACCATAGATCATCCAACCTTGGTCTCCTGCAGGCGATTGGCTCAATTGATCAGTGGAAAAAGGAAGGATCCCAGCACGGTCAGGCGGTTGGATAGGAATATGGATCTGTTCTGTGGGTCCAGTAAAGGTGCCAGACTGAACGTCAAAATGCTGGACTTGAAACGGTTGCAGTTGATAATCTGAGTCCCTCTCTTTACCTGATTGCCCCGATTCAATGCCATCTCTCACTTTGATCGTGATCGGCTCTGCAGGATCTAGATGACTGACCACCCCCTGATACCGCCCACTCACCAGCAGCGGATCCTGTCGAATCCTCAAAATTGGCTCAGCTTCTATCTTTTGAGCTACGCCGAGCTGAATCAGAGGATCCGCTAATGCCACGGTTACCGCATCCTCTGGCCAGGCCCCTGCCAATGACTGTAATGGACCCACCTGGGAATAACGCTGCAGACGCTCAGGATGAATAATGCCTTGATGTTGGCTTTGGTGAGTTTCAGAAGTAAAGCGTACAGGCTGCGTTACTGTCTGAACATAGGCTTGCACCTCTGGATCCGGACTCCAGGTCAACCGTAGACGGGAGCCAATCCAGGCAGTAAACGGTGATGGGGCCTGCTGCACCTCAAACCACACCCAATCAGCAAATGCAACCGGATCCTCAGAGTCAGGGGCACTAGGGGAACCGTCTAGAGCCGCCACAGCTGTAAGGCGCGAGTCATCTATCATTGACGCCCCAGGCTTGGGTAAAATCAGTCTCCCGACCCACTCCGCTACGGAGCGATATCGCCCTGGATCCACAGACTGAGCTAAGGGGAAATACTCATCTTGATTAAAGGGAGCTTGACTCAATAACTCATAACTGGAGCGGTGGCCACCCTCGGCTAGTCCCCCTGGCCTTTCCTGAGAAAAGCCTCCGGACCCACCACTTCCCCAAACAACTAGTAGTGTGAGGAAGCCAATCCACAGCCAGGAAGGAAACCGTCGCATTTGCCTCCTCATGACACTAAATCCTCGCACCAGAGATTCAATTTTTACTGCGGGCTAGATCTGCAAACTCTGACTGAGGCCAAGGATCCCCTCTAGGAGTTCCTTTTGACTCAGTCTAGGCTCAGACCCGTATGGGTGAATCCACAAGCACTGCCCCTCCGACAGCAAAAGGAAAAACCGCTACTAGAGCGGGCCAAAGGATCCAACCATCATCTAAGCGGACGATGGGACTCGAACCCACGACATCCAGCTTGGGAAGCTAGCGTTCTACCACTGAACTACGTCCGCGTCTAATTCAAGTCAGAATATGATAGCAAAGCATCCCTGGCTCAGACCTACCCTACAAGATCTTTAACTTTTCCTCACTTCAAACGTTGGACTCTACCATCCTCGTCATAGATGAATGGATCTGGCCCTAAGATATCAGCGACATCCTCAGGTTCAACCTCGCCACGTACCAGTTGCGAAAGTGTATCGTCACCATCAGGCTCGTAAGTGATAAAGCGATCCACACGGTTGTAAGTGGTGCCCTGGTTGGGGAGCATATTGCCATCTCGCCCTACTAGTTCAACCGTCAAAATGTTATCGCCAGCTTGCCAGCCTGTGAGGTAAAGAGGACCGCGATCGGTAGTGGTTTCACTGACATCATTGAGTGTGTAACGAACTTGAGCACCTCCTAGGTTGACACCATCAACCACATAATCCAGTAAGATTGGTTCAGCTCCATAGGTCCCACTAGCGGGAGAGGTGACTGTGAGAAGAGCGTTGCCAACCGCGAAAACTGGATCATTCTCATCAGTCGGTTCAACTATGCTAAAGGTGACATGATCGAAGGCAGGGATGTTGCGGTAGGCTTGGTCCCAGGGACGAGAGCCAATGACACGAATGGTGTGGGTACCGGGTGGTAGTTCGATCTCAATAGGCTCGTCAATGTTGTAAACCGGGACTGGATCCAAGTTGTCAACGATGATTTTGATGTGGAGACCTAACTCCGTGTCAGGGTCAAAGCCAAGGGGAAACCGTCTAGCATCAATCTGTAAAGAAACCAGGTTGGAGGTGAGTACTTCACCCTCCTGGGGTGTAACAATTTCAATCTCGGGGGTGTAAATGTCCGTGGATGGTGTAAGGAGTTCGATGAGAGGGGGAGTCGGAACAACCGTTTGACCAAAGACTGGGAGCGCAGAGAGCTCTGTCCACAGGATCCCTGCGAAACTGACTAGACCGATACGTGCCACACTAGGTAATCCACACCGCATGATTAACTCCTCATTGGGACAGCATTATCCGAGTAAACTGAAAACCATCGAGAGATGCAGTCACGACTCAGCTACCTAGACGTTAGGGCTAGGGCATCGTTCCTAACGTGGCACTGAATAGAGCGCTGACATGATAGATATTTCTCTTGACTCAATCCTACTCACTGATTTTACGGACGGAACCGCTTAACTCCTATGACCTCATCTACCCTTGCTGTCAGCGATATCCTTGATGTGCTTCGCCCTGTCCAGGATCCTGAACTCCGCCGCAGCTTAGTGGAACTTAACATGATCCGTAATGTTGTGGTGGACACCCATCGAGTGGCTTTCACATTGGTTCTGACCACACCAGCTTGTCCGTTACGAGAGTTCATTGTCGATGAGTGTAAAGCAGCGATACGAACGTTGGGGGAGGTAGAGACGATTGATGTGGAGGTGACAGCCGAAACCCTTCAGTCACCATCACTGCCTGATCGTCAGTCCGTAGCAGGAGTACGTAACATCATCGCAGTCTCAAGTGGTAAGGGTGGTGTGGGCAAAACGTCAGTTGCCGTGAACATGGCAATTGCGTTAGCCGAAACTGGGGCTCGTGTAGGGATCCTAGATGCGGATATTTATGGTCCGAACGTGCCGCAAATGTTGGGGTTGCAGGGGCAACGGATCCTAGTCCACAAGGATGAAGATGGCACCGAGCATGTTGAACCCATGTTCAATTACGGGGTCAAGATGGTGTCAATGGGATTGTTGGTTGATCGAGATCAGCCGGTGATTTGGCGGGGGCCAATGTTGAATGGGGTAATTCGTCAGTTCTTGTACCAGGTGGAGTGGGGCGAGTTAGATTACCTAATTGTAGACATGCCGCCGGGAACGGGAGATGCTCAGTTAACGCTGTGTCAAGCAGTGCCGTTAGCGGGTGCAGTCATTGTGACAACCCCTCAAACGGTAGCCTTACTGGATGCGCGGAAAGGGTTAGCGATGTTCCGTCAACTGCAGGTGCCAGTATTGGGCATTGTGGAGAACATGAGCTACTTCATCCCTCCTGATGTGCCGGGGAAACAGTACGATATTTTTGGCTCTAATGGCGGGGAAACCACAGCCAAAGAGTTGCAGGTGCCCTTGCTGGGACGGATCCCTTTAGAGATCACGTTACGGGAAAGTGGAGATGCTGGAACACCCGTGGTGCTAGCGGATCCTGAATCAGCATCAGCGCGAGCGTTAGTTGAAACGGCTAAGGTCGTGGCCGGTAAAGTGTCAATGCTGGCTTTTCGACAAGTCTAACCAGCCATTGCTTTTCCCTAACCGTTGAGCAATCGAAGTTGGGTTGTCTTGACATCCTCTCCACCAGCCAAGCTTTCAGCTATGGCTGGAGTACTGCGAAGAATCTTGATAGCCCTTGTCAAGTCAGGGTTAGAAACAAGGTATAGAAGCACCCTTAACACTTGTGGATGAATCTGGTATTGTTAGTTTGCTCTGAACCGGCTAAACACTATGAAAACTTGTTGGTCAACTTGGCTACGGTCTCTACCCGCTGCTGTACTGGCACTAACAGTGGGCTGCTCAACTAATTCGGTGCCTAACACTGTTGCACAAGTGCCTGAGGCAAGAACTGATTTAATTATCAATGGCCAACCGGCGACCCCCGGAGAATGGCCCTGGATGGTTGCCATTTTAGATGCCCGTACGTCCAACAACTACCAAGCCCAGCTGTGCGGTGGTACCCTCATCGAGAGTAACTATGTTTTAACCGCAGCACACTGCTTAGTTAACGTTTTCCGAGGTGGGGTGGCCTTCCCTACTGATGTTGATGTCTTAGTTGGGACCACCCTCCTCTCCACTGGGGGTGCTCGCCTTGATGTCGCAGAAGTCATTGTCAACAGCGACTACAATGCTATAACCAGCGATACTGATATCGCCCTCTTGCGGTTAGCTACTCCAGCTATTGGTATCCCTACTGTTGATGTAGCTCGTCCAGTTGACGGCTTGTTCGTCGGCGCAGAAGCCTTTGCACTGGGTTGGGGAAATACTGTATTTCCAGCTTTCGGTTCTAGGTTCCCCAACGCTCTACAGGAAGTGGATGTCACTGTTCAATCCAATGCCAGTTGTAACTCTAGCTATTTCGGCGGTATCACGGAAAATATGGTGTGTGCTAACAAGTTTTTGAAAGATGCTTGCCAGGGAGATAGCGGGGGTCCATTAGTCGTTCGTTCTGGCCTTAATACCACTCAGATTGGGATTACGAGCTTTGGGATTGGGTGTGGTCGTTTTCGCTTCCCTGGGGTCTACACGCGCGTCTCTCAATTTGCAAACTGGATTGACGCTAATACTCGCTAAAGGGTGACGTTAGAGTCAGTGGGTGAGGGGGATACTAGTGAGTGTCCCCTTTTCTGCTACCATTCGCCTATTCTAGGTGAGAGCCCTGCAGTCTTCCTTGAGATACTATGACGGCATTTGCTTCTACAGTCCAGGATCGGCCTCGCGTGCTACTGGTGATGGAACAATGTAATCCTAGCTGGTCTTCAGTGCCACTGGTCGCCTACAAGTTTTATGATGGGATCCGTCGCTTGGCCGAAGTGACTCTGGTTACTCACGAACGCAATCGTAGGGCCCTCTCTGATGTTGAACCGATTGGATCCATTATCTACATTCAAGAGCGGCCACTAATTCAAAAATACTATCAACTCACGACCCAGCTCACATCACGAGGTCGCAAAAACTGGCCTCTACAGCATGTCCTTACATATCCCGTCTATGCTGATTTCAACCATCAAGTTTATGTCCAATTCGCAGCTGCTGTTCGCCAAGGATCCTTTGATATTGTCCACGTCATGACCCCCATGATGCCTCGGTATCCGGCTAAAATTTCAAGAGCCTGTAGCCACACACCATTTATTTTAGGCCCAGTGAACGGCGGTGTCCCCTTTCCCCCTGGATTTGAGACAGTTGCAAGACAGGAGTTTTCCTATCTCAATTTTTTGCGAAGACTAGGGCGTGCTGTCCTCCCTGAGTATGTGCAAACCTACCAACGAGCTGATCGGATCCTAGCTGGTTCTACCTATACCTTGAACTTAGTTAAGGAACTTTTTTCAATTTCTGACCCCAAATTACAACTATTCTATGAAAACGGGATCCCTGATCACTTTTTTAGCCAGGGTTCACTCACTCATCGTCGACCATCTGTTCAGGATCCTGTTGAACTTCTGTTCGTAGGTCGGCTCGTGCCTTACAAGGGGGCTGATATGCTGATTGAAGCGTTAGCTCAACTCACCTCTCACCAGGTTTGGCATCTCACCATCGTCGGCGATGGATCTGAACGCACAGCTTTGGAAACTTTAGTAGATCAAAAGGGATTGGCTGCCCAGGTCACCTTCACTGGATGGATCCCGCAAGAATCAACAGCTGACTATTATCAACAGGCCGATCTGTTCTGTTTTCCTTCAATTCGTGAGTTTGGTGGAGCAGTCGTGCTAGAAGCAATGGCCTCAGGCTTGCCCTGTGTGGTCGTCAATAACGGTGGTATTGGAGAATATATAACCGATGCAACAGGATTTCGCATAGATCCCATTTCTCGTGAAGCTGTCATTAATCAGACAGCTTCCGCCATTAAGACCCTAATTGAGGATCTAGATCTCCGTTTACAAATGGGTCAGGCGGCTATTGAACGGGCAAATGCTTTTCGTTGGTCTACAAAAGCTAGCCAGATCCTGGAGATGTATCAAACTTTACTGTCGACAGCCAGTCAATCTACCTAAAACCCTACACGACAGGAGTTTGACTTCTCAGCATAGAAAAAAGTGTCGAGTCCAATAGCGAAGACTTTTCTGCATCGGTGTTGGCACTTGTGTAAGACCTTTGGGGTGGTGACAAGTTAGATCCGCACATATCCTATTCCATTCAAGTCAATATACTTGATAACAGACATTAACCCCTGAGGCGAAAGGATCCTGTGCTCAGATGATAAACTTCGTAGGCATGAGGACCTCCCAGACTTTTTCTAGTGCTCCATTTCTGGCACTCCATTTCTGGCACTCCATAACTGTAGGATCCTGTCCCGCCGCCTGAACCAAGAAGGAACTCGTAATGAACAAACCGATTATTCTTGCTGTTGATGACGATCCTGAAGTGTTGCAGGCAGTTGCACGAGACCTGCGCCAACATTATGCTGACCGCTTTCGCGTCATGCGCGCTGACTCCGGCACCAAAGCATTGGAGATCATTCACCAGCTAAAATTACGTGGAGATGCAGTCACCCTATTTCTAGTCGATCAACGGATGCCGGAAGTAAGCGGCGTTGATGTTTTAGGTCAAGCCTTTAAGGTTTTCCCAGCCGCTAAGCGAGTTTTGCTAACAGCTTATGCTGACACTGACGCAGCGATCTCTGCCATTAATGAAGCTCAGCTTGATTATTATCTACTGAAGCCTTGGGATCCTCCCGAAGAGAAACTGTATCCAGTGTTAGATGACTTGATTCAAGATTGGCAAGCCAGTTATAAACCAGCCTTCCAGGGCGTCAAAGTCGTTAGTGATCGCTGGTCACCCCAGTCTCATACTTTGAGAGATTTCCTCGCACGGAATCAAATTCCCTATCGCTGGATTGATGTTGAACAAAATCCCGAAGCTCAGGAACTTATTACCGATACTGGAGAGAAAGATAGCCCTAGCTTGCCATTAGTCCTGTTACCCAGTGGAGAAAAGCTAGAACAGCCCACCACAGTGCAACTAGCCCAGCATATGGGTATGCAAACCGAAGCTACGAATCCTTTTTACGATCTGGTGATTGTAGGGGGCGGTCCAGCTGGGCTGGCTGCTGCGGTCTACGGTGCCTCAGAAGGGTTGCGTACCGTCATGATTGAACGCGAAGCCCCCGGTGGACAGGCAGGAACTAGTTCACGGATTGAAAATTATTTAGGCTTTCCAGTGGGACTCAGTGGGAGTGACCTGGCGCGGCGAGGGGTAACCCAGGCGAAACGGTTTGGGGTGGAAATTTTAGCTCCCCAGGAAGCAACAGCTATCGACACGCAGGATAACTACCATACTATCACCCTAAGTGATGGCACTGAAATCAGCTGTCATGCTCTTATTCTGGCTACGGGTGTTGCTTGGCGACGTTTGACTGTCCCCGGTATTGAACAGTTCACAGGGGCTGGAGTCTATTACGGAGCGGCTCAAACTGAAGCAACCGCTTGTGAGGGTGAAGACGTTTACATCGTTGGTGGGGCGAATTCAGCTGGGCAGGCCGCTATGTACTTTTCCAAGTATGCTCGTCAGGTTCGCATACTGGTGCGAGGCAACTCCCTGACAAAAAGTATGTCTCAGTATCTTGTTGATCAGATTGAGCACACTGACACTATTGAAGTACTACCTTTTCATACTGTGGTGGAGACAAAGGGAAGTGAACGCTTAGAGAGCATTCTAGTTAAAGATTCTCAAACAGGTGAATTGAAAACATTTGAAACCAACTCCCTCTTCATCTTTATTGGTGCAACACCCAGCACAGATTGGTTGGGAGACATTGTTTACCGCGACGAGCGAGGCTTTATTTGTACTGGTCCTGATGTGGATGCTAAGTTGCCCTGGCCTCTAGAGCGGGATCGCTTCCTGCTGGAAACAAATGTGCCTGGAATATTTGCAGTGGGAGATGTTCGCCACGGATCCATAAAACGCGTTGCTTCGGGAGTAGGAGAAGGCTCAATTTGCGTACAATTTGTACACCGTCATCTGGCCCGAGTTTAGGTTAGCCAATTGCTTGTGACGAACAGGAGAGAAGAATGCTCTGTATTGAAGAACTATTAGCCTTGGAGCCCTTTCAGCAATTGTCTAAAGAACAACTGGAATGGACCTGCAGTCGTGCCACAGAGCTCAATCTGCCAGCGGGAACTCCCCTAATTCGAGAAGGTGGTGATCCCAATGGTTTTTTCATTCTGCTTCAAGGGCGAGTGAGTGTGACTCGGTTTAGCGAAGGGATTGATATGCCAATCGGTCAACACGACGCGCCCGCATTTTTTGGGGAAATTCCGGTTCTGACAGGAGGTCCTGTCCTCGTTTCAATGCGAACGTTAACAGACAGTACACTGTATCAAATCAAGTGTGAGGACTTCCTCACTCTCCTCCATGAGTGTCGCAAATTTGAAAGCAGCATTTTTCGTACTGTCCACAACCGTACCCGAGGCCTAGAATCATTCATTCGTAGCCGGGAGAAGATGGCTGCTCTGGGAACATTGACGGCTGGTCTGGCTCATGAGCTAAACAATCCCACCGCTGCACTGGTTCGAGCATTGCGTGACGTTGTGCCTGCTATCCGTGAGCTAGAGTACATGAACTTACTCTATGGCCAGCAAAATCCGGATCCAACGCACACTCAAGCCTGGCAAGCTCTACGAGATCAGGGTTATGAAGTTATTTTGAATCAGACGGTGGACACACTGACCCTAAGCGATCGGGAAGCAGATATTCTAGACTGGCTGGAGGACTATGGGGTTGAAGAGGCCTGGAAGCTCGCTGAACCTCTGGCAAGTGCAGGAATTGAAGTTAACACCCTTAGGCAGCTCATCGAGCCCTGGAGAGATCATGTCGGTGAACTCCGAGATCAAGGGATCCGGTGGTTAGCACTCTCCTTCGATGTGATGTCAATGCTGAAGAATGGGTTGCGAGGGGCGGAGCGAGTTGAAAAACTAGTAAAATCTCTCAAGTCATACTCTCATCTTGATCAAGGGGCCCAACAGTTTATTGATATCCATGAAGGGTTGGATGACACTCTGAAACTCCTGAGCTTTAGGCTCAAACAAGGCGTCAAAGTTAAGCGAGTGTATGATCGAACATTACCGAAGATTAGTGCCTACGGAAGTGAACTCAATCAAGTCTGGACCAATTTAATCGACAATGCAATTGATGCGATGGATGGTGAAGGAATAGTGGAGATTAGGACGTGTCGAGACGGCGATTACGTGCGGACTGAAATCATTGATTCCGGAGCAGGAATTCCCGCTGACATTCAATCACGTATTTTTGAGCCTTTTTTCACCACAAAACCAATGGGCAAAGGATCCGGTCTGGGTTTAGATGCTGTTAGTCGTATTATTCGAAACCGGCATCAAGGTATCGTGAATGTTGACTCACGTCCTGGACGAACCTGCTTTGTCGTTTGCTTACCCACCTTCAAAGGGTAGTGTCGGCAGCTCAGTGAGAGCTTTAATGTATGCAGTTCACACCTTGCTTCGTCGTGAGACTGCCAAGTGTACTAGTATGACTGGTTCGACTTCCGATCTCTCGCAGGTAATGTATTTGGTCACAGCAAAAAGGTAGGCTTATTGAGAATAGCCATTTCTTAAGC
>CAYUEE010000110.1:14511-14808 GCA_964443615.1 uncultured bacterium | reverse complement strand
CTGGATGGTTTGAGCTATTTTCAATTAATGATTCTTATTGCGCTGACCAATTACAGCGACTGTAGAGTTCAGCCCGCCCCTTTTGCAAAATAAATAAACCCTCAACGGCCTGATCCTGACGAATAAAAACCTGCTCCGCTACGATTGTCCGATGGTGTAACTGAGCCGACAGGGCCTCTAACGCCTCCGCCGATAAACAACTCAAATCTGTGTATTGACGGAGCCAAACAGCATCGATAGGCATCATCAGGTTAGGATCCTGCGCTACGATTCATCATCCCGCACTTAAGCATAGGT
>CAYUEE010000110.1:0-14411 GCA_964443615.1 uncultured bacterium | reverse complement strand
AAAATTTAAGCATAGATAAAATTTAAGCATAGATAAAATTTAAGCATAGATAAAATTTAAGCATAGATAAAACGTATCGGATCCTACGAATTTTGAAGAGAACTTGGGATCCTAATAATTGCGCGCCATGGTGCATCTACAGGTTACAGAATCGAGGTAGAGAGCGGCTCAACCTTAAGGTTATCGCAAGGTAAAGTTAAGGTTACAAAAAACTGACCCAGTTGACCAATGGCTGCAGGCAGCTATTCAGGCAGGATCCCACCAATCGCACGTGCTATCATCACCTTAATCCTCTTACTTTATGGTTAGGTGCTAATCCTTTATCTCGATTTAGACTTCAATCAATGAGTAAAGTCCTAGTTCTGAATGCATCCTATGAGCCGCTCAACATCACTAGTTGGCGACGAGCTATTGTGCTGCTACTTAAGGAAAAAGCAGAGCAAGTGGAGCACAATGGACGATGTATCTATGGGACTCTCCCGCTGCCTACGGTGATTCGCCTACGTCACTATGTGAATGTGCCCTACAAGGAAATTCCTCTGACTCGACGTAACGTCCTTTATAGAGATGGTCACAGTTGTCAGTACTGCGGTGCCACCGGCGACGATCTCACTATTGACCATGTAACACCCCGTTCTCGAGGTGGTATAGATACCTGGGATAATGTCGTTACGGCTTGTGTTCGCTGTAATGTGAAAAAAGGCAATCGGACGCCCAGAGAAGCCAGTATGCCCCTACGACATCAGCCTCGCCGACCCCACAGCAGCCTCTATTTCGAAATTTCTAAAGTTGTCCGCAATGGCACATATAAAGAGTGGTCCAAATATGTTATCGGCCTAACAGAAGGTCTCTAATGGATGAAGTTAAGTTCGTTGCCCTCGAATAAATGCTCGTACCCTCCCCGCAGCGTCTATCGATAGCGCTCTACGGTGGATCCTGACTCCTGCTCTAGCCTGGCGTGACTTCAAATCTAGATCTCACCTAACGGGCTCTCATCTGAAGTGAATCTAGGTTACTCTCGGTGCGACTGATCACCCCAGGCTGGTTTGAATACAGTCTGTAGGGCTTTCTGCACAAAGGATCCTAACCACCGTGACTCTTGAATTTGCTTGGCTTGGGCTTCCACCACGGCCTCGATCCCTTGATCTCCCCAGTTTTGATCTTTTTTAAAGTACTCGATAAAGCTCCGACCTGCGATCCGAGTTAAATAGCCAGCACTTGCTGCTTGAATGGGTGCTGTGATGAGAAAGCCCACCACCGTCACCTCCGCCAACGCTGTCACTAATCCCGTCGTCAACTGAATGGCCCCTTCAACTAATCCCAAACTACCTAACGTTTTCGCCAGTGAATACGCCAACTCCCGTCCCTGCCGCAGATTCATCTTGCACCCATAAATGGATCCGATCTCCACCACCATCTGGGCATTGATCGCCGCAATCGCCAATAAATCCACGGCTGGAATGGGATTGGCAAAGACCACCCCCGTCACGATCCATTGAAATCGATCCACCACCTCTTCCGCCTGTTGCTCCAATTGTTTCGCCACGATCCGCCGCGCTTCATCCCCCAATTGTTGAGATTGCAGCAGGGC
Source organism: uncultured bacterium (assembly GCA_964443615.1). Classification (GTDB taxonomy): domain Bacteria; phylum Cyanobacteriota; class Cyanobacteriia; order Thermostichales; family Thermostichaceae; genus CAYSWV01. Next base: position 12,820 of record CAYUEE010000110.1, on the reverse strand, counting down.
ATTATCCAACGCTAATGCGGGTCCTTCCGCGTATAGGATCGCTTGCACTCGATCACGCACTGCCTTGACTTCCGGATCCGGTTTCAACACCTGCCCCCCCACCGTCACCGGAGCTGGATTTGCACAGGCAATTAAAACATCCTCGTAAGCAATCACCGACTTCACCCGTTCCCGCAAGTGAGCTAAAAGGATCTGCTGATCAGCCTCCGTATATTGATCTGACTTGTTCAAAACTAGCAGCGAACGCTTGCCCAAATACATAAGCTCCATCAACGGTTCATACTCCGATTGCCGCAAATCCCCATCCGTCACCACCAAGATCAAATCTGCCTGCCGAGCTTGATCCTGGGCTTCTAATTCTCGCGCCACCCCCGCGTCACCAATTTCTAGAATGCCAGGGCAGTCAACAATTTCAACGGGTTCAGGGATCCCCGGCAGCGGCCAGTGGTACAGCGCGGATGTAGTCGTTGTGCCTAATATCGCCCCTACCTCCCCTACCGGTTGGTCTAGCAGGGCATTCACCAGAGAGGTTTTACCCGCGGATCCGGTACCGAACACCACCACCTTCAAGGTTGGTTGATCTAAACTACGAGCTACGGCGGCTGACTTCTCCGCCAAGGCCTGTCGAGTAATTTCGTCTTGAATCCGGGCCGCTTCCTGTTCTAGTCGGGCCAAGTTCTGTTGAGCGGCGGCAACTTTGGCTTCTGCTGTTTCGGGCAAACTCGGGCGCGGGGTCACCGCAGGAGGAGCAGGATCCGTGGGCTTCTGACGAAACAAAAATAGATAATAAACGGATGCCACCAAAAAGATCACCAGCATCACGATCAACACCCCGACCAAGATGGCTCCGAGTAAGGGTGTCGATTGTAGAGTCCGGTAGAGTTCCAGAAAGGATTGAATTAACCAGATTATTAAGGCTACTAAGGATCCTACGACCACTAGAAAAATGAGCAAGCGGAAGTATGGGGAAGACATGGGTACGGATCCTAGTGGGCAAGGGTCTAGATCAGTGTAAAGGGTGTCCGAGCGGTAGAGAGTAGTTGTAACCGCTAAAAGTTTTTCAGTGTCTGAACCCTATACCAGCAAACCTGCTCTTACCCGACAGCATTACCTACCAGTGAAATATCCAAATCGGGATTGAAGTCTCTGCTTTGCCCGTGCTGAATAACTTTCACTAGCGGATGGACTCGAAGCATGACCGCTAGGATCCTTTTTACCATCACTATTATCACTCCAATAAAAGTCACACTGGTGACTGAAGACTCTATTGAAATATGAACTAATTGAATGATGAGGATGGCAAATTGAGGGATCCTTGGCTTTGATGAGCACTTTACTCAGTTAGCTGGCTCTATCACTCAAACAAATCAAACAAGTTCACAATAGACTGAATCCCAAATAAAGGTTCTGTCACCACACCTAACGTATCTGCTGCTCTAGCTAGTGCGGTTGGTTTCACGATGAGAACATCAGTGTTGAGCAGGGGTGGATTGAGGGATTCATCAACATTCGCCGTTAAGTTCACAGGTAACTCTCTTACGGCTACAGTCCCATTGGGATTCAATCGAATTAACTGTACCGAGTCCGTATTCGCCCGTGATGTAAACCCACCCGCCGCCAGAATGGCCTGGTTCATAGGCGTATTCGGAGGGAGATCCTGCTGTCCTGGTTGCTGCACTTCACCGATGACACTGACACGAATTGACTGTAAGGCAAAATTGGCACTAGCTAGCTGTTGAGCCTCTTCTGGGGGAATGTTGACCGCTGTCGGCACAAAAATGGCATCCCCATCCACTAATGGAATATCTTGACTTAAATTGCCCGTTTGCAAAAAATCCCACAAGTCTAAACTCTGACGTTCAACCCCCCCCGGTCCCTGACGCCGCAACTGGATCCGACGAATATCCGCCTTCGACGTGATTCCTTCCGCCTGTTGGAGTAACTGAGTCAGGGTGGGAATCTCCCCCATATCGCCTCTGGCTGACACAGTATAGGATCCAGGTCTTAGCACTTCTCCCACAACGGCAATCCGTAGAGGTCGAGCCTGCAATAGCCCTACGTTGACAATAGGAGCCTCCAAAAACGCAGCCAACCGGAATTCCACTTCATCCGCCGCTTGCTCTAACGTCATTCCCCTGAGAATTACCGTTCCCACCAACGGCAACGTAATAGATCCATCGGGTAAGAGCTGTTGAGGACCACTGAACTCAGGCACATTGAAAATATCGATTTGCACCTGATCCCCGGATCCCAGCATGTAGCTGCCCTCTTGCCGAATCAGCGTTACATCGGTGCGGGGCGTTTGTGGCACAGGTTGGATCGGGATAGGGGAGGCAAGGGGCAATTCTGCCGGTTCCTCTGGCTGCGCCCAAGCTGAGTGAGAGTCTATCAAACCCGTCTCAGTTAATCCCAGACCTATCCATCCCAGACCTATCCATCCCAGACCTATCCATCCCAGACTTATCCATCCCAGACTGGCCCACCCCAGTAGAGGGATCCTGACCCATCGGTGCATCACCATGTCATTGCCCTAATTATTGACCCAGATTACTCTCATGTCACACGTGGCGGACATGTCGTAGTTGTACCCAAATCCGCAGGACTTGTCCCAAACAGGAGGGATGTCAACTAATCAGGTGCTGAGCGTGTCGAGGATCCATTCACAGACCCGTTCGATGTCGCCGCATCAGATGGACCGGATCCGTTGGAGCTGGAGGAAAGAGAGGATCCGGGCTCGATCCGTGGTTGCCCCTCTTGCCGCCGTTGATAGTGCCGTCGTCGCTGCCAAGCCTCCCAGCTCACTAGAGCCAAAACCAACGAGGTCCCGGTTAAATAGGCGATCCCGGCAGGCAACCCAGCCAACGTTAGTGCTAAGCTCCCCACCCACAGTGTCAGGGTATAGATAAACAGGACTGAGAAGCGTTGAGATAGTCCCGCCCGCAGTAGTTGATGATGCAGATGACCTTTATCTGGATGGAATGGTGATCGACCTTGATGGAGGCGCTTGATAATCACCGTTGACATATCCAAGATCGGCACAGCCAGGATACAGAAGGGTAACAATACAGCCAACGTCGTTACCACCTTGGCTACTCCAATGACCCCAATGCCCGCCAACGTAAATCCTAAAAAGTAGGCCCCGCCATCCCCCATAAAAATCTGAGCTGGGTTGAAGTTATAGCGCAAAAAACCTAGACATCCCCCTGCTAAGGCTGCTGCAATCATGGCTGCTGCCGGGCGATCTAGAAGTAAGGTCACCATCAACATCACCACTGCAGCAATACCCGACACTCCTGCGGCGAGCCCATCAAGGCCATCAATCCAATTAATCGCATTGGCCATGCCCACCAGCCACACCAATGTGACCATCAAACTGACCCACCAGGGAATTGGCGTCAGCCCCAGAGCAGGGAAACTAATAAAATCAATCCGCACCCCCACCCACCAAGCGGCCGCAGCCACGGCAAATTGCATCACCAACCGACTCCCCGCCGACAGGTGAAACAGATCATCGGCTAAGCCAATCAAGAAAAAGAGGAGGCCACCCACTGTGACCCCCCAAATTTCGTACTCCTGCTTCGGCTGTAACCCGCTAAAGGATCCGTTGCCCCACAGCAACAACAGCGCCACCAAGTTCCCGCTAAAAATTGAGACTCCCCCCAGTCGGACCATCGGCTGGGAATGGACCTTACGCTCATCCGGAACATCCACCCGGCCACTTTTAAGGCCCACCTCTTTAACCGCAGGAGTGGTCAGCAGCACGACACAGGCGGCGGCGAGAAAAGCAACCAGATAGGCCATGCAGGATCCTTAATCAAACGCGGGCATTACACCAGACCAGGACTCACACCAGAGCGGGCACTGCCATCGACAAATGTGGATAGAGTGGGAAGGCTTGACACAACTGCAGGACACGTTGACGACAGTCGTCCAACGCCTGCTCATTCTCTGGCTGGAACAAACAGTCTGCAATGATATCCCCAATTGTCTCAAACTCCAACTCTCCTAAGCCGCGCGTCGTCAACGCTGGGGATCCGAGGCGCAACCCACTGGTGACAAAGGGCTTTTCAGGATCAAAAGGAATGGTGTTCTTATTCGCAGTGATATGGATCCGATCCATCAGGGCGTCAGCCCGCTTACCCGTCATGGTTGGCTCCACCGCGTCCGTCGATTGCAACTGGATGGATACACTCCGCAAATCGAGCAGGAGCAAGTGGTTGTCCGTACCATTCGAGACGAGGCGGATCCCTCGCTGTTGAAGGCGCGCTCCCAAGGCTCTAGCATTCGCAATCACCTGAGCGGAGTACTCCTTGAAACTGGCTTTGAGCGCCTCCCCAAAGGCTACCGCTTTACCAGCAATGACATGCTCTAACGGTCCTCCCTGACTGCCTGGAAAGACGGCCTTGTTGAAGGCCTTACCCAGTTCAGCCTTGCGAGTCATAATTAAGCCGCCACGAGGGCCCCGCAACGTTTTGTGAGTCGTCGTCGTCACCACATCGCAGTAAGGAATTGGACTGGGGTGATGACCACTCGCCACCAGACCCGCAATGTGAGCAATATCAGCCATCAAGTAAGCCCCAACCTCATCCGCAATCTCTCGAAATGCGGCAAAGTCAATCACACGAGGATAGGCAGAGTAGCCACAGATGATCAGTTTCGGGTTGTGTTCCCGCGCCAGAGACCGAATCTGGTCAAAATCCAATTGCTCTGTTGCCGCCGAGACACCGTAGTGGACAATGTTGAACCACTTACCAGAAAAGTTCACCGGGGATCCGTGGGTTAAATGACCGCCGTGGGAGAGATCCATACCCAGGATCGTGTCACCCGGCTGCAAGAGCGCCAAAAAAACAGCAAAGTTAGCCTGGGCACCGGAGTGGGGTTGCACATTGACATGCTCGACGGCAAACAGCTCTTTAGCCCGTTCAATCGCTAATTCTTCGATAGCATCAACAAACTCACAGCCCCCGTAGTAACGCTTGTGGGGTAGCCCTTCAGCATACTTGTTGGTGAGAACGGATCCCTGAGCGGCGAGGACAGCAGGTGAGGTAAAGTTCTCGCTGGCAATCATTTCGAGATGGTCCCGCTGCCGACCCAATTCCTGTCCGATTAGGCCAAATATCTGCGGATCTACATCTGCCAAATACTCTTGATTCGTTTGGAAAGATTGAGTACTCACAAGCTTATGCCTCATGCATTCAACGCTCAGCTATGGTAGCATCCCCAGTCCAACCTCCCGGACTACTTAGTTTCCCTGATCCACAAACGCCAATGAGGTCGGATCCGAGCTCGAGCCTATGTAAAGTTCTCTTTAGGTTTAGCTAGAAGTCGCTTGAAACGGATCCATCAGCGAGTAAAGTGATTGGCAACCCTTTCAGATGACTGATTTAAGGAGCCCCCCATGCCTTTAACTGAGCCTCAAATTTTTACGATCCTGGTTTTGGCACTTGTTCCTGCGTTTATGGCCGCTATGTTGGGTGCTGCCTTGGCTAAGTCCTAGTGAACCGAGATTTCTCGTCACTAAGATCCCCAATGCCTAGCTGAATTAAGGCCTAGCTGAATTGATCTCGATAAATTGAATGGATTCTCCCCATAAAATGGATTCTCCCCATAAGTAGGTAAGCTGTAGGTCCCCATAAGCCTGCAGCTTTTGTTATGCTATGCCCCGGCTCGGTTTTGTGTGGCTAAGGTAACTAGACCTAAGTCGTCTAAGTTCGAGCAATCTTAGCCATGTGAGCGAACTAACCTGCTAATGGCCTATTCATTTAATGTATTCATTGACTTGATAGACCCGTTGATGGTGCAGGTTGCGATAGACCCAATCAGGTGACCATGTCCGGTAAACTTGGCGATCAAACCTGACAGATTGCCAAAAATAGGCTTCAATAGGCCCTGTATTAGCTGCTCACCCGCTTGGGATCCTTCCTAGTCACGTGCTTATCCAGCACTTGATTAAGTGAAGGCCTCCTAGTCCAGTGGAATCAGTAGTGCCCTGAGGCCAAGCCATGTATCCTGGCTTTAGGTAGATATCTCTATTCTAATGGGGTCTTAACGCATAATGACTGTGTGGCTGTTAGGGGGGGCAGGGCTGTGAAAGGATTGTCTCAGCACTCATCCACTGAGTTTCCACCCTCCCACTCCAGATCCTCCAGGAAGCGACAGACCATTTCACCCTCATCACCGTCTGCACTGGATTCCTCTTCAGGATCCGGGTCGTCATCTCGGGCTAAGCCACGAGAGGTCGGGCCTACTTTACGGCTCCCGGCTCAGCCTTCTTCTAGGTTAGCAACGTCGTCTCATGAGGGGCGAGATGCCGTTTCCTCCTCACCGGTATCCGTTGACAAGCAGTCATCGGTTGATCTTAAGCGCCTGTTCGCTAGGCCACGTTCTCGCTACCGGATCCTTGCGCGTCGACAATGGCAGTCTCGAGGGCTAGAGTCACTTATGGTGATTGTGGTGAATGGTTTGCTGATCACAGCAGCCATTGGGAGCTTAGTGAGGTTGTTTCCATTGCAAGTGAGTCAGTATCGGAGTCTGCAGCTGCTAGAGGAGCAGGTAGAGGCAAAAGGAACGCGCACGGCTCGGTTGCAGGCGATGCTCGACCGCCGTATGGATCCCTTACAAGAAGAAGCTCTGATCAAAGAAGAGTTTAACCAGGTGCCCTGGAATCAGTTGCACGTACGACTTGTTGACCCGCAACCCTCCATCTCGCCTACTCAGGAGGAGATTGTCGCCCTCAATCATGAGACCGAGGAGAGTCAGGACCCTCAACCAACCCCCTCCCCTCCGCAAAAAGCTGGGCCAGGATGGATCCTGTCTTGGTCAGGGCTGGCATACATGTTCAACTCCCCTAAACCCTAAATCCTCCTTGCCGGAGGTCTCTAGAGTCGGGGAAGGTCTGGAACTAAGCTGGTTTCTAGCTTCAAACAGCCGTACTCAAGGCCTTCTGTTAAGGCTCGACACGACGCTTCTATGATATTGCCCGAGACGCCTACAGTAGTCCATCGCTGGTGATGTCCGTCTGTAAACTCGATCAGGACTCGGGTCCTAGCAGAGGTGCCATTACGGCTGTCCAGGATCCTGACTTTATAGTCCACAAGCTGAATCGTATCGATCACGGGATAGAAGGTGCGTAGGGCCTTGCGCAGAGAACTATCTAGAGCAGCAACGGGACCGTTTCCTTCTCCTGCGGTGAGCTGCTCTTGACCTTGGACAGCAATTTTGGTGGTGGCGGTGGCCATGACAGCGGTTTCAGCAGCCGGATCCCAAGTCTCGCGATGCCAATCTTCACTATGCCAGTCAGAGCGGGTATTAACGGTAACACTGAAGCTAAGTAGATCAAAGCGATGAGGGCGACGATCGAGGCACTCCAGGACTAAAAGCTCAAAGCTGGCTTCGGCGGCTTCAAATTGATACCCTTCTGATTCTAAGGTTTTGATCCGGTTGAGAATCTGACGGGCTCTTGGATCTGATTTCTCCAGTTGGATCCCAGTCTCGGCCACCTTTGAGAGAATATTACTCATTCCAGACTGGTCTGAGACAACGATCCGCCGCTGATTACCGACTGTTTCTGGGGCAATGTGTTCGTAGGTGATGGGATTTTTCTGGACAGCGCTGACATGGATCCCTCCTTTGTGGGCGAAAGCGGAGAGTCCGACGAAGGGGGCATGATCATCGGGCGCCAGATTGACGACTTCACTGACGGAGCGGGCCGTTTGGGTCAGGCGAGCCAGTTGGCCGTCGGGGAGACAGGTGTGACCGAGTTTCAGTTGCAGGTTGGGGATGAGGCTGCAGAGGTTGGCGTTACCACACCGTTCGCCATAACCGTTCATGGTTCCCTGCACCATAGTGGCCCCAGATTGGACAGCAGCCAGCGCGTTAGCGACAGCTGTACCCGAGTCGTTATGGGTATGGATCCCAAGGGCTGCATGAGCAAAGTGATGGGCTTCAGCTTGGACAGCGGCCGTGATGCGTTGAATGTCATGGGGGAGGGTTCCACCATTGGTGTCACAGAGGACTAGCCATTCAGCCCCGGCTTGAGCGGCCGCTTGCAGGGTTTGGAGGGCATAGTCAGGGTTGTGCAGATAGGCATCGAACCAATGCTCAGCGTCATAGATGACTCGGCGATGTTGGGACTTGAGATACTCAATGGTGTCACGGATCATCGCCACGTTTTCTGCCAGGGTAGTATTGAGTCCTTCGGTGACGTGGAGATCCCAGGATTTGCCGAAGACACTCACGTAACGGGTTCCTGCTGCCAAGATCGGTTGCAACATCGGATCCTCGCTGGCAGGACGTCCCGGACGACGGGTGGAGCAAAAAGCGACAACATCGGCTTGAGTTAGGGGATTTTCTTCCTTTAACTGCCAGAAAAATTGGACATCTTTGGGATTGGCACCTGGCCAGCCGCCCTCAATGAATGGGATCCCGAGTTGGTCAAGCAGCTTGGCAATCAACAGTTTGTCTTGGAGAGAGAGTGCTAGGCCTTCTCGTTGAGCGCCATCGCGGAGGGTCGTATCGTAGATGAAAAGGGATCGCTGGGTCATTGGGCTAATCGCTACGAGTGTAGGTTTTGCTGAGTACTTGATTACTGAGTATTAATTAATAGCTAGCTACTGATTGCTAGATGTCGATTATCAGATACTGATGATCAGATATCAAGGCAAAGTATGCCATAGTTCACAGTAGCTCAGAGTTGGAAACGATGAACGCCGGTGGTATCCGATACCCAATGGCGAATACGCAATGGAGAGTGGTGCCGATGGCGGCAGTGATTCTAGTGTGTTTGTTCAATGTACTGGTGGCGGGTGCGATTCTACGGATCCTACCTACTATCAGAGGGCTAGCACAAACATTCCGGTCGACCCATGAGTCCTTTGAGGGCTGGACAGATCAGGCTGAAGCTGCGCTCCACCCCTTCCCTCAGGAGCTCGCTAGTCTAAGACGGATCCTAAAACAGGTGCTAGTCGCTTTGGCAGTGAATCAACAACGCCTACAAGGATCCCGTTCAGCCTTAAACTTTATTCGTCGGAATCTATGGCGGTAGGGACTTTGATGGTAGGGACTTTGTGGTGACATGGCGGCATTGACACTGGCACAGTTGTGGATGGATCCTGTGATTGCCATCATTCGGACGTCGGACCCGCAGTTGGCCTTATACCAGGCCGATATTGTTGTAGCTGCTGGCTTCATTCACATTGAAATTGCTGCAACTATCCCTGATTTCACTGCGGTTGTTAAAACTTTAAGGCAAGTCTACCCACACATCACAGTAGGGACCGGCTCCATGCTAGATATCTCTACTGCTGAGGATGCACTTCAAGCAGGAGTTCAATTTTTAATGAGTCCTGTCTTGAACTTAGAGATGCTGGCACTGGCCCAACGTCATCAAGTTTTCATGATTCCAGGTGCATTGACGCCAACTGAAATTGTGAAGTGTTTGAATTCAGGATCCAAGGTCGTCAAGGTGTTCCCTATTATCAGCCTGGGAGGAGTATCCTATTTGCAGCAGCTACAGAAGCCTCTAGGCTATCCACCCTTGATTCCGACGGGAGGGGTAACGTTAGCAAACAGTTTAGATTTTTTGGCAGCTGGCGCACTCGCAGTTGGAATTGGCGGAGATTTGTTTCCGTTTTCCTTAAACCACCCTCAAGCTGGGCATAGGGCTCAGCAACGCTTACAAACTTTTGTGCAATCCCTTCAACCTCGATCTACCCCGATACCGTTTGCTGAGAAGTCTCTGTTACAAGGCGGACCAAGCTGACGGTGTATCTGTTTACCACCCTTTAGTGGGTCGTGTTGTGAGACCCAGGATTGTTTCGCGACTCGAAAGGATCCGTCACCCAGTAGGATAAGGGGGTCAGGCACCAGGAGTATCACTATGGGCAGCGTCACCAGTGCACAAGGCCAGTATTTGACCTACACACTCAAGGATCCGGCCGCAGAATCCGAGGTTGAGATTGTTCCTGAACGGGGAGGAATTGCCACCCAATGGCGCATTCGCGGAGAAGACATTTTCTACCTAGATACAGAACGATTTACGCATCCTGAGCTCACGGTTCGAGGCGGCATCCCCATTCTGTTTCCCATCTGCGGCCCAATTCCCAACAACACCTTCAATCACAATGGGCAGTCCTACGAATTGAAGCGTCACGGCTTTGCTCGCGATCTCCCGTGGCAAGTTGTCAATCAGTCCAGCGAGGGGGATCCTAGCCTTACGATTCAACTCAGCAGCTCTGACCAAACGTTAGGATCCTATCCCTTTACCTTTCAAGTTCAATTTAGGTACAAACTACAAGGCACAACACTTACCCTGGAGCAAACCTACACCAACCAATCGTCAGACCCTATGCCCTTTTCTTCGGGTCTGCATCCTTACTTTTCTGTGAAGGATAAGAGCCAACTGCAATTTGATATTCCCTCGTCTGAGTATTTGAATCACCTCACAGAAAGTATGGAGTCCTTTACCGGATCCTTCAACTTTGACCAACCCGAAGTAGATGTTGCCTTCAAACAATTATCCGCCCCATCTGCCTCTGTCTCTGACCTGGGGGCCCAGCGAAAGTTAACCGTTGGTTACGATACCCACTACTCCACATTAGTCTTCTGGACCCAACAGGGTAAAGAGTTCTACTGCATTGAACCTTGGACGGCGCCCCGTGGATCCTTAGTAACTGGAGAAAAGCTATTGACTGTAGATCCTGACTCTAGCTTGTCAACAACCGTTAGTTTCACCATCTCAGATCTGTAAGCCAGCTGATGCCCTGGGACCCTAGCCAGTTATCATCGTAGGATCCTGGGTTTAGCCTCATTATCAGCCAGCCTCACCCTTAGTCAGCCTCACTAACGGGTCCAATTTATCTGAGGATCCTTAGCTTGCTCCGGATTACCCAAAGAAATCAGACAAGATCTCATCGAGATCATCTACTGGATCTCCGGCACAGGTGACAAATCCTGTCGGTTCTACACTATCAGTCAGAGTCAGGGTGGCTGTTCCTGTACCACCATTGCTACCCAGCAAAGGAACGGAGAGCTGGCCAGAATTTGCAGGATCCGAAGATACACGGATGACGGAGCCTTCAGGCGTAAATTGGTAGGCTTCAGCTACATATTGGGTTGATTCATTCAATGGTGTATCAGGAATAGCTTCGACGGTGGGAACAGCGACTTGTGCGGTTGCTCCGCTGGATAACCCAATGTAGAGCGTGGCTGACAGTTGATTACACACTGCAATGACCATCCGCTCCGCTTCACTTGCCGTGGCATTTCCAACATTGACTGTCACAGACTGTAAGGATCCGGCGGGAAAGTTAATGTTCAACTCAGAGCCGAAAACAAATCCCGCTTGGTCTCGGATCCGGAAGATGAAACGGCTTTCAAACGGCACAATGGACGACAAATACACCCCAAACCGATCAGAGATGGCTCGAAGTGGAACGGAGGTTTGACCCGGCACATAGGCCAAGGTTGCCTCGTTATTCCATCCCTCAGGGGTACTGAATGGTGCCAACGGATCCAGAGTCTGCGGAATCGTATCCGGAATCGGTTCTGGCACCCCATCCCCATCTAAATCGGGACCATTCCCCAACACCGCCACTGCTCGCTCCGTAAAGATCAAGTTATTGAACTCATCTCTCAAGACGGCTTGATTCTCACTCCGACCTGACGGATCCACGGAGACATTGATAGGAGCCGTAATGCTAACTTGATCGCGCCGCCGCACTACATCAAACTCCAGAAAAGTGCCTGTTGTGCCAGCGGTCCCCCCCCCTTGCACTTGGCCATTGCGAGCCTGTAGAAACGCTAGATCAATCGGTTGGAGAGGATCCTGACCTTCACCACAGCTTGAGATCCAACCTGCCACGGCGATTAATACAGCCATTCCCAATCTGCGGTCGATGCTCGCGAGCCCTTGAGTCCATCCGCTCATCACGTCCTCACTTCACACGCTATAGACAGTCTTTGTTAACTTTACCGGTTAATCTCCAGGAACTTGAATCTGAGGCAAAATAGTTTGGACCGTTGTTCACCAGATTACCGACATGTGGCCTCATTCCCTGAAAACACTTGCATTGGTCCAGAGAGTCTTGGTTTTAATTACTATTCTGAGTCTCTCTTGGCTGGGCGTCAGCTCCGGTGCACTATCTGCTACAGCCTCTGAATCACTATCCACTCCAGATCTAGCCCGTTCTGTTCCCATTCAAAGTCAGGCTCGGGAAAGACTGGAACTTATTGCTCAAGGAATGGAATCTATTCGCTTATGTAATCGCTTGGGGGGGTGCCGCTATGACAACATCACTATCAACGTGACGCCCGTCGTCAACGTAACGCTTATTGACGATCCGTCTAGTACTGCCCTCTATCAAGGGACCATCGATGCTGACATCACTCGCCCGGCTGACTACCCTGATAAGGCTCATTACAACTTTAAGTTTGTGAATAATCACTGGCAGCTTTTGGGTGGTGAAGAGGTCTCTGATGTCTCATCTTTTTCCTTTAATGGTGACCAGTACGAAGTATTTAGCTCCTACAGTGGGAGGACTCGGGTGGATAAACTAGCCAACGCTCGGTCGACTCTGAGAATTGGATACCGAGCCCTGTACTATCGAGTTATGGACCAAGGCTTAGAACGCTAGATATTCTCACCCAAATGGGCTAAGCCTACTCAAAGTAAAAGTGTTAGAAAATGGCGGATGAACTTGTAAGTGGTGATTGGGAGCTGAACCTTGGGATGTCTGGCATTGCCACTGAGATATGTCGTAGTGACAGTGGGCCTTAAATTGTGACAATCATCTCTAATTGAAGATATCTTTGAGGCTTTTTC
>CAYUEE010000109.1:0-14941 GCA_964443615.1 uncultured bacterium | reverse complement strand
AAAGCCGGATCCTGAGCAATTCCAACGGTTACAGACTGTCCTTGAGGTAGATCGAGTGGGGGAGTGTCTGACCAAGGAGAGGTGCCTGAAGTGGGTAGAGACTGAATCAATGGCAGTAAGCGCTCCCAGTCCAGCCATTGGTTAGCAAGGAAGCCTAGCCGGGCTACAAGATGATGAAACCGTTTCAGCTCAGCAACAGGGACCAAGCCCAGATGGCGACTCGGTAGTTGAATATCGGGTTTTGAATACCACAGCCCCAAAATGGGGACATGGATCCGTTGCATAGCTTCAGTAACAATAGCAGCATGACGTTCAGATTTCACCTGATTGAAGATGACACCAGCAATTGTAATTGAAGGATCCAGAGATTGAAAGCCCAGCACTGTTGCAGCGACAGAATAGCCGACTTTGGACACATCCACAACTAGAATGATGGGGATCCCCAGAAGCCGGGCCACATGGGCACTACTGGCATAATCAGGGCAACTGGGAGCCATCTTGCCATCAAACAACCCCATGACACCTTCGACAACGGATCCATCATGGTGTTGACAATGGAATTGAAAGCACTGTTTGACATACTCTTCTGATGTTAAAAACGGGTCTAAATTGCGACAAGGGGTCCCTGTAACCGCTGAGTGGAACATCGGATCAATGTAGTCGGGCCCAACTTTGAAGGATTGGATTCTGTAACCTCGGTGTTTGAGGGCGGATAGGATCCCTAAGGTAATCGTCGTTTTGCCAGAGCCACTGGTGGGAGCAGCAATCAGAATAGCCACAGAGTCTCAACCTCAATTCTAATGCAATCAGTATTCAATTCCTAACTGGGCTTTGATCCCTTGTTCCCGAAACGGGTGTTTAACCAACATCATCTCGGTGACCAGATCGGCAACCTCAAGTAACTCTGTCGGAGCTCCTCGTCCCGTCAGAATAATGTGTTGATCCTCAGGCTTCTCAGCTAGCCCATCCAACACAGTTTCAACAGCCAAGTACTGTAACTTCATCGCAACGTTAATTTCATCACATAGAATAACGTGGAATTGTTGGCTCCGCATCATCTTCAAACACTGGTGCCACGCAGCTGTAACCAGCGTGATATCTCGTTCTCGATCCTGTGTTTCCCAGGTAAACCCTTCACCCATAGCATGAAATTCAACCAGATCGGACGACAGCGACCGCAACAACTTAGCCTCACCCGGATCCCAGCCGCCTTTGATAAATTGCACAACACCCACCTTTAATCCATGTCCCAGCGAGCGAAAGATAATTCCAAACCCAGCCGTACTCTTGCCCTTACCCTGGCCTGTGTTGACAATGATCAATCCTTTATGATCCCTCATTCCTGCTAGCCGGTCGTGCTGCACTTGCTGACGGCGTTGCATTTTTTGCTTGTGGCTAGCATTAACAGTGTTTGGTGTTGGATCCATAAGATGCTCTTGGTCAAGATGGCCTTCATTCTAGGGCGATCTGGTTACCAACCACGAAAAAAGGACCCTAGCATCGAGTTCTAGGATCCGAATCGTTGAGTTACTATCTATTGATGCTGTTCAGGGAAATCGAGTCATGAGTCGATTACACATCGAAGTAGAGCGCAAACTCGTAGGGATGAGGGCGTAGGCGGAGCGGGTTGATTTCATTGTCAATCTTGTACTCAATCCAAGTTTCAATCAAATCTTCCGTGAACACGCCACCCTCTAACAAGAAAGCATGATCCTTACGCAAGTTCTCCAACGCCTCTAGCAAGGATCCGGGTGTAGACGGAATCTTCGCTAGCTCTTCCGGTGCCATATCGTAGATATCCACATCTAGAGAGGATCCTGGATCAATCTCATTCTTGATCCCATCCAAACCAGCCATCAACATAGCAGCAAAGGCCAGGTATGGATTAGAAGTGGCATCAGGGCAACGGAACTCCAGACGCTTAGCCTTAGGATTCGTACCCGTAACCGGGATCCGGATGGAGGCAGAGCGGTTCCCTTGAGAGTAAGCCAAATTCACTGGGGCTTCAAACCCAGGCACCAAGCGTTTGTAGGAGTTCGTGGTGGGGTTCGTAAAGGCTAACAGTGACGGGGCATGCTTTAACAAACCACCAATATAGTTCAAGGCAATCTTGCTCAAGTTGGCATAGCCATCCCCAAAGAAGAGAGGCTGGCCATCCTTCCACAGGGATTGGTGAGTGTGCATCCCTGTGCCATTATCATTGAACAAAGGCTTTGGCATGAATGTAGCTGTCTTACCATGCTTGCGAGCCACATTCTTGATGACATACTTATAAATCATCAAATAGTCTGCACAAGTCACCAGTCGATCGAAGCGGAAGCCCAACTCAGCCTGTCCCCCCGTTGCCACCTCATGGTGATGCTTTTCAATCGGAACGCCACACTGAGCCATCGTCAGCAACATCTCAGTCCGGATGTCTTGGTAACTATCTGAAGGGGGCACCGGGAAGTAGCCCTCTTTGTAACGAGGCTTGTATCCTAAGTTGCCACCGGCTTCTTCCCGACCTGAGTTCCACCGGCCCTCAACAGAATCCACAAAGTGGAAGGCGCTGTTCTGAGTCTGATCAAAGCGGACATCATCAAAGATGAAAAATTCCGCCTCAGGGCCGAAGTAAGCAGTATCAGCAATCCCCGTTGACCGAAGATACTCAACAGCACGGGTAGCTAAGCTTCGGGGACAACGACCATACGGCTCACCGGTCCGAGGCTCCTGAATACTGCACGTTAAGCTTAGTGTCGCATGCTGAGTGAATGGCTCCATGAAGGCAGTGGTAGGATCCGGCACCATCAACATGTCAGAATCGTTAATACTCTTCCAACCACGGATACTGGATCCGTCAAACGGCATCCCATCTTCAAACGTGCTCTCCTCAAACTGACTGATGTGAAAAGAGCAATGCTGCCACATGCCAGGCAAATCAATAAATTTCAAATCAATGATCTGGACATCATTGTCCTTGATCATCTTCATTACGTCTTGGGGGGTTGAAGCCATTCTGCTCTCCTTTACCTCGATGCTGGTGGGTCCTCGACGGCGTTACCCATAACAAGGACAGGGCGCCTTTTTGCTCAACATATCCTAGGGAGGGAGGACTCAGGTTTTTGTGCTTTCTGATACGAAATCCTGTCAATCCTCCTAGCAGGGCCTGTCTAGCCTCACCACCCCTCTCATGCCGATGACCAATTTCTGTCCTTAACTCCGGATCCCTCAATCTGGTACGATCAGCACGCGTTGTGTCCAGAGTTTCACCCTACTGACTCAGTGTTAGCCATTATTCAAGGATCACACATGACGATCGCGCGGCCCTTGATACTCAGATTTAGCCGGATTGTTGTCACCGTTTTGCTGATTGCAATAACCTGGGCTAACCTTCTACTTGCACCAGGATCCTGTACCGTTTCAGATGAATTAGCGGACAACATGAAGTCTCTGGTTGAGCGCGTTTTCACCCCTCCTTCTTCAGAATCAGCCGCGACCCAGCCCTCCACCCACACAGAGAAAACCCAGAATGCCCCTGGCGATAGTGAGGATCCTGACGATAGTGAGGATCCTCACTCTTCCTCAGGGCACACTAGTCCTCTACCCTCTAATGACTCTAATCCCATCCCTGCTGCTGATGCCGCTTCCAACTGACATGAGACGGGTCTCGTCTGATCAAGGTCTGTGGGTAGCTGTCGCCTAAAGCACAGCCAAACATCGTAGCGGATAGACCCTGACCTCAGTGTGTTTACTGACAGTGCAGGTGGACGTTCTCATTTAAGATTCGTAGTATCAGACTGACGTGGTGGTAGTGATGCTGATGTGTCAGGATCCCTGATATTTCAGGCCTCTAGGACACAGCTTTAGATTGTAACTGGATTAATTGGTCGCTGGATAGGTCAGTGGTGAGTCAACGGCTTAATACCCCCTGTCCAGTCTCATCAGCAAAGGCTGACTCATAGCTGATTCGTATCAGAGGATTGGATACAGTGTTTAGTATCAACACTAACCCTGACCCTACCGTGTCTGAGCAAGACTGGGACTCCCTACATCCCTCTGCCCACTCAAAGGTGAAACGTCTACTCGACATCCTCGGAGCCCTTGTTGGTCTGGGGATCACTGCTATCATCTTCATCCCGGTTGCTGCTGCCATCAAGCTTGATTCTCCTGGTCCCATTCTATTTAACCAGGAACGAGGGGGTCTAGCAGGGCGCCCGTTCCGCATCTGGAAATTCCGCTCGATGGTGGCCAATGCTGAAGCGCTCAAGTCACAGGTGGAAAATCAAGTCGAAGGGGCCTTTTTCAAGAATGACCAGGATCCTCGCATCACCCAAGTCGGCCAATTTCTTCGTCGCACCAGCTTAGATGAATTCCCTCAGTTTTGGAACGTGCTCAAAGGCGACATGAGTCTAGTGGGGACCCGCCCTCCCACATTGGATGAAGTGGCTCTCTACGATAGCAATGCTTGGCAGCGGCTCCGTGTGAAGCCTGGAATCACTGGTTTGTGGCAAGTCACTAAGCGCTCTGAGGTCCGCAGTTTTGAAGAAGTTCTAGAGCTCGACCTAGAGTATCAGAAATGCTGGACCCTCAGGTACGACATTACTATTCTTGTTAAGACGGTGTCCCTCTTATTTAACCGCAAGGCTAAGGCCGTATAGAGTGAAATAGTGAGCATCTCTGCCTGAGCCCGTTAAGCCACTTCAATTTCAGTACGCTCGCCCCTGAATCATCATTATCGTTTTTTACTAACCTAGCTTGGCTTAGCAATACCCATGCTGCAATACATTACTCTCCCTAATAACGTCCTACCACCTGTGGCACCCTACTCCCACGCGGTGCGGGCTGGCGATTTTCTCTTTGTAACGGGGCAGTTGCCTGAGGATCCTGCCACCGGCGTAGTGCAGAAAGGATCTATTGCTGACCAAACCCGACAAGTCATGGATAACCTCAGTCGCGTCCTGGAACATGCGGGTAGCGGCTTTCACCAAGTCGTCATGGCCCGACTATTTCTCACCGACTTCCGAAACTACGACAGTGTCAACCCTATCTATTCCTCCTATTTTGCGGCTGATCGGCTGCCGTGCCGGACAACTGTAGGGGTCATTAGTTTGGCGGGGCAAGGGGATATCGAAATCGACCTCATCGCCTATTGCGGCGATAGCCTCGGATCCTAGTCCAACACCACTACATCCAAGACACGCTGAGGGGATTGTTATCCTAAGGGACTGGGATGAGACTAGGATCCAAACACTGCCTACAGGCTAGTAGCGCTAAGCGGAACCCAACGACCATCATTAGTCCACCCCAATATCATCGGCTCCTGAGACCGGATCCGTTGCCCAGTTAGCGCACATCGTTCCTCTTTCTGGGCTGTCGCCTCAATGCTGACTCGAATCTGATTACGAGCCACTTGGGGTTGAAAGTCCTCAGAGTTTTGATGAACGTAATGCCATAAGACCTCTCGAACCAATGCCTGATAGCCTTGATGTCCCGCCAGAGCCTTCAGTCGATCCTTCAGTTCCCGCTCCAGCCGAATACTGGTGACTTCCATCTCAGTCGTTGAGGTCTTGGTTAGTGTGGAGGACATCATGATCCAATCTCCTAAAGTAAGCACAAGCATCTATACTACATCGTAGTATAGGCAGCTGAGAAGTAAAGTTCTTCGTCCTCTTTCTTGTCTCGTGCTACTTTCAACTTATCCCTTTATCTTTTCATACATCTTCTGTCCTCTTATCTTCTGTTCTTAGAAAAGGATCCAATAATAGTCCAAGCATGAGCGTATTTAACGGTCTCTCAGCTCATGGCTGATACCACGTTAGTGGCCGGAATTAGGCATGAACTAGTTCGTAGTGAAAGACATCAGGAGCCCTAACTAAGTAGGGTGAAATAAGCTCGCGCCACCTCTCAAAATTTGCTGACTGACGGAAGTTAACCATGTGAGCATCGACAGAGTCCCAAGCAATCGTGAGTAAATACTCGGTTGGGTCTTCTATACAACGGCGTAGCTGATGATGTTGATACCCCTCAGTCGCAGATAAATATTGATAGCCTTCTTGAATAGCAGTCTCAAAGGCTAACTGAGTCTCTGGTTGGATGTAGAGGCGAGCAACTTCTAGAACGCTCATAGACTATCTCTAAAGAACAGCTATTTTAGGAACAGTTAGCGACCTGACTACTTTTCCGCCGCCCGGTCCTGAACGATCCAGGTCTGAACCTTCGCAACCTCTTCATCAGTCCAGAATCCTAACCGAGTGACATCAAACCCATTCCGTCGCACATAGGCAAGCTCTGGGGATCCTTGTCGCCCAAGCTGAGCTGGATTAGCAAAAGCTACTGGGGTGCCCCCTTCTGCAGCAGTTGGATTCGAAGCGGATCCCTGACTGGTATCGCCTGCAGAAGATCCTGTACTGGGAGTTGTCGAGTCATTGGCTGTCGAGGAGCCTGAGCCAGGTGTGGGTTGAGGAGGGATAAAATCCCGGACCGTCTGACTCGAAAAGCCCAGGATCCTAGCGTGCCGCTGGGTCCAGCGAGGATTTAACAACTCACTTGCGGCATTTCCCGGATCCACGTAATCCAGTGTGCTGTCATAGGTATCCAGAGCCGAGCGCCGTAGCCGCCCTAAGGATCCATGACATCCCACACAATGAGCATCTAACAGAGGCTTGATATCACGCTCATAGGTGAACTCAGGCTCTGTTCGAAATTGCAAAATGGCTGGAGTTAATAGAGTTTGCCGCCCCAGACTGGACACACGCAAGTCATAATCCGTACTGAATGCCAGAGGTGCTTTAGGCAGAATGACTAACGTTTGGTCCTCAGATAATACCGTCACCTCTTCTGCCGGGGTTAGGCTCACCTGACTATCGGTGACATCAGGAGGCAGGGACTGGTCAAAGCTCAGACGATAGGGTCCGATGATCGGAACGCCCTCAGCCCGCTCAACCGGATCCGTTGCGACCACCTGCCAGGATCCTGGGGGACTCGATGCACTGAAGTCAAATTCTGTACCCGCCACACCAGTCGTGTCAGAGCCTGTACCCTCCTCAGAAGTCTCCTGGTGAGGTATTTCCTGGCGAAGTAAACGGGGAGCCTCGGTGTAAAAACGAGTGTAGGCCTCCAAAGCTGAGGGAGGAGGCTGCTGTTGCCAAACGGAGCGTGGCATTGTCACTGTCATCAAGGGAGCTTCACGTTCCCTGTACTGGCCCACAACATCCACGATAGCGACTTCAGCAGGAAAGGTAGCAAAAGCCTTCGATAGCTCCTGCCACACCAGAGGTCTCGCCAGTTCGACCAACTCAGAATAAGTCTGCTCTTGCACCGGAATGATCACTTGCTGTACCGGCTCTGGCTGCGCCCGTAAAGACATTGGCATCAAGGCTACAAACAGAAACCCCAACAACCAGGCAAGCAATGGTTGCCACCTTCGTTGCCTGCTCTTACGGCACTGCTGCTGCCAAGGATCCATCATGACGGGCCTCAGATTGCCACTACTGAATTTGAGACACCGGTGTGCCCGATGTGCCGTCGACTCCATCCCTAAGAATAGTAGGTGTAATCAACAACACAATCTCAGTTCTCTCGTTACTGGTCAATTGCCGCCGGAACAAGGATCCCAACAGAGGTATGTCACCCAGCAAAGGCACCTTATCAACCGTGACAGTATCAGTTTCCTGAATAAGCCCACTGAGAACAACGGTTTCTCCATCGCGGAAGCGAATCTGCTGACTACTCAAGGCACGTACGTTTAACAAGGTGATCTGGGAACCGTCAGCCAGGTTGATCACATCCGCGGGTGATGACACGAGTGGATTGATATCAGTTGTCACAAACCCATTATCATCAATTCGCACGTTCAGGAGAGACAGTACCACACCCGCTGTCCCAAAAACGAACTCTACGCTGGTTTGGCCTGTGGCGGGGTCTGTAATTAGACGTTGATTAATAATAACCTGCTGGCCAATGTTCACGACACTCTGCCCACCATCTGCCACAACCAGCTTCGGATCCGCTAGTATCTTTCCTGTTCCACTGTCTACCGCCGCGTCAATCCGAATCGCCAGAGCATCACGAAGGCGGTTTAGGGTATTGAATGTAAACGACTCGTTACCTGCTGCAGAGGGAGACCCATCTAAGTTTGTGGAGTTGCCCGTGCCAATCTGAGGAACTGAACTGCCTGCGGGCTGATCGATAGGCTGTCCTCCAAAGTCCCCAGCTCCTTCCACACCAGACAGGGCAAAGTTGCCCGATGTGCCACCGATGTCGACACCCAAGCTCACTGTATCGTCAAGACTCAGCTCGACTAAGCGGACATTAAACAGAACCTGGCGTTGCCGCACATCCAGCTGTGCAATCCGAGCCGCCAGAATATCAAGCTGATAGGGTGTGCCAATTGCAGTGACTGAGTTAGTTCTCACATCGAAAGATAGGTTCACACCTTCAAGAGGCCCTCCCTCTACCACAAGAGCTTCTAGGGCCGGGCGAATGCTGATCCGTCGAAGCGGGATTAATGCCTCATCAGTCAAGTCCGCAAAGCCAACTTGATCCAACGTTCGGTCCTCAACAGAGGCCTGGTTGAGACGGAAAGTCCGCATCACCCGACCGCTGATACCTGGCAGAGTCGTGCCAATAAAAACGGTTTGTTCTCGCCGATGGGCTTGCAATTCCTTGAGCCTCAAAATGAAGTCAAAGGTCTCCTGCAATGGTGCATCTTGGACATCTAGAGAAACCGTGACATCATTCCCAATATCATTGAGCACAACGTTCAACCCAGCCCGACGGACCAATAGGCTCAAAACATCGGCGACCGGTGCATCCTTCAGAGTCAGAGTAATGGTATTGGTGGATCCTAAATCAACACTGGGGGGATCCGGAATAATCGTGCCTACGGCAATGTCGCCAGTGGGGGGAGCAACGGCTGTTGAGCGCAGTTGAGCCGCTTCTTGGTCAATAAGAACCTCAACCTGAGGCTGATTCAGGTCAGACACGGGAGGCACTTGGGAGACAACCACAGGATCCTGAACGGATTGAGCTGTCGTTGATGTGGGCACAGAGCCTGCCGTATCCAATGGGGCTGGCGCGGGCGGAACTGTCGTAGGATCCTGACCGGATTGAGATGTGGCAGGTTGAGTCGCTGCTGGAGCCTGGGCCACAGTCTGAGGTGCTGCTAACGCTGTCGGATCCTGAGATGCCGCTGATTGTGCCCCTGATTGAGGAAGAGCCTCAAAATCGAACACCATCTTAGTATCATTACGCTCGGATAACAGTCCCTGCGGTGCTGCAGACTCACCTGTGATGGCAACCCGCACGCTGTCCTCGCCAATCTGCTGGGCTTCCAATTGAACGACACCGGGAGCCGGATTTGCTTCCCTTACCGCAGATTGACCATTCGCCATGGCTAATCGCGCATTTGTAATGTCGCCAATCCAGGCATTCCCACGTTGGGTAAAGAAGACCTGGGGACGACTGCTACCATCGGTCTCAATTTCCAGTTTGAACTCATCCCCCTCAGGGATCAGCTGCAGGTTCTTGATCTGTGTGCTGGACTCCGCACTATTGGCGGCCACCTGTTGAGCTCCAGCTTCCTGGGACGAATTGAGTGACACCAGACCCGGCAGCGAGAGCATCACACTCAGCGCGCAACCATACAGCACTCGACGATACATCATCTCCTCACACCTCACTCACTCTGTTCGCAACAGCGCCATGACAGCCGAGACTAGCCTCTACAAAAACGGGGGTATCAGCTACATCTCACCTGTCGCGAGCCACCTGGAAATCCCACAGATACCACACCAAGTATCTTTTCCAGAACTGGTAGCCGCTTACTTCCATAATCAAACCCTAAATATCCAAACTTGCCACTAGATTAAGCGGGTATTCAGGAAAATATTTCTACCAGACACTATGGCTAGGCCTCATCATATCAGCAGCTTAAGCAGATCGCATCTGTTTTGCTCCAATCCCCCTTGACGTAACCCAATCGAGCAACCGGCCTTTGCACAAATAAACATTTGCATCTGCACAGTTAAACAGTAGTAGAAGAGAGCCTAAACACCAAAAAGGACCCAGAACAGGGCCCCAATTGTTGCATAATTATCCCCTCATCTTAATTAGGCCACTACGTTCCCGGCTCGGCTTCGGTATCCTCTGGAGCACTGGGAATGGGGAGCGGCACCGTTTCGTCATAGATGTAGGCCCTAACACTAAACTCTGCTGTTAGTCCATCAGACTGGGTTGGCTCATTCACAATCGCAGGAGGAACGGTAACAACAATATCCTGGACTGGAAGTAGAGTTTCCAATCGCTCAATATTGCTCATCAGATTAACTAGTGAATCATAGCCTCCCTGAACACCAACAGCAGAGCTCTGGACTTGGATCCTAGGTGCAATGGCCGTAGGCACCTCAGGGGTCTGGTCGACTGAAGACGCTGTCAGTGGTGCGGGTTCAAACCGCTCAAGTTGCCCATCACTATCTACAACTAGACGATTGATCTCTAGGAGTTGAGTATCAATGTTGTCAGGATCCGGAAGCAGACGCCCGACTTCTGCACTAAATCGACGACTCTGTTCGAGATCATCCTCAATACCAGCCAGCGCTTGAATCTGCTGTTGTGTCTGGTCGAGTGTATCTTGCTTTTGACCGATATCTTGCTCAGTGCTGTCAATCTGCTGCAACAGAGGTCGGATCTGCACGAAGACCAGAATGATGGCAATCAAGATGCCCAGCACTCCAATAACAATCCCGAACTGAACTGGCGTCATGCCCAGAATGGTTGATTCTGCAGGCCCCATGACATCAAAGTCTTCATTACTATCTAGAAAATCGTCCTCTGCAGGGTACTGTCCAGTCATTAGTTAACCTCCAAGTCACGCAGAATATCAATTTTCTCGACTAATCCAGCTGCCCCTCGCTCACTCAACGTCTCCTGATACTCCGCAGACGCGAGGTCAAGCTCTCTCAATTCAACTTCAAGCGTGTAGGCCACACTCGGAATGAAGGTTTCATCAAGCGGCTCAATTTTTTCGCCCCTAACAATCTGCACACCGGAGACAAACGGAGATTGCAGCAAGGTCAACACAAAATCGTTAATTTGCTCAAAGCTCAAAGATTCTCCTTCAACCGTGAGAATGGCAGCCGGACCCTGCTGTACCACTGGAACTGCAGCGTCTGCCGCCGCCGGATCCGCAGCAACGGGAGTAGCAGCCACCGTCGGCGGAGCTATGGGCAACGACGATTCCATAGAGGTAATCCAGACATCGGCCGGAATCCGATTGCGCAGATCCTGCAGGATCGCAGACCAGGGCTGAACCTGGCGGAAGAAGGATTTGAAGGCCTCAGTTTGAGCTTCAATAGCATCTAGTTCGCGACGGATCCCTTGCAGTCGAGTTAACTCAGATTGGGCTGTGTTTAGATCCTGAGTAACAGTAGCTTGTTGAGCTTCGAGTTCACGCAGACGACCCGCTTGTAACTGACC
The DNA here is from genome assembly GCA_964443615.1 of uncultured bacterium. Lineage (GTDB taxonomy): Bacteria > Cyanobacteriota > Cyanobacteriia > Thermostichales > Thermostichaceae > CAYSWV01. Next base: position 3,487 of record CAYUEE010000109.1, on the reverse strand, counting down.
GTAGGCCACCGCTGCCCCTGCCGCCACAATCGCAACCGCAGTTCCAATGATAATGGCATTAACACCGCCCATGATACCGCTGGATACTCGCGTATCCTCAAGGGGGGCAAAGCCTGCCGTTCCCTGATCGTTGGGGCGCTCCTTGAGAAAATTAATTTCTGGTGTGAACATAACAACCTTTGTGTGACTGTTCTAACCTGATGAGGTCTATGGAACGTAGCATGCTAAAGCAGCTGAGCCGCGCTGTGACGGTCCCGATTGGAGGATACAAGCCTAAAGGCCCTAAAAGCCTGAGGTGTGTCCTCTGACCTAAAACTCTCTCAAGCCTAGACCTAGAGCAACACCCATGCCGGGTCTCTCATTCAAAGGAATATCAAGGGAGTCAGGGACATTCAGACTGCTCAACGGATCCACCAACTCAACCGGCATACTCAAGCGCTGAGCGAGGAACCCATCCACCTGATTCATACCAGCTCCAGCACCACCTAGAATGACTTTAACAACTGGAGAACTTCGCTCCTGATTAATGTAGAAGTCCATAGACCGGCGCAGTTCATCTGCCAAGTCATTGAGAACTCGACTGACTGCCGTCACACCAGGATTGGATCCGGGTTGTTCCCCCATCGCCAAAGTCTCTGTTGGGCTCACAACCGGCAACTTTAGGGAGAGCAACAACTCACCCGTGCGAGTCGACGGCAGATTCAAAGCCTGCGACAGGACCTGCTGCATGTGCACCGTGCCAATATTGACGGTACGAGAGAATTGCGGGATCCCATTCATCAAGATGGTAATCTCACTACTCTCGTAGCCCACCGAGGTCAACAGAGTTGCTTCTTGAGGACCCACTTGGGAGAGCTGATCACGAATTGTGCGAATCACCGAAAAGCTGGTCAATTCCACACATTGGGCTCGGAGGCTAGCAGATTGCAACACTTCGAGGTAATTGTCAACAACCTCTTTAGGAATGGCGACCAAGAGAACCTCATTGCGTTCTACCCCATCAGGACCCACCTCAATGTTCTCAAGGGCCTGAAAGTCCACATCCGCTTGGTCTCGAGGGTACGGGATATAAAGCTCAGCTTCCTGCTCCAGTACCACGCGTCGCAGTTCTTCTGCAGGTAGGTCAGCTGGCAACCGGATTAACCGCACGATAGCTTCGCGAGCAGGCACGGCCAGGGCAACGGGACCAGCCGGGATACGGTTATCACTGAGAAGGCTAGCTAATGCTGTTCCAACGGTAGGAGGATCCAGAACGCGGCCCTCCATCATGGCTCCTTCAGGCAATGGAGCACTGTGGTAGTGCACGAGCTTTGCCTTGTTGCCTTGTTTTTTAACTTGGGCAACCGAGATGCGTTCAGGATTGATGTCAATCCCGAGAAACGTCTTACTACTTGAGGACTTGAGAAATCCAAACACGCTGATTAGGTCCCAATTACCCTGTGCACGACTGTCATGGGTATGCTACCCAAATTACGCGGGTCTTTCCATAGTTCTGAGGCCATTTTGAAAGGTTTTCGGATCAGGATCCGTAAAGACATTGTCCAGAACTCACCTGAGTCAGGAGTCTGACTGAGCTAGGAATCTGACTGAGCTAGGAATCTGACTGAGCTAGGAGTCTGACTGGGGGGTCCAGTAGTAAGGGATCAAGATGATCACGACAGCGACCAAGACTAGGATGGCCTGTGGAATCATGGTTTCCCAGGTGGGGTAAACGCCTAACCATTTGATTGCAGGTAAGGTGGCTAACGGATGCAAGGGCAGGATTCCGGCTTCTTGAAACGCGTGGGTGGCATTGCCGATGAACTTAAACCCCAGGGCGTAGATCAAAGTACTAGTGACCAGGAAAAAGAGCTTCAGAGGGATGCGAATCCCAATTTTGAGAATGAGGAAAGCCAAGATTGCCAGTAACACAGCACCTAGGCCCAATCCCGTGAGGAGATCTGAGGGGGTGATAGCGGGTGCGATACCTAGATAAAACAGAACCGTCTCGGCTCCTTCACGATAAATAGCGAGGAACGCAATCAGGGCTAGAGACAGTAATCGGTTAGTGGCTAGTGCCTCTGTCGTCTGGGTCTTGAGATAGGTTTGCCAGTCTTTGGCAGTGGTTTGACCATGTAACCAGTAGCTCACCCAAATCAGCAGGATCGCAGCTAGCAGCCCTGTAGCTCCTTCTAGCAACTCAGGATCGATATCCCGGAAGGTGGAGGCAAAGAGGGCTCGAATCAGTAGGGCGGTGGCAATGGATCCGAGGATCCCTGCAAGGGCTCCCACCCACACCCAAATTTGCTTGTCGGGATAACCTTGTTTGGTCAGGAGGGCGAGCAAGGCGACGACGACGAGAAACCCCTCTAGGCCCTCCCGTAAAAAAATAATGGTCGCGTCAATAACAGAGTATGAAATCTCAGGATCCGTAGCAACGGTTTGGAGTAGAGGGAGCGCGTGAGCGGGCAGGGTCCAACCGAGGATGGGCAGCAGTAATCCAAGGATCCAACCGGGCATTTTGATAAGGGACATCCTGATAACTCCAGCAAGCAGGCAATAGGGTGAGGGATTGGCAGGATCTTGATGTTAAGTCAGATTTGCATCATGCTCTGTCACTGATCATCATGCTCTGTCATAGATCAAGAGGGGTCGGGCTCCGCCCAGGCGATCAGTTCCAATAATTTGCCTAGGGAATCGGGACGGACCTGCTAATCTTAAATAAGTCTAACTTTTGTTACATACGTTAACGGTCTTTGCGTTCGCCATTATCCAAGCGGCTGATTTGAGGCTCACGATGAAAATGAAGCGGTTGTACAACTGGGTCGAGCAGTGGGGGGACACGCCTCATATCCGACCTGTTCTGTTTGGGCTAGCGTTGATTGACTCAGCGATTTTGCATATGCCCCTAACGGCGATACTGGTGCCTTTGTGTCTGGGTCAGCCGCGCAAGGCTATTCAGTATGCCTCGATCTGCACTGTCGGCTCCGTGCTTGGGGGGACACTCGGTTATGGACTGGGGATGGCATTGCAGAGCTATGGGACGGAGATGATTGAGCGAGTCCTGCATGACCCAACCTTGCTCGAACGGATCCATGAGTTCTTTGGACGCTGGGGAACCTGGGGGGTGTTCGCGGCGGCAACGACTCCTTTGCCCTACAAACTCTTTAGTATCGCCTCGGGCTTTTTTGGGTTGAACTTGAGTGATTTTCTGCTGGCCTCCGTGGTGGGACGGACGTTACATTTCTTTCTGATTGGCGGGGCGATGTCCTATGCTGGCGAGCACTTTAAGGGTCGAGTGGAAGAGTCAATGAAGTGGGTTGTCGTTGGAGTCGTGGCATTTCTCGTCACCGTTGGGTATGTCGGCTACAAAACTCTGTGACAGATTGCAAGCTGTTAGGATCCTAATTGTCAAGATCGCCTCTTGACCTAAAGCAGTCAGGATCCTGCTAGCTATCTACAGTGAAGGGCAATCTGTCAGAACTTTGAAGCTTAGGTAGCCCTTGGC
>CAYUEE010000108.1:6273-15213 GCA_964443615.1 uncultured bacterium | reverse complement strand
CGCTTTTCCTCCTCAACCTCCAGTTGAACAGGCTGGAAGCACACATCCGTGAGGCGAATCGAAGCACCCATGGGGACCTCGATACGACCTCGGGCATTCTGTGCCACAGTCGGACAAATGCCTGCTTTACCTGTGTTACGGATTTGGTCGTAGGTCAACGGACTCCGCACCGCTAGTGCTGGGCTGCAGAAGGCCACAACTCCGAGACAGAAGGCCAAGATAAACGTCAGGATGGATCGATACCGCATGGGTCAACCTCTTAACAACATCATTCTTATCAATGTCTAAACACTGCTTAAACAAATAGTCCTAACCAAAGCTTAAACAGTCTGTCTCAGCCCCAAGTGGCTCTCTAGGATGAACCCATCCCCAGGACTGAACAAAGAATCATACTAAAGGCTCGTGGCCGTGCTTCGACACAGGTAGGATTACTCATCATCATGCTCTAACCCAGCCAGTAAGCCGCTTTCATTGTACGCAATTGTGTTCCTCTCATCGTAGTCTTTTTAGAGGGGGTCATCTGATCGCGATGGGATAGTAAACCTCAGGGTTATCCAAACCTTCTCTGTCACCCGCAGTGCTGATTGACACGCCAGATAGTCAACACGCCAGATAGTCAACATGCTAGATAGTCAACACGCCAGCTAACACACCAGATAAGCATTTCTGCGAATCCATTCTCCTCCAGAGCTCGATAGACTGCTCAAGACAAGCCATACTAGCCTCTGTCAGGGTGATATGGTTTAACTCATACCCTGTTTGACTTGGCACGTCGGTGAGGGCTGCGTTGGCTAGTTCCGTTGACAAAGGTTCGCTGACCTAATTGACTTTGCCTAGTTAATCCTGTTGGTGGCACGCAAAGGAGTGAGCTCATGAAGGCCATGATTCTGGCTGCGGGAAAAGGGACTCGTGTTCGTCCAATTACGTATCTCATCCCTAAACCCATGATCCCGATCCTGCACAAGCCGGTGATGGAGTTCTTGGTTGAGCTGCTCAAAAGTCACAGTTTTACCGAGGTCATGATCAACACGAGTCACTTGGCCGAGCAGATTGAAGACTATTTCCGAGATGGTCAACAGTGGGGCATTCAAATTGGTTTTTCGTTTGAGGGCTACTTCATTAATGATCAACCCGTAGCCCAAGCCCTAGGATCCGCTGGAGGACTCAAGAAGATCCAAGACTTTTCCGGTTTTTTCGACGATACCTTCGTAGTGCTCTGCGGTGATGCCTTGATTGATCTCAACATCACTGAAGTCGTCAAGTTCCACCGGGACAAGGGGGCATTGGCCACAGTCGTTCTGCGGGAAGTGGATCCTGCTGATGTGTCGAGCTACGGTGTGGTTGTAACCAATGATGATGGATTGATCACAAACTTCCAAGAGAAACCCTCTCGCGAAGAGGCATTGAGTAATTGCATTAATACAGGTATCTATATCTTCGAGCCAGAGATTTTCAAGTATATTCCTGAGGGCAAGTACGACATTGGAGGGGAACTGTTTCCCTCGTTAGTTGAAGCAGGTGCTCCCTTCTACGGTGTAACAGCTGATTTCCAGTGGGTAGATATTGGTCGGACACCAGATTATTACGATGCGATTCGAAAAGTGCTTAAGGGCGAAGTCAATGGGGTTCACATTCCCGGCATCGAAGTTTCACCCGGAGTATGGACCGGTATCAACGTGCGGATCAATTGGGATCGAGTCAATATTACACCGCCAGTTTACATTGGTTCCAGTTCTCACATCTGCGATGGCGTTAAGATCATTGGCCCCACATCGATCGGATCCGGCTGTGTCATCAACGAAGGCTGTGTGATTGATCAAAGTGTTATCTTCAACTACACCCAAATTGCGCGGGGTGTCACCTTGAAGGAACGGATGGTCTTAGGAAAATATTGCATTGCCTCTGATGGTGAAGCAATTGACACTGAAGAAACGGACTTAAGTTGGCTCATTGGTGATGCTAGGCGTCCGCTCAACGGATCCATTCCTCAACCCCCAGCAGCTTAGACTTAGCCAGGAGACATTACACTCGGGCCTAGTCTGGGCCGCATGTGGATCGCCTTTGGTCCTCATTCGAATAACAGGTCGTGAAGTCCTGTGAACCTCCAGATGAGCTGAGCTATAATCTGGCTGCCATCGCCATCCTAGTGGATCCGCAGGTTGGTGAAGGTGACAAGGGGGATCCCTACATAGTTTCTTAAGGTTAGGTAGAATCTATGTCAGTGGATCCGGTAAAGTAAACCACAGTTCCTTTTCATCAACGTACCCACTGTTGCAAACCCTATGACACTAGAGACTGCACTGCTATGTCGGGATGGTGAGGCGGCTCGGAACGCACTGGCTCTGATCATGGAGCATTTCGAGACGAGTGAAGCCATTTCGATGGTGGAAGAAAGCTTGAATCATTTGGATCCTGAAACGGTTTGGTGGTTCATTCAAGATGTTGCCCCAGCTTGGTTACTGGCCCGCTACGAGTCTTGGGTTCATTACCAGCTCACACCTTCTGAGCCCTCCTCTCTCGATCTCTGTGCTCACGCCATTCCTGCCTTTCTTGAAATGTTGGCTGAATGTCAGGATCCGTTCCATGCCTCCCTGTGGCGTCGTCAGATTCAGGATGATATTAATCTTTCGCAACATTACCCGTATCGGGAGCAGTTAATTAAACGAATCTTGGACTCAATCGGCGATTCACCCGAGCTCATTGAATTGTTTCAGGAACTTATTGAGTCTTAGTCACTACCAGTCCACTATTGATTGAGTTTATCTATTATCATTCTGCATTACCCTTTATTACTTATATATATTGCTCATTATTTGACTGTCATTCTCACCCTCGGTCTACATCCAGCAGGCTTTCGTCAACCGTTTAGCTTGCCCTGATTTAATTGGGTAGGTGTAGAGTGACAAATTCGGGGACATGCGGATGGCTGAGCTTGAAAGTGATGTATTGATAACGACATTAATAGCAATTCTTGGTCTCCTACTGATTGCTAGTTTTGCGGCGATTGCGCTAAAGAAACTCAGGTTCCCTTATACTGTTGGCCTGCTACTCACCGGATTTGGACTTGGCGGGTTGTCGCATCATCTACCAGCGCTAGAGCCATTAGCAGAGATTCATCTTTCCCATGAGTTAATCCTATTTCTATTTCTGCCTCCCCTCGTATTTGAGTCAGCCTTAGCAATGGATTTTAGATTATTAGCACGTAATCTAACCCCTGTTTTGCTTCTCGCCGGTCCTGGCTTGCTGATCTCAGCTGCCTTGATCGGGATCCCCATCAGTTGGGTCAGTCCGCTTAATCTCGGGCAAGGTTTGCTGTTCGGATCGATGGTATCGGCAACGGACCCGGTCGCCGTGATTGCATTGTTCAAAGAGTTAGGGGTGCCGCATCGATTGATGATTTTGGTCGAAGGAGAAAGTCTACTCAATGATGCGTCGGCCATTGTTATCTTCAATATTATTTTGATGGCGATTGCTTCAGGAACCGCAAATTGGATGACTGCCGGCCAAGGTTTGGTGCAGGCAGTTATTGTGCTAACGGGAGGGATCCTAACGGGCATCCTCGTTTCAAGTCTGATGGGCTATTTTGTGGCGATGGCGGCAGCAAATGCTCTGGTACTCAGCACCGTTTCAGCAGTTGTGGCTTACCTGACCTTTATTGTGGCCGAACACTTCCTCCATGTGTCGGGTGTGATTGCCGTGATGGCAGCGGGTGCTGTGGTGGGGTGGTTGAGTTCAAGCCGCTTGCACCTCGAAACCCGTCTGTTCATCAGCGAATTTTGGGAGTATCTAGCCTTCTTAGCGAATAGTTTGATCTTCTTGTTGATGGGAATTACCACAGCTGAGTTTGTAACATTTCAAATGCTTGAAGGTAGTACCCTCTGGATTTCAATCATCGCCGCAATTATCTTAGCTCTGGTGGGACGTGCTATCGGAGTTTTCACCCTAATACCTCTGTTTAACCAACTTCAACCCGCCCAAGCTATTCCCAAGGCATATCAGGTCATCTCATTTTGGGGAGGATTAAGAGGGGCTGTTGCGTTAGCCCTAGCTTTGAGTTTAGCCCCTGATTTTCCCAACCGAGATTTGATCCTACTGATGATCCTGGCGACAGCTTTGTTTACCGTGATTGGGGGTGGGACGACGATGGCATGGGTGCTAAGCCAACTCGGTTTAGATTGCATTACCTCATTTGAGCAACTCACTCAAGCGATTGCAGTGGTTGAGACTAAGCGGGCTGGGTTAGAGGAGTTGAGGCAGCTGGAGTCCATGTCCTCGTTCTCATTCCTAGCTCTGCAGGAGACCCAAGCGATTTATCAAGAGTCCCTCACAACCGCTGAAACTCAATTGGTGGATATTTGGTGTCAGTTAGAAATGCAACCAGAGATTCTACAACAAGCAGTATGGCGAGAAGCTTTGAATATTGAACACAAGGCCTACCAGCAACTCTATGATGAAGGGATCCTCTCGGAGTTGACACTGGACAAGCTTAATCACTTAGTAAACTTAAAAAGTAATGCCATTGTAGCTCATGAGATTCCTCCGCCGGAACACACAACGCTGCCGCAAGAAACTGGGTTTGAAAAAATATTGAATGCAATTACCTACTGTGTGATTTTTCCCTATCACTTCTTGGCACGTCTCACAGGATCCACCCAGCACACGATTGATCCTAGCTTCAAGCTGAAATATGAGTACGATGTGGCCCTCACCTATGTCAGTCAGCATGTCATGGAAGAGGTGCAGCGCTTTGCTGATGATGTCGCCCACCGAGCTCAAACGATGCCAGATGACTACCAAGGGATCAATGCCTCGGTGATTGAAGAGTGTATTGAGGCCTATCGTCAGGTCTATCACAACGCAGAAGAGCAGCTTCAGATTTGGGCTGATATGGGTCCTGAGGCCGCCAAAACGCTTCAGTGTGACCTGGTTGAACGAGCTGTACTATCCACCCAAATAATGGTGCTAGAGAGGTTAGTGAAAGAAGGGGCACTTCAGGATCCTGTTGCCCGCCGTGTCCGACAGCAGCTTGAACTATCGAGGTAGACTTCAGCAATCATCAGACTGAGATGCTGTAAGCAACTGGATGTCGTAAAACTAACACATCATAAGTGATTTACTACTCTACCCCTTGCCCTCTTTGTGTGAATTTACGGATCAGCCTATCTCCGCTGAACAAATGTGGGTAGTTCAACTCTGTTTTTTTTAACGGATGAGTCTTCAGGTGGTAGGGGGCGTCGGGCCCAAGACTGATACTTCGGACGTTGTGATAAGGATCCTGAGGCCTCTGAGCCAGCGTTGAAGGTTAGAGGAGGAATCCCAATCGATGAACGACGAGGGCGGAAGCTGGGGTGGACGGGTGAGCGCTTCGGTTGCGTTTCGGCCGGAGCCTCGAGAGGGGATGAGGCTGCTGCTGGAGATTGCTCCACCTGAGGCTGGACAGGCCCCTCTTCGCTAACAGAACGATGGGTCGCACTAAGTGGAAACACAGTGAGTCCTGCAAGTTCTGCTCTCTGAGCTGAGGTCGGTGCGGTGGAAAGAAAGGCAATTTGACTCTCTAGCTCTTGCTTGGCTCGTTCAAGGTGGGCGACTTCTTTCTCTTGAGTCTGAGCGTAGGCATGGGCCTGTACACACTCGGCTTCCAGCTCTTGGATCTTCTCTTGAAGGCGTTCAACTTGCTTTTTACCAACAACGTGATGGGCTTCAGCCAGCTCTTGCTTCCGTTTTACTTCTTGAAACTGACGGAGGGTGGGCCGTAATTCCAGCTCCTGGGCTAGACGTTGACGATCAGCATCAAAGCTTTGGAGCGTCTCTTGAAGTTGAGCGACCTCTGCCTCCAGAGTGCGATAGGCCTCAGATTGTTGGGTTTGATGGCTTTGTTGCAGTGCTTGATAGGCAGATTGTAGCGTCTGGAGCTCGGTTTCCAAACCAGTAACTTGGTGGATCAACGCTTCGGTTTCAGAGGCGGCGGGGCGCTGCGCTAGATCAACCTGGGAGTGTGCAAGTTGGGTTTGAAGATCTTGGATCCGTTGCTGCCATTCCTGCGCTTGGAGGAGAGTCGGGCGTTGCTGCAATTCCTGAATCTGGGTGTGTGCAGAGGAAAGCTGGCGCGTGAGAGAGGCCAGTTGTTCCGCCATGGCATCGTATTCAGCCTGGAGTTGCTCAAGGTGCCGTTCCCACTGGGCTTGATCATCAGCGGTGGGCCGGTGAGCAAGCTCATATTGGGCATTGGAAACCTGGGCTTGGAGAGCATCGATCCGCTGCAGCCATTCAGCTACCTGCTCAGGAGCGGGGCGAGTTTCGAGGTCAGCGGCATGAGACTGAAGGGTTGTGAGTTGAGCTTCGAGAGCTTCAGCCGCTGTGAGTCGAGTCTGGAGATCGGTGAGGGTGGCCTCTAGTTGGTGAACTCGCTCGTCTGCAGCAGGCTGATTAGAACCTTGAGCCCGCACTGTAGCTAATTCTGACTCTGCAGCTTGGACACGGTACTGTAGGTGTTCCCAGGCATCGAGGGTCGGGCGTTGATTGAGCTCGGTGAGAGCAGCGGCCAGGTCAGACTCCATGGCAGCAAGAGCAGTCTGGAGTTGATGCCATTGATCTGGGGTCGGGCGCTGGTCGAGGGCCTGGCGGGCCGCCGTGATCTGTTGATCTAGAGCTGTGGCCCTCTGGTTGAGCTGTTCCCAGTCAGCGGCAGTGGGGCGTTGCTCCAGTTCGTTTCGTAGGGTCTGGAGGTCACGGTCACGCTCGGCTACTTGGGCACTCAGCTCTTCAGCGTAGGCAGTCTGTTCTGTCAGAGATTGATCCATGTCGTTGAGACTGGCTTCCAGGATCCGGAACCGCTCTTCTACTCTGTCTTGGCTGGACTGATTGGATTCTATGGCCTGATGCGCAACGGCCAGTTCAGCTTTAGCCTCGTCTAGCTCGGCCTCCAGGCTAGTCAGTTGAGCGGAGGTGGGTCGCTGGGCCAGAGCTTCTTCTGACGCGTTTAGCTGAAACTGGAGGAGTTCCACTTGCTTTTGCAGGGTAGCCACATCCTCTGTCGGTTCCACAGGATCCAAGGCCACTGCTGGGTCTAAGGACTCCGAGGTGGGAGCAATGCGAGCTGCCAATCCACTAAGGAGTTGATCACGCTCGGCTTCAACAGTGGAAAGAGTACGATGCAAGCGTTCAATTTCTCGACGCCATTGAGTTTCATTGGCTAAAACCGCTCGATTCTGGAGTTCCTGAACTTGGTCCTGGGCCTCGCGCAGTTGCTGTCGCAGTTGAGATTGGATCGTCACATACTCAGAGTCTAAAGCCTGAACCCGCTCTTCAACTTCAGCTTGGATCTGTTCTTCAACCTCAGTTGGCAACTTATTAGCAGGTAATGCACTAGGATCCTGAGGAGCTGGCGTTGGATCCTCGACCGTCGAGGAGTGAGTTGTTTCAGATTGGGCAGCCAGTTGCGCTTTGAGGCTTTCAATTTCAGTTTTGAGTTCCTGATTCTCAATTCCCACCTGAGCTTGCTGCAGTTGAACTTGAGGGAAACGAGCGGCATAGTCACCCAACTGTTCAGCGTAGGACTTGAGTTCGCGGAGCTCTTGTTGAAGCTGCTGAAATCGAACGGGATCGACACGGCGTTCTAATTCAGCCTTAAGCATTTCAATCTCAGCTTGGCTGGTGACGAGTTGCTGATGCAGGATCTGATAATGATCTTGGGTGGGGCGGCGCTCAAGATCCCAAATCAGCTGTTGGAGTTCTTCAATGTGCTGTGCTTGTAACCGATAGTCCTCGGCAGAGGGGCCATCTTCGAGTGATTGCTGGGCTCGCCGACACTCTTGGAGCTCGTGCTCTTTCTGGACCAGGAGATTACGGGTATCGAACAGCTGTTGCTCTAGGCGGTGGGTACACTCAATCTGCTCTAGGGACAGGGCTTCAGACTCATGTAAGGATCGCTCCAAGTTCTGGACCCGCATCCTTAAATGATGAAGCTGCTCTTCCTGGTTATCCATAGCTAACACTGACCACTAGAGTAACGCCGACACTTTATCAGATCGATTCTACCTCTATCCACCAAATGTGGTGTGTCCTCTGGCCGTTTCTAGGTGGATCCTCTTCTAGGTGGATTCTCTGGGAGCTCCGGTTAACCTCGGGGATGATCTAAACTTTGCTTGCTTTGAATCAACATCTTCCTCCTACTACTTAAGCTAGGTTGACACTGAACGAGTTCAGGGGGTGACTACCTGCTATAACGCTAAGCTCTGTCCATACTGTGTCAACCGGGTCTAGCGGCAAAAACTAAGTACAAAAATTAAAAAAGAGGGCCTGGATCCCTCGGAGATGTTTAATTAATGTGTCAGCTTAGTAAGCCACGTGTACTGAATGGGCTACCCGTCTGATTCCAATTGAATTCCGGGTTACCAACCAGACTGATTACCAACCAGACTGAGCTTGGGCATAAACATAGTTTGCAACATTCTCGATTTCATCAGGCTTCAAACGCCGACCGAAAGCAGGCATTGCATTTTTACCATTAGTGACCTGGTAAGCAATCGCGTCTACAGAGAACATGTCATATTTTTCGAGGGCATCCTGCTTGAGACTTTTATTCCTCACCACCACATTCATTCCACCACGATGGCATTGCGCACAATTTCTGTTGAAGATTTGCTTGCCATTGTCCAAGTCGGCGGCGTGTACTGGGGTTGAGACCAAGAGTGTCAGTAGAGAAATTAACACCAAAACTGCTGAAAGAAGTTTGTTAAACCGCATGTTGTCATCCTTTCGAAGAGCCGAAGTGAGTATCACATGCTCCTTCAATCGAGTCAAACGACCGATTGTCAGATATTGCAGACTGTAAACTATCGATTCGGAACTTCACGTATGTCCTTTAAATCAGAAATCAGCTAGTCTAAATCAGAAATCAGCTAGTCTAAATCAGAAATCAGCTAGTCTAAATCAGAAATC
>CAYUEE010000108.1:2763-6173 GCA_964443615.1 uncultured bacterium | reverse complement strand
AGCTGGTCTAAATCAGAAATCAGGCGCATCAGGATCCTAGTGGCATTGCGTGTCAAACCGATTCTGCGATGGGATTGGCTAGTGGGTTGAGCGAATGAACTCGCGGTAGAACTTGGCGCTGAGCTTTGGGATCCGTTCCAACGTATCGTAATCAACATAAAAGAGACCGAATCGTTTGCTGTAGCCATGCTCCCATTCAAAATTATCCAAAAGGCTCCAAACAAAGTACCCCTTTAAGGGCCATCCTTCGCTTAGGGCTCGGTGGGCGGCGATGAAATGATGGTGTAAAAACATCACTCGATCTGTGTCAAAGATGTTTCGCTCCGCAGTCAGAGTATCATCGGCAGCACAGCCATTTTCAGTAATGTAAACCGCGTCAACACCCCAAATTTCCTTCAACAACCGGGGGCCCCAGTACGTGATCTGTGGGCCAATGTGTAACCAAGGCAGTCCCAATCGAGGATAGCTGTCTGGCATAGGTAACACTCGGTACCCCAAGGGCATGGACGGATCCGCGTAGATATAAGTTGGCGAATATACGTTAATTCCGACGAAATCAAGGGGAGTTCCAATGATGGCCATGTCATCCTCTGTGAAGACAGGTGTAGCATCCTGACCCAACCACTCCAAGTAGCCAGGATCGTAACTCCCCTCCATCAACGGTCGGAGCACGGCACCATTCAAATGACACATCGCCAATTTCGTGGCTTGAATATGCTCTTCTGTTTCAATGGCCGGGACACAGATAGTGGGATTCTCCGCCAGACCCACCTGCACTGGCTGTTTAGCCTGGGCTCGAATGGCTCGGACTGCTAATCCGTGACCCAGAAGACCATGGTGATAGACTTGGCTACGATCCCGCCCAGATAGCTGCTCGCCAGGGGCATGATGCCCTTTGACATAGCCGAGTTCAGCGAATGAAAACAACTCATTGAGGGTCATAAAATGGGTAACTCGATCTGAGATGTGTTCAGTTACATAGGCAGCATAGTCACTGAAGTATTTCGCTGTATCTCGGGAACGCCACCCCCCTGAGTCCTTTTGCAATCGTTGGGGGAGATCCCAGTGGTACAGAGTTACCCAGGGTTCAAGGCCATGGGCAAGCAGAGCATCAATTAAACGATGGTAATAATCTAGACCGGCTTGGTTGACGGATCCATATCCCTCTGGAAAGATCCGAGGCCACGAGAGGGAAAAACGATAGGCTTTCACCCCCAACCAGGCCATCCACTCAATGTCGTCTAGGTATCGATGATATTGATCAACAGCGACATCGCCGGTGTGATTGGCATAGGTACGGCCTGGTGTGTGCGCAAAAGTATCCCAGATAGACTGTCCCCGGCCTTCAAGCTGCGCGGCCCCCTCAACTTGGTACGCTGCTGTGGCACATCCCCATAGAAACGAAGCCGGAAACTGATATCCACTCATTACGGACGGATCCTTAATACACTCGGATCGTAGCTTACACTGATCCGCCTCTTCTCGGGCTGTTACAGGCGACTCTAATGGGGCTAGGAGATTGCTCTTAGAGGCTCAGCTATGGGGCCCGAAATAGTCCGAACGATGACGTGTAGCCGTGCAGAAATGTAGTCCCCCCGACTGGTCCGATTTCACCGTTACAGAAGAAGCCACCCAGTGGGAGATCTCCCAGAATGTCTCGGGCGACGCGAGTATCAAAATCGGGCTGTCCATACAGGTTCTCTCCCCGTCCCAAGCAGGCAAACATGAGGGCCCCTGCAGGTGTTGCGGTGACATTGGGTAGACTCTCGCGATGGCGCCGGAGGACACTACGAAGATCCTCGGAGGAGGCATCAGCATCACGGAGATGAAACTGGACGGTCTGGCCAGGACGGATCCGGTCTCCAATCGCAATGGCTCCAGATTTGGGATCGATCCACAGGATCACCCGAATCAAATAATCCCCCTGCTCAGGGTGCTGTTTAAACTCATCCATCAACAGACCAATGAACAGAGAGTGTCGAACTAGCTGCTGTTCTTCAGGAGGTAAGGTGAGCACGATCCGTTGCAAGGCTTCAAGGGGCGGCTGATCATCCAGTTCGAGAATGACGTTTCGCTGTGCCTTAGAGACCTGCATCGGTGCACCAATGGGGCGGCAGCCTTGAGCCACGGCCGCCTCGACGATGATTTCACCGGAAAGGGCAATACCGATGGTTCCCCCTCTCAGCATGCGGAATTCAGGCCCCTCAGTGGTGTGCTGACCTAGAAACAGGGCATTGCCACCTGACATCCGACCACTACTGGCTAATCCACCAACTTTAACAGCACCAGGATAGGCAAAATCCAGTCCCTCAAGAAGGTCGGGGACATTTGAGGTGAAGCCGTCGGAGAGTAGGATGAAATCCGGATCCTCTGCAGGGGGGACCCCCACCAAGTCAGCCCACGTGTCGGGAGGTCCATCTAAATCGGGGATGTCGTCTGCTGTGGCATGAAAGGGTTGAATGGATACCCGGGGGAGCGTAGCCAGCGTTAAGGAAATGGCGGGGCCGTCTTCAACTTCATGGCCTTCACCCGCAACGCCATCCCCAGAGCAACCGATGACAACGTCGACATCTAGCAGCGATTGCAGCAGGGGCATCACGCGGGAGTATTCACTGGCAAAGGCAGAGGAGACAAATAGGATTGCCAAGTTGGGTCGGGTGGCTTCCATTGTGGAGACCGTTAAGACCGCAGGCAGGGATCCTGAGGATCCTTGGGATTGGCCGACGAGGGAGGCTTGGAGTTGGGCGGAGCGAAGTTTGGCCTGGGCTTGCTCCACGACTTCCTTGAGAGCAGCTTCTAGTGAGGGGAGGGTAGAGAGAGCATTCGACCAGTACATCGCTAAGGTCCTTCCGAGACGGGGGCGTGAGAGACTACAACGTTTGACGACTTCGTTTTACCCCTTCTAGCTTAATCGACTTGCCCTCAAATTATTGAGTATTTCGACTCAGAATTTCAGGATCCTAGCCGTCAGACCGGGTGGTGACTGCCGCAGGATCCTTTGAAATTATGGGCGTGTGAAATGGAAGTAGAAGGTTAATCTATTCAGGCTATCTACACTTAGTCTATCTACCCTCTATCTATCTACCCTCTATCTATCTACCCTTGAGTATGGACACAGATCAAGGGATAAACACACTAAGGGATAAACACACTGATGGGGGCAGAAGCGGAGTAGGCGACCGTGGCGGTGCAGCCTGGGATGGTGTTGATGGTGTAGGCCCCACTAACGCTGACGATAAAGGATCCGGGTTGGGCGAAGGTGATGGTAGGGCTAATTGAGGTGGATGTGCTGGGGTTAACACCGCTGGAGGGGGTCACAGCCCAGTTGTAGCTGAATTCGATGGGATTCGAGATGTGGGTGGTGAGGTTCAGGTGGGGGTTAAGGGACTGACGCACGATGAGGCTGGGCG
>CAYUEE010000108.1:0-2753 GCA_964443615.1 uncultured bacterium | reverse complement strand
GGGAGGGAACAGGGCAGGGCAAGAAGGGACCAATTTCTGTGGCGATGACGTAGCGAGGGGTGATTTGGCGGCCCCGGAAGCCGATGGTGTCTCCAATGGCCAGGCGATCGGCAGGGAGTTGGGTAGCAGCGGTCACTTGGACAAAGACGTTATTAATTCGCCAGAGGCCAGTGTTGCGCCCAAATCGATAGCCGGGGGGGAGACTTTGGATCTGTCCGACATCTTCAAAGAGGTCCTGTTGCGATTCAGCATTTGAAACAACGGATCCGTCCTCAACGGTGATGGCCTGGACGGTGTTGGTAGCGGATTCGGAGACGGGGGGTAGGGTACTTACGGATCCGGAGCAGGCCCCGAGCATGAGTACACTCAGTAACCATCCCCAACGGTGTGACAACTGCATGATGACTCCTCTGATCATGACTAAGTGACATCACTAGAGTGACACAGGATCCGTCATTGAGCGTGTATAGAGGCGTCGAGTACTCAAGGATCCTTCAATACGTTCAGGGAGACATTTTAGGATCTAATCCTTGAGGCCTATGTTTATAAGGTTTGGTCGGGCGGCTCATAAGGATCTCTGTCTTGAAGGGGGCACTTTACATGACCAGTGGAAACGATTTGGTGATCTAGACAATAAAGATTTAATCGCGACGTTTGGCCCTCTATTGGTGAGCTTGGGTATTACTGGGGAAGTCGTGCCGATGGTGTTGGTTCCAGTCGCAGTCATTGTGCTCCATCTCTCCGTGAAGACGATCTGTGAGGAATATAGCCATGAGCCTTGAATTGAGTCTCAACTTTCCTAATCCAAATCAGGCTATTGTTTCCTTCAATAGGGGTATCACGGATCCTCTCCCTTTCACCTCCCCTTTGCAACCTGATCATCTTCAAGATATTCGCTGGTATTTGGAAGTCTATGCGGCTCAGTACACGACTGAGATTGATGATCGGCGGGCCGCTCGGATTGCTCAACAGCTACCAGTCTGGGGATCCGCGCTGTTTACAGCTGTATTTCAGGATCCTTCCGCCCACGCACTAGCCACGCTCTTCCTGCAATCTCCGCAACAAACCCGGATCCTCACGATTAATGCCCAGGATCCTGAAGTCCTCTTGCTCCCCTGGGAGTTGTTGCAGGATCCGAAGGGCCACCTAGTTATCCAGACGCCACCCATTGCCATCCGCCGCTCGTTCCAAAGCGATGTTCAGCCGGTGGTGCTTTCGCCCAAACCCAAGGTCAGGATCCTTTTTGTCATCAGCCGTCCTAATGATGCAGGGTTTATTGATCCTAGAGGGGATGCGCAGTCTGTTCTCGATGCGGTTGAAGAGGTGGCTCCTGAGCAGTTTGAAGTTGAGTTTCTCCGGTCGGCCAATTACAGGGATCTGGTCACTCGACTACAGGATCCAACCCAACCCCAGGTGGACATTCTGCACTTTGATGGACATGGATCCTTCAACAAAGAGGATAAGACTGGATCCTTACTCTTCACACGCCCCGGTAGTGGTAGTAGCGTCTTTATTTCAGCAAGCCAGTTAGGGGAAGAACTGAAACAAACTCAGGTGAGGTTTGTGGTGCTGTCGGCCTGTCAGTCTGCGACGGTGGATGGCGAGGATCCTTTAGGCAGCGTTGCGGTGGGATTAACTGCTCAAGGGATCCCTACTGTCCTAGCCATGAGCTACTCAGTTCTGGTGGTGACTACTAAGGTTTTGTTCAAAGAGTTTTACCGACAGCTCGCCAATGGCCAACCCACAGGATCTGCGTTAGAGCAAGCCCGACGATTCCTGTACGACCATCAAGAGCGAGGCACTCGGCCACGGGATGCGGGTCCAATCACATTGAAATTGCAGGATTGGTTTCTGCCAGCTCTCTATCAAGTGGGACAGGATCCTCAACTCTTAAGTCCCCAACCGTTGCGACGGGATCCGGATCCATCTCCCCCACGGCACAACTTACGTGAGATCCAACCGGCAGGCTTCTTCGGGCGATCACGGGAATTGTGGGCGATTGAACAAACTTTCGCGGTGCAGGGGGTTCGTCGGATTACCATCAGTGGTCTAGGGGGGCAGGGGAAAACCACGTTGGCCGAAGAGGCAGGACGATGGTTCCTCCGCACAGGACTGTTTGAATGGGTCTGTTTGGTGAGCTATGCCAGTTTTCAGGGAGTGGATCCGTTAGAGTGGGCCGTCAGTGAGATCGCTAGCGTCCTGGGTGAGACTTTGATCGATGCGGCAGCCGTCCGGCAGAGCTTAGCGCGGAAGTCAACGTTGATCATTTTGGATAATTTGGAGTCATCGGATCCGGATCCGTTGCAGGGGTTGTTGACGGCGGCGAAGGAGTGGTCTGAGGTGGGATCCTGTCGAGTGTTGCTGACGACCCGGCCATCAGAATTGAATCATCCTGATTATCCTAAAGTGTTGGCGTTGCAGGGATTGGATCCTGGGGATGCGTTGGCTTATTTTCAAAAGTTGATGACGGTGCCGCCGCTGCCACGGGTTGAGTTGCCTAAGGATCCGGAGTTATTGGAGTTTTTCAAACAGGTTCAGTATCATCCATTAGCGATTGGGGTATTGGCAGAGCAGTTGAAGGTCCGACAGGTGGATGAGTTGGGCTATCGGCTGGATATGGTGTTGCGGGAGGATCCGAATAATCCTTTAGTGGCAGCGGTTGAGTTGGCGTTGGAGCAGTTGGATCCGAAGGTGCGGAGGTGGATCCCTCGGTTGGGGGTGTTTCAGGGTGGGGCGTTTGAGAATGTTCTGTT
>CAYUEE010000107.1:0-15300 GCA_964443615.1 uncultured bacterium | reverse complement strand
CACCCCCGTTCCAGCCCGAACCCCCGCCCCAGATTTATTGGCCTTCTCCACCCCGTTCCTGCTCCTCCAGCCCAGAGACAGTCGGATACCTCTCAACTTGCGCCGGTGTCTTCAGGGAATGCCCCTGCCGCCGCTCCAGCAGAACGGGCACCCAGCAGTTCGCAACTGGGAGAGCCTGTGGCTTTATCCGCTGCCGGCCAACAGGGGACCAGCCAAGCAGGCAATGCTAGTGGGGTTAACAATCCCTCGCAAACAGCTCCAGGAGCTCCGAGTGTTGCAGCCCGGGAAAATGTGGATTGGGGGCCCTGGCTCGCCGACCTCCAACGCCGCACAGAACGGAATTGGATCCCTGGTCAAACGGGAGCCTCTCGCCGCACAGTGGTTATGTTTACAGTCGGGCGGAATGGCGAGCTTTACAATGCTCGTATCTCTCGCACATCAGGACACCAACCGACAGACGATGCTGCTTTGCAGGCTATCACTCGTGCAGCGCCCTTTCTCCCCTTACCGGCTCCCTACCAAGGCCCAAGTATTCAAATTAACTTCACCTTCGACATCAATGTCTTAGGTGAGCTGAGTGGAAGTGGAGTGACAAATTAGCCATTCTCAGCGTTGGACCTCGGATGAGCGCTTGACGGTCAGAGCCAATTAAATAATTGACGGAGGATCCTAAAAGCTGCTAGATTATTTCTTCGTTATGCTTACAACTAGTCCAAGATAGAGGGATTGATGCCAACTATTCAGCAGCTTGTTCGGGATGAGCGTAGTGTAGCCAAACGGAAGACTAAATCTCCTGCTCTGAAGGCTTGTCCACAGCGACGTGGAGTATGCACTAGAGTGTATACTACTACACCTAAGAAGCCTAATTCGGCACTACGCAAGGTAGCTAGGGTCCGACTGACATCTGGATTTGAAGCAACTGCTTACATTCCTGGTATTGGCCACAACCTGCAAGAGCACTCAGTTGTTTTAATCCGGGGCGGGCGTGTTAAGGATCTGCCAGGTGTTCGCTACCACATTATTCGAGGCACATTGGACGCTGCTGGAGTCAAGGATCGCTTACAAGGTCGGTCTAAGTACGGTGCTAAGCGACCCAAGCCTGGTGCGGCTCCCACGGGTAAGAAGAAGTAGGCCTGAAGCGCTTTCTGTCCGCTTTACGTATGGCTCCATAATCCTATTCATGATTTGAGTTGATGTCTTATGTCTCGTCGAAATCGTGCCCCTCAACGTGAGGTCTTATCTGACCCTAAGTATGGTAGCCGACTGGTAACCATGCTGATTCGCAAGGTGATGTTAGATGGCAAAGGATCCATTGCCGCCAGCATCGTGTATAACGCTATGTCTATTATTGAAGAGCGGACAGGGACGGATCCCTTGAATGTGGTCGAAAACGCTATCCGCAATGCAACTCCGATGGTAGAGGTTAAAGCCCGACGAGTGGGAGGGGCAACGTATCAGGTTCCTATGGAAGTCAGGGGTGATCGAGGAACTTCCCTAGCGCTGCGCTGGATTGTGCGATTTTCCCGGGAGCGAGGGGGCCGGACGATGGCATCCAAGCTAGCTAATGAGTTGATGGATGCCTCTAACGAAACAGGCAACGCTATTCGGCGCCGGGAGGAAACGCACCGGATGGCTGAGGCGAACAAAGCGTTTGCTCACTACCGTTACTAATGCTTAGAGTGATGAGCTTAAAGTGATTTAGTGGCAAGGCCTCTGTCTAGATTGCTTGCTTATTCGCTAAGATTGTGTAGATATTTTAACGTCTAACCTGGACCTCGGGTCATGAGCCATAGGCGAGGAGGTTACTGTGCCACGTGCAATTCCGCTAGAGAAAGTCCGCAACATGGGTATCGCTGCTCATATTGATGCAGGCAAGACCACAACGACAGAACGGATCCTGTTTTATTCAGGGATTGTTCACAAGATTGGTGAGGTCCATGACGGCAACGCTGTGACGGACTGGATGGCACAGGAACGTGAACGTGGCATCACAATCACTGCTGCTGCCATTAGCACAAACTGGAAGGACCACCGAATCAATATCATCGACACCCCTGGCCATGTCGACTTCACAATTGAAGTTGAGCGGTCTATGCGTGTCTTGGATGGGGTTATCGCTGTGTTCTGTTCTGTTGGAGGTGTGCAGCCCCAGAGTGAGACTGTCTGGCGTCAGGCCAATCGCTACAACGTTCCTCGCATCGGATTTGTCAACAAAATGGACCGAACAGGTGCTGACTTCTACCGAGTTGTTGAGCAGATTCGAGAGCGCCTACGAGGCAATCCTGTGCCGATTCAGCTCCCCATTGGTAGTGAAGACAACTTTCAGGGGTTAGTAGACCTAGTGGGAATGAAAGCTTACCTCTACACCAACGATATCGGGACTGATATTCAGGTTACTGATATTCCTGAGGATATGCAGGAGCTGGCTAACGAGTATCGCACTAAGTTGCTGGAATCCGTCGCTGAGACTGACGAAGGTCTGATGGAAAAGTACTTTGCAGACGAGGAATTAACGGAAGCTGAGTTAATTAGTGGAATCCGGAAAGCGACAATCGCTAACGAAATGATTCCGATGCTGTGTGGTTCAGCGTTCAAGAATCGCGGGGTTCAGTTATTACTAGATGCGGTAGTGAACTATCTCCCCTCACCGCTTGAAGTGCCTCCAATCAAGGGATTGACTCCAGATGGTGAGGAGACTGTCCGCCATTCCTCTGATGGGGAGCCCCTATCAGCTCTGGCGTTCAAGGTGATGACGGATCCGTTTGGTCGTCTAACATTCATCCGCATGTACTCGGGTGTGCTGCAGAAGGGAACTTATGCCCTTAATGCCAGTAAAGGAAAGAAGGAGCGTATTTCTCGACTGATTGTACTTAAGGCAGATGAACGGATAGAGGTTGATGAGTTGAGGGCTGGAGATCTAGGTGCCGTGTTAGGCCTTAAAGATACATTTACTGGTGATACGCTATGTAATGACTCGAATCCCATCATTCTGGAGTCCCTCTTTGTTCCTGAGCCCGTTATTTCAGTCGCTGTTGAGCCCAAGACCAAAGTGGACTTAGATAAAATGTCTAAGGCGCTACAAGCCCTGTCTGATGAGGATCCTACTTTTCGAGTGGCAGTCGATCCCGAAACCAATCAAACGGTAATTTCGGGGATGGGTGAACTCCATCTTGAAATCTTGGTTGATCGAATGATGCGAGAATTCAAGGTTGAGGCTAACGTAGGAGCTCCCCAGGTAGCTTATCGTGAGACAATCCGGAAGCTGGCCTCTAAGGTTGAGGGTAAGTTTGTTCGACAAAGTGGTGGTCGAGGGCAGTATGGTCATGTTGTCATTGATCTAGAGCCTGCTGAACCTGGATCTGGGTTTGAGTTTGTTTCCAAGATTGTCGGGGGTGTCATTCCGAAGGAATATGTTAACCCTGCTGAACAAGGAATCAAAGAGGCCTGTGAGTCCGGGATCATTGCTGGATATCCCTTGATTGATGTCCGAGCAACCCTAGTGGATGGCTCGTACCATGAGGTCGATTCAAATGAGATGGCCTTCAAAGTTGCTGGATCCATAGCTTTGAAAGCGGCGGTTAAAGAAGCATCGCCTGTTTTATTAGAGCCTATGATGAAGGTTGAAGTTGAAGTCCCTGAGGACTTTCTCGGTGATGTGATAGGTGATATCAATGCTCGCCGGGGTCAAATGGAGGGGATGGATACTCTGTCCGGCATGTCTCATGTGGTAGCTAAGGTTCCTTTGTCTGAGATGTTCGGGTATGCAACCGATATTCGGTCTAAGACTCAGGGACGTGGCACCTTCACCATGGAATTCAGCAGCTATGAGGAAGTGCCGAATAGCGTTGCTGAGGCCATCATTGCGAGAAACAACGGTTAGTCGTCAACGTAGAAAGGAAGAGAAAACACAATGGCTCGTGCGAAGTTCGAACGGACTAAGCCTCACGTCAACATTGGCACTGTCGGTCATGTTGACCATGGCAAAACAACTCTGACAGCTGCTATCACCATGACCCTGGCTACCAACTCGGGAGGAAAGGGTAAGGATTACGCGGACATCGACGCTGCTCCAGAAGAGAAGGCTCGGGGAATTACGATCAACACAGCTCACGTTGAGTACGAGACCGATAATCGTCACTACGCTCACGTTGATTGTCCTGGCCATGCTGACTACGTGAAAAACATGATCACGGGTGCAGCTCAGATGGATGGTGGGATTCTGGTGTGTTCTGCGGCTGATGGTCCGATGCCCCAAACACGGGAACACATTTTGCTTGCCCGTCAGGTCGGTGTTCCGAGCCTTGTTGTTTTCTTGAACAAAGAAGACATGGTGGACGATGAAGAGTTGCTAGAACTGGTTGAGCTTGAGGTGCGCGAACTCCTTTCCACCTATGACTTCCCAGGTGACGACATCCCCATTGTGACGGGTTCTGCCTTGAAGGCGTTAGAAAAGATGCTGGCAGAGCCTGGCACCAAGCGCGGAGAGGACTCTTGGGTCGACAAGATTTATGCTTTGATGGATGCCGTCGACGAGGCTATCCCCACTCCAGAGCGGGATGTTGATAAGCCTTTCTTGATGGCTGTTGAGGATGTTTTCTCCATCACAGGTCGTGGAACGGTAGCCACCGGTCGTATTGAGCGTGGCGAGCTGAAGGTGGGTGAGACGGTAGAGCTAGTAGGCTTGGGTGACACTCGTTCTACTACCGTGACTGGGATTGAGATGTTCCAGAAAACCCTGGAAGTTGGTATGGCAGGTGATAATGTGGGCGTACTCCTCCGGGGTATCCAGAAAGCTGACATTGAGCGTGGTATGGTTTTGGCTAAACCCAACTCCATCACACCTCACACCAACTTTGAGTCTGAGGTCTACATCCTTAAGAAGGAAGAAGGAGGACGCCACACTCCATTCTTCTCCGGTTACCGCCCTCAGTTCTACGTGCGAACCACTGATGTAACAGGCACCATTGCAGCTTTCACCGCTGATGACGGATCCCAACCTGAGATGGTGATGCCTGGTGACCGTATTAAGATGACCGTTGAACTGATTCAACCGATTGCGATTGAGCAAGGGATGCGATTTGCGATTCGTGAGGGTGGACGAACTGTAGGCGCAGGTGTTGTGTCTAAGATTCTGGAGTAATCCCACCGACTGTCCAAAGGGGGCTAGGTCCACTGATTATTAGCTACAGATGGTGCACGCTAAGTTCAGGGTTCCTAACCCCATTTTAATGTTTAAGGCTAACTCTACTCATTTGTGATGACATCATGGCGACTCTACCTCAACAGAAGATTCGGATCCGTTTGAAGGCGTATGACCATCGTTTGCTAGACACATCTTGCGACAAAATTGTAGAAACTGCGAATCGCACCCAAGCTGTGCCTGTCGGTCCAATCCCCTTACCGACACGACGACGAATCTATTGCGTGTTACGTTCTCCCCACATTGATAAAGACTCTCGCGAACATTTTGAAACTAGAACTCATCGTCGGATCATTGATATCTATTCACCGTCTTCAAAAACAATTGATGCTTTGATGAAGCTAGATCTACCTGCTGGGGTCGATATTGAAGTAAAGCTGTAAGCTGAGGGTGTTTGAAGTGACAGATGAAAGGATCCCTGTCTTAGTTAACGGAGCACTCGGCCAAATGGGGCGTGAGGTCATCAAAGTGGTGGCCAGCGCTGAAGATATGGTTTTGGCTGGAGCAGTTGATTTGGCTCGTAGCGGTGAAGATGTGGGTGAGGTTTTAGGGTTAGGCTCACTGGGTGTCGTGCTATCTGATGATTTACAGGGACAGTTGATGTTGCTAACCCAGCGCTCTGGCTCAGCAGTGATGGTAGATTTCACACATCCCTCATCTGTCTACGAAAACGTCCGTTCTGCTATTGCTTATGGGATCCGTCCAGTGGTGGGAACGACGGGGCTATCAAGTGATCAGATCAAAGCCCTCACTGAATTTGCAGATAAGGCCAGCATTGGGGGTCTCATAGCTCCTAACTTCTCAGTGGGAATGGTACTGTTGCAGCAATTCTCTATCCAGGCGGCACAGTATTTCGATCATGTTGAGATTATAGAACTTCATCATAACCGCAAAGCGGATGCCCCCAGTGGAACAGCGGTTAAAACGGCTGAAATGATTGCTCAGAGTATCAAAAAAGCATTTAATGTTCCCACAGTTGAAGAAACGGAAGTCATTTCTGGAGCCCGAGGTGGACAAGCTCATCAGGGCATCAGGCTCCACAGCTTAAGATTGCCCGGACTGGTGGCTCATCAGCAGGTCATATTTGGAGGGCTAGGGCAGACTTTGACTTTGCAACATGACACAACGGATCGTGTCGCTTATATGCCCGGAGTGCTACTAGGGATCCGTAAAGCTGTCCAACTCGATACTTTAGTTTACGGACTAGAAACCATACTATCCTGACTAGTAAAAGGTCCATAGCCATGCCTCCACCAATCATTGTTATTGGCAGCATCAATATGGATCTTGTCATCACAGTCCTTCACCATCCTCAACCAGGTGAAACAGTTCTAGGATCCGAGGTCCAGTATTTCCCCGGGGGAAAAGGATCTAATCAAGCCGTAGGAGCAGCTCGCTCTGGTGGATCCGTTGTCATGGTAGGAGCAGTGGGTCAAGATCCTTTTGGGACTAGCCTAAAGTCTGGGTTAGATCGTGAAGGGATCCTGACGACTGGGGTTACTCAACAACCCTCTCCAACTGGGATTGCCTTGATTACGGTAGATGCAGTTGGGGAAAACAGTATCGTTGTCAGCCCAGGAGCTAATCAGTACGTTACCCCCCAACACTGTGACTGCGATGTCATTCTGTCAGCAGGGTTGGTCATGATGCAGCTAGAGATTCCTCTAGAAACAGTTAAGTATGTGGCGGAGGTCGCATTTACTCATGGTATTCCAGTACTGCTCAATCCTGCCCCTTTTCAATATCTGAGTCCCCAACTTTTACAGACTATTCACTACCTGGTCTTAAATGAAACGGAGGCGTCCCAGTTATATCAGCAGTCTGTCTCCACTCCCGGTCAAGCTCTACAAGCTGCTAGGGATTTACATCACCAAGGGATCCCTGTTGTCATCATTACGTTAGGAGGACTCGGAGTCATTTGGGTTAGTGAGGGAGGAGAAGGTCACTTGCCAGCACATAATGTCATTGTTGTAGATACAACGGGAGCCGGAGATCAATTTTGTGGATCTCTGGCAACAGCTTTGACTGCAAACTGCCCATTGATTGAGGCCCTACAGTTTGCAAATGCCGCCGCCGCACTTGCTGTCACTCGTTCAGGTGCTCAACCAAGTCTTGCCCACCGCAGAGAGATTGAACAATTTCTAGCTCAAGTATAATGAAGTCCTTGAGGATATTGATCTATGGCACTACCTGAGTTAACAGTTGATACGGTCCGGGCTATTTTAGACGAGACGCTCGACGATGAAAGTGTGAATGGATTAGTCCTACACTCTTTAGGATTCAACTACAACGATGAAACTCAAACCTGGGATCCAACTAATGCTGACCCCAACTGGCAAGGGATAGGGATCCCCCACTTCATAGAAAACCGCAAAGATATCGTGAAGCTGACTCGCTCGATTCCGGATGAGGACAAGCAACTTCTCAAGGAGCAACTCCAATTCCAGGGCTACAAAATTGCAGAGCTAACCCCTCGCAAAACACGTCGTGCTACCGCAGCCAACTGGTTGCTGGGTGTCTTGAGGCGCCAAGGATCCTGAGTCAACACTAGCTCTCTAATTGCAGGAATAGAGCTGACAAGGATCCGAACACAAACCGAAATGTCCCTTTCTGAATTGTGGTTCCGGCCCATACACAAGGAAGATGTCCCATGGGAGCTGCTATGTTGAATTGTAAAGAATTGTAAGGGATCCACTCCCCATTCTGCCTCCATCCCACTCGGTCACTAAACTTTTCTGAAACCTCGCGTGTATAGGATCCGGATTGCCCGTAGTCAGCTTGCCACAGCGCTTTTTGAACACTGAATCCAAATCGGCCTTGGCTATGATTAACCCAAAGATGATCAAGGATATTGAGATCTTCAATCGGAATCTTGGCGATACTCAGTTCCGTAAGATAACCTTGCCTGCTTTGATGAGTCAGCTCTAACAGGATCCGCTTAGTCTCTACATCTGCTTCCAGCCAGCAGCCTCTCATTAGATAGATTTGTAAAGGTTCATAGGTTATGGGGACATCTAGTACTTGGGGTTCTGGTGTTGAGCTTAAGCCTGTGGTGTCAGAACCAGTCCTATCTTCGCTTAAGCAGACCGTGACATAGGTTTGAATATTTTCAATAGCTTGATGAATTGATACATCTTGTCGATTGGGGTTTGGTGGTTGCCCAGGATCCGTTGCGACGGGTGGCGAAGATGGGTGTTGAGAAGGCAGAGGATCCTGATACGTGGGATGACTAACAGTCACTTGGCTTCGATCTCCAGAGTGAGCTGGAGAAGTTGAATGCTCTACGGTTACTAATGTTGGGAATTGGCTCATAAGTTGTTGTAAGTCGAGCGATGGGCTTAGCGATGATGTTTGAATTCGAGTGAGGGCATTAACTAACCAATCTCGGCTTAACTGGCTTCGGATTAAGAACTCAAGCAGAGTATTGTCTGCTTTTTCCAGGCGCAGAGCAGCGATAGTTTCAAAGTTGTCGTTTAGCAGGCTGGCCGTGGCATTCTTGATATCCTCAGCTGCTTTGAAGAGATCTTGATCAACTGTGACTGCCTGCTCAATCAAGGATTGGAAAGGACCGAGGTAGTCCCGCATGATTTCTTCAAAGTTAAGGGCAATATCAGCCATTTCGGCAATATCTCGCTCGATTTGATCAATCTCTTTTTGGAGCTCATATACGTCTCGATAATCAGCAAGATCCTCAAGCAGATCACCCAAAACAGTTTCTTGTAACTTTTGGTCTTCCGCTAACTTGTCAAGGCTGGTCGCAAATAGATCAACTTTGCGCAGAAGAACAAAGGCAGCTTGTCCAAGTAATCGGATCGAGCGGGTGAGTTGATCCTGCTGGCGTTTAACGATATCTAACAGGGCCGGTTTTTGACGATGCT
The DNA here is from genome assembly GCA_964443615.1 of uncultured bacterium. Lineage (GTDB taxonomy): Bacteria > Cyanobacteriota > Cyanobacteriia > Thermostichales > Thermostichaceae > CAYSWV01. Next base: position 6,222 of record CAYUEE010000107.1, on the reverse strand, counting down.
GAGCCCGGGTTTGTTTCTCCAACCGTTTTTGTTCAGCTTGAATGATGCGCTCACATTTCTCGGCAATAGCCTCCTTTACAGTATGCTTCAACGTTATGAAAAATTGATGATAGGCGCCATGATGTTTTTCAAGAGTATCCACAACCTGGCGGTAATCTTGAATTAAATGCTGCAACGCTTCAAAGCGTTCTTCGAAATTCATCACTCGACCCTTCTGGCCCAGTAGAGCCCTGAATCCCTGCTGTGGATGACGTCCTTCCCTAATCATCAACTGCCGTTCTTGAATTCGATGTTGAAGAGATTGAAATGATTCGTCATTAAGTACTGGTAGAGCTGCGGTGAGGACTTCGATCTCCAGTTTTGACATCTCCCTTTCCTCACCAAATTGTGCCTGATAGGATCCTAATACGAGAGACGAGACTATGACACGAGCCCGGATCGCAGAGCCCGGACCGCTGCTTGAGTTCGGTCATCAGCACTCAGTTTACTTAAGATGCTCCGTACATGAGTCTTCACGGTGCCAATGGTAATGTAAAGTTTACCGCCAATATCCGCATTACTATACCCAGCTACGATGAGTTCTAGGATTTCCATCTCCCTCTCTGTCAGAGGTGTTGCAGGCATAGAGGCAATATCATTATTATTAGGGTCATTGCTGTTGGCAGCATAACTTGGATCCTGGCCTGGTCGGGGCTTAGAGCGCTCTTGAACCTGATGGAGGACGACTCGGGCGATGGGAGGATCAATCCAGGCGTTGCCTTCGTGGGTTTCTCGGATCGCTGTCAGCAGTCGAGCTAGTTGAATATGTTTGGTGCAGTAGGATATCGCGCCCGCTGCAAACGCTGCCAACACAGTTTCTTCGTCCTCATGCATCGTCAGAATTAGGACCTGAGTATGAGGAGCCTGACCTTGGGCTTGATAATGCAAGAGCTGCTGAGTTAACTCAATACCATCTGTCCTGGGCAAGCCAATATCCACAATCGCGATATCAGGATCCTCTCGCAGCAAGAGTTCCAACCCTTGACTCGCATTACTGGCCTCCCCCACTAACACAAAACCATCTTGCTTCTGCAAGGCAGCTGCTAACCCCAGACGGGCCAAATCATGATCTTCAACTAGAACTACCCGAATGGCATCCATACTGAAATAGGCTATGAACTGAGCTAATCACTTGAAATCTAAAGCTAGTATAAGCTTATGACTGCTTGCTGACTTTAGTGGGATTTTAATGAAGTTCGGATGAATGTAGATCTGCTGAGCACATTCCAGCCGGAGCTACTGGATTAAATAATAAGCATTCAAGCTCGTGTAGGGCTTGGTCCACATCTTTATTCACAATCACATGGTCAAATTCATCGATAGCCTCCAGCTCTGTGCGGGCTTGAGCTAACCGCCTCTGAATACTGGCTTCTGAGTCTTGAGCCCGTTCTCGTAAGCGCCGTTCTAACTCGTCCATTGAGGGGGGTTGAAGAAAGATCCGGATGGCCTCAGTGCAGTGTTGGACCACCTGCCGGGATCCGTCTAATTCAATTTCGAGTAGAACATCTCGTCCAGCTCTGATTCGTTCTAGAACAGGTTCGTAAGGTGTCCCGTAATAGTTATTGGCATATTCAGCCCATTCCAGTAACCCACCTGATTCCTGCAGTTCTAGGAACTCCTCTTTAGTGCGGAAGTAGTAGTTAACGCCATCCTGCTCACCGGGGCGGGGGGGCCTCGTGGTTACTGAAATCGAGTAGTGAATATCAGGATGAAGGCCTAGCAACCGCTCAATCAATGTCCCCTTCCCCACACCACTCGGCCCCGTGATGACCAAAAGTCGTCCCAATCGCATCGGTATCTCTGGGATAGAGACCTCTGAGGGCCGGGGGGCTGCAACAAGATCCACCATAGTACTGAACCGCTCGTTAATCGCTAGCTTGAGTAAACGAGTTATGACTGTTTCGGGAAACATCTGCACAAGAGACATCCCGATCTAGACATCTTGACTCAAATAGCCTGACTGAACATCCCGATCTAGACATTCTAGATAATTTGGACATGCTAACTTAGGCTAATGTGACTTGAACCATAGGATACTGCGGAATTCACAGGTCAGGCTGGAAGCCAACCGATTTGGTTTCGACCCGTTACGCTAATTTTAAATAATTTCTCCTACAATACCCTATTCATCATCATGAGTAATGCCTTTAACCGTCATAAATCGATTGGCCACTGTCTCAGGTTGGATAGCTGATAAAACAATGTGGCCTGAGTCCGTGATAATAACAGCTCGTGTCCGTCGTCCGTAAGTAGCATCCACGAGTTGCCCCCGTTCGCGGGCGTCCGAAATGATTCGTTTAATAGGAGCAGAATCAGGACTGACGATGGCGACAACGCGGGCCGCGGCCACAATATTACCAAACCCAATATTGATTAATCTTACATCCATAGCTAACTCAGCTGTACTGTTCCGGCTAAGTACTGTACGGCTTGCCCTCCGATCCGTACTCGATCTCCGTGATCTTGTCCTACCAAGGATCCTCCACGTGCCGAGACCTGCCGAGCCTGGAGAGTAGAACGATTCAGCTGTTGACTCCAGTAGGGGATCAGGGAACAGTGAGCCGAGCCTGTGACAGGATCCTCGGGAACACCGGCTTGAGGTGCAAAGAAGCGGGAGACGAAATCGCACTGCTGGCCAGCGGCTGTGATGATCAATGGTTTGGGAGATTGGAGGAGTAGCTCTAGCTGAGGTTGCACTTGCCGAACAGTTGCTTCGCTATCTAAGACGGCCATATCGTATTGAGCTTGGAGAAAAGCCACAGGGGAGATACCCAAAACTTGGTGGATTAGATCAGGGACAGGGGCAGGCTGTGGCCTGTAACTCGGAAAATCCATCCAAAACAACGGATCCTCTCGCTGCACTGTCAAAAATCCACTTTGAGTACTAAAGATGACCTCCTGAACATCAGGTTCGAGGTGGGTCAAAATGACGTAAGCCGCAGCTAAGGTGGCATGGCCACAGAGAGGCACTTCTTGGGTAGGGGTAAACCAGCGAAGCTCATAGTGATCACCGCGAGGCACACAGAATGCTGTCTCCGAGAGATTATTCTCAGCGGCCAGACTTTGCATCACTGCATCCTCCAACCAGTCTTCAATGGGGCAGACGGCGGCAGGATTCCCTTGAAATAAAGTATCCGTGAAAGCATCAATCTGAAAAATAGGGATCCGCATAGTGTCCTCGGCAGGTGAAGTCATCAGGCTTAAAGATAGCTTGTTATATTAGCAATTCTAATTGATTGTGAACAAGGTTTGTGCCCTGTTGGTCTTGAGAGAGATCGTGGTGTTAATTTAACATCAAGTCCTCACAGAATTATTTACGCGAGAACATGGTATGACACTTAGGAGTTCCGTATCATCACCCGAAGATCGATCGAATCTCCTTAGGCCTGTTTTTGGCTGTGTTATTGGAGGTTGGGTTTGTATCTTTCTCTATGCCACCCAATTTTTTTCGTCAGTATCGGCATTTGTCAGGGCTTTTTCGGTGTGTATTGCGTTTTCGGGAGCTTGTTTACTGTCGGGAACATTTTTAGGCTTTGTATTCAGTATTCCGCGATTTACCCTCGGTCGTCCGCCCAGTGCTGTGACTCCAAAACTGGCTAAAGGATCCGTTTTTGGTGAGCTAGATGCTGAGGGAGAGAGCTCTGGTGAGTCTGATGCCAAAACGGCTGTGGACAGACACTATATCCCTAACACTAATTTAGAAGAGCTCTCAGACGGGTTACTTAAGATTATTTTTGGGGCTGGGATTACACAGTTGCCCGCATTGGTAGAGTTTGTGGAGATGAGTGTTGTGCCGACGGTGACTGCCAGCGTGGGGGGACAAGATAGTCCAGAAGCAGTCGGATTTGCCAATATTGTGATGATCTACTTTTTTATCACAGGCATTTTTTTAGGATACTTGTGGACTCGGACTGAGATTTCATTGGGTTTATATCAGGTGGATCAAAAAATCATGAGCGATATCAGTAGTATTCATGAGAAAGTTGAGTCCCATGAGGTGATAATTAGGCGATTAACTCGGTTGGAACAGTCTTTGCTGAAGAATGAACGTCAAGATGCGAATGATCGGGCGGCGCTCAATTTAGTTAATGATCAGCTCAATAGTAAGATTAAAGAGGTTCCGGGTGAGGAGTTGGCCCAGGCAATTAAGGTGACGTCTACTTCGGGCGAGGATCAAATCTTTAGACAGATCCAGGAGGTGCGTCGTACCAGTAAGCGAGAGGGCGGAGATATTCAGCTCCAAGCACGAATTATTCCTGTGTTCTATGGTCTGATTGCAAAAAAATCCTATCATCGATATTATGGCGAGCTCGGATTTGCACTCAAGGATCAACAGAGCCCGGATTGGGTAAAGGCAGAAGAGATATTAACCCAAGCAATTCAGATTAGAAAAGACTGGAAAAATCATAACGATTGGACAACCTATTATGAGCTAAATCGAGCAGTGTGTTCGATCCACCGATGGTCTGAGCGGGCCTCGAAAAAGCTGAAAAATCGGATCCTGGATGATTTATATGTTGCCATTCAGGGTGAGGTAATGACCCGAGAGGTCTTGCAAGAATCCATCAACGCTCCGATTAAATCCTGGTTGGAGCAGCAGGGCGTTACCTATGACGATATCTTGACTCGAGCGCCGACGTTTGACTGGCAACAGACAGCATGAGGACACTAAGTTTACGGTTGGGCAAGGATCCTAAACACTGAGTGACCATACCCTGCGAGGATCACACCTAACTGCTGCACTCAGGATCCTTGTCCTTGATCTGGTAAGCGCGAAATCGATCCTCTAGTCTGAAGAAGCTTTTTCGAATTGAGTTGATCGCGTGCCTCTTCCTTCTTGGTTTCCCCACTTTCGCTTGCCAGTCTGGCTGATGGTCATCGGGCGGTTCCTCTCTCAAACGGGGACCGGGTTCACTCTTTTCTTTGCCCCCATCTACTTTGTGAATCAAGTGGGACTATCCGCGACTCAAGTGGGCATTGGCTTGGCGTCGGTGGCGGTGGCGGGGACTCTAGGACGGGTTGCTGGGGGAACCCTCTCGGATAACGTGTGGGGACGGCGGCCGACCCTCTTGCTCTCACTCTGGCTTTCGGGAGCCGGATCCGTTGGCCTAGCAGCATCACAGGGATTTAACCTATTTGTGATCGCCAGCATGATTGGGGGATTGGGTGACGGGTTGTACTGGCCTTCGGCGGAGTCGATCATCGCTGATTTGGCGACACCTGCCGAACGGAACGAAGCCTTTGCCCTCAATCGGTTGGCAGACAGTGTGGGGAATAGTGTTGGGGTCTTTCTCGCCGGGGCTGTGGTGATTGCGGCAGGGAACTATCGATTGCTCTTCATTATTGATGCAGTGACTTATCTGATCTTTTTTGCCATCGTCCTCATCACCGTCCAAGAAACTAGACCGACTCGGGAGCATTCCGGATCCCTGTGGACCGGGTGGGGCCAGGTATGGCAAGACCGAGCGTTGATGTTGTTTGTTATACCCAATAGTTTGCTGACCTTGTATGTCTCACAGCTATCGAGTGCTCTCCCGCTTTATCTAAATAGTGTCGTGGGGCTAGGCGAAGCGCAGATCGGGACCTTGTTTGCGGTCCAGGGCGGCGTGATGACCTTGGCCCAGATGCCATTAGCGCGCCGACTCAATCAGTTCACCCAAATCCAAGGGTTACTCAGCTCAGCGATTCTGTGGGCCATTGGCTTTAGTTTGATTCTGGTGGCCGGGATAGGATCCGATGCGGTCTCGGTTCCGGGCGCGGTTGTGGGCTTAATTGTGATTGCCTTTGCCATGATGACCTACTACCCTTCGGCCTCATCTCTGGTGGTGGAGCTATCGGTCCCAGAACGGCGAGGTATCTATTTCTCCGTCAACTCACTCTGTTGGGCGGCAGGGTACATGGTAGGTCCAGCGGTAGGGGGCGCCGTCATGGATTTACCTCAGTCTTTGACTCATACCCTTTGGCTGGGATGGATCCTGAGTACAGTTTTAGTCTTGATCCTCCTAAGTCGTCTGTCGCAACGCTTATCCCACAGAGCGAGACAGCAGGAGCAGGCTAATCCAGTGCCAGACCAAGCAGCATCAGCACCGTAACTTGCTGGGGCTCCGCTTTGATTTGATTTGATAATGGTCTATCAAGATTCTTCGCAGTACTCCAGCCATAGCTGAAAGCTTGGCTGGTGGT
>CAYUEE010000106.1:0-15662 GCA_964443615.1 uncultured bacterium | reverse complement strand
TCATGCCCATGTTATCAGTGCGTTAATTACGGCGACTTCGGATCCGGGGCGGCCTCTGGTCTGGTGGTGGCCTTGGTGGGGGGAGGGGTTATGGATAGGATCCTTTAGTTTGATCACGGGAAGTGTCATCTGGGCAACTCGGTCGACGATTTATCAATGCCTAGGCATTTTAGTGGTGGTGGGGCTGGTCTACGGCAGCTGTTGGGTGGGATTTCTGTATAGTATTTGGCTCCCCCTGATTCCATCATTACTTAGTGTTGGAGGGGCTGCTGTGGCTCTGGCGAGTTGGGAGGTGGTGGTGAGGGAGCATAGAGAGTAGTCCAAATCGACATCTGAACAATCTAAACGGAGTCAGACGTCAACCCGATTGATCCTGAGACTGCATAGCCTCAACAAAGGCCTGAGGATCCTTAGGGGTAACAACAATCGTCCGATCAACCATTTTCAAAACAACGGAGCGTTCAGGATCAGTAGCAAAGGCTTCATAGGATCCTAACTTTGAATTCCGGAAATATCCTGTGAAGCTAAATAGCCCACCATTACCCCATACTCGCAAGGATCCATCCATGGCTTGAGGATCCTGTTTAATCTGGGTGAGCTGAGAGAGGTCAATTGTTGTGCGCCAGCCTAATCGTTCAATCATGAGGGAGGATCCGGTGAGGGTATAGCTTCTGATCGTCAATAGAGCCGTGATGAAGAGTAGCACTAGTGGGAGACCAACCATCGCTAGCCGTCCCCCTGGGCGAGATTCAACGACAATGCCCAGTAGAACAATACCGAGACAGATCCCAACACTTAGACCAGTCATGATCCATAAGGATTGAGACCAAGGAGCTCCAAAGGAGGATTCAATCGCCATAGTTAACTCCTGCCGCATCATTAGAGTCTTTGCAATGCAACAGTAACTGAGAGAGGTCCCGTCTGCTGACCTGCTAGATTGACATTTAGATTAGGACCGGAGCGCTACTGTTAAGCCAGGATCCGTTTGGCCATAGGTCTGAGAGTGACGCTAGCCTGGATAGTTAGACTGAACAGTGAGGTTGGATATCTTGGTTGGATATCTAAGCTAGACCTTGGGTTTAGATATTGAGAGGTGGAGGGTTTAATGGATGCCTAAATTTAGTCTGCAGCATCGATTGCTGTTATCCCACTTAATGGTAGTAGGGTTAGGCATGGGAGCACTGTTAATTGTGGGGCGCTTGACCTCTCCACGTATCTTTGTAACTCATTTAGAACGGATGGAGATTGGCCGAATCAATCTACGCCTAGTCCGAACGGAGTTGGTGCAAGGGTTTGAGGTCGCTTGGAGTGAAAGCGCAAATTGGTCTGTGTTGATTGGGGCCACCGCGGCAACTGGGCTGGGCTACTGGGTCTCTCGGCGAATTAGTCAACCTCTAACCACCATTGAACGAACGGCCCGTCACTTAGCTCAAGGGGATTTAAGTTCACGGGTACCCAGTAGCGATATCGCTGAATTAGACCAATTAGGACACACCTTTAATCAAATGGCGGAAGCCCTAGCCAATGTAGAACAGAGACGGCGTGAACTCATCAGTGATCTCAGTCACGAATTACGCACACCCTTGACTGTGCTAGAAGGTTATTTAGAAGGCATGGCGGATGGATCCGTTGATATCACTCCAGAGTTAATGACCCGTCTAGGACAAGAATCACGACGACTACGACGACTGGTGGATGACTTACAGGAGATTTCTAAAGCTGAAGCCGGATACTTACCATTGAAGTTACAGCCCGTTACCCTCAGTATCGCCATTCACCGAACTTTAGAACGCTTAGAGACCCAGATTCTCGAAGGTGGCCCTCAGCTGATCTTCGCTGAACCAGACCAACCGTTACCCCGAGTGTGGGCAGATCCGGACCGAGTGGATCAAATTTTAATTAATATCATCGGCAACGCCATTCGCTACACCGAAACAGGATCCATACGAGTCCGATCTTGGATCGATGGATCCTGGGTTTGGGTGGCAGTAACGGATACTGGCTGTGGCATTGCACCTGAGGATCTGCCTTATGTGTTTGAACGATTCTGGCGCGCGGACCGAGCCCGCACAAAAGCGTGGGGTGGATCCGGATTAGGGTTAGCGATTACACGGCGTCTGGTGGAACTCCAGGGCGGAACCATCAATGTCAGCAGTCAATTGCATGAGGGCACGACCTTTCGCTTCACTTTGCCAATCGCACCAGGGTAGAGTTACTCAACTTACTCATTCAAGGTTTGTGGAGTCCGGAGATAGTGAGGAGAGGATCCGTACACTAGAGGACCTACTTCTGTAGCCCAGTCAATTAACCGCTTATTTAAGGCTAAAAAGTCCAAACAACGATTTGGGCGACCATTAACTAATATTTGAACATCCGTCAGCGGCAAGAAGGCTTGTTCAGGATCATTAAGCATAGATGATAGTCGCTGAAAAGGATTATGGATATAAACTTGGCCTTGGATCTCAGTGTTGTCAGAACACTTAATGAGGACCCGTTGATAGGCCGGCGTAAATGGCTGTGTCATATCGATACTGGGTAAGGCTTGGCATATACGGGAACAGGGGTAAGGGGCTGTCATGAGCAGGATCCTCAGTGCGTAGGGTTGGTTCTTAGAGCCAGAAAACGAAATCAACCTGTATTAATATAATTTCATGGATCCGTATATACCGATGTGATTTAGATCTCTAACAGTTTGTGATGGATCCCCTACCAAGGGGAGTAGTAAAACGGGTACTCCTGATAAAGAAACTCATAGACACGATGAAACCTCATAAGACTAAGTGCAAAGTAATGATCAGTATTCAATGTTTCAGTTTCACGTTGAAGCTCATCCCGTTGAACATACCAGTAATATCATGCTTGAGGTCTATCTCCAGCCTAATTTTTTTTGAAGTACGTACCACACGAAAGGTCTAGTCTGTGGATCCTGAGGGGTGAACAGTGATGGAAATAGCCTTGGAGCTAGGCAGAGACTTATCAGCTTTGATGAGTAATACTGATATCGCTGTGTTGAGAATGCAAGGTAGCGTTATTGGCCAAAGGATAGTTGCAACCGCAATACAGATCCAACTCAGTTGATCATCATTGGGGGTACTATCATCGCCGACCAGAGCTCCAGAGGTGACCCCTAACACTAGAGTGGAACCTAAGAAGTATAAAAACATAAGACTCTATTCGCTTACTACCGAATTACTGAAGATTATGCGGCAAATCACAGAATGATTCATCGGATCAATAGCTGAATTTAGGGCACTAGAATCACAATAAGTACGTATAATTGCTTGATGTGTAAGCCAAAAGACTGAAAGGGGAGGCCCATTCACTACCGGTCTACCACTTCAAGCTCAAAAGTCAAAATATTTGCAGCCAGGATCCCTAGTGATGAGGCCTCAATGCTAGAACTAGCCACCACATCTTGAATGTCTTCATCATTTAATAGCTGGCGGCTGCGACGCAACGTCTCTTGACGCTTAGGATCATCAACCACAATTCGGCTATTGTCATCCAGACTCATCCGGTAATAATTGGGAAAGTCTCCCCGAACAGAATCCAGTGCGATGTTCGTTTCATCAGCTTCCAGCAAAAAAGGGGACTCAATAGTTATAAGGCTTACCTGAACATCATCATTACGAGCATCTAGATTATCCAAGCTATCCAGATCGATTGAGAGTCGGATTGTGTCATCCTCTCGCGTTAGTGTATCTAGATCTAGTTCATTAAAACCGACCAGAAAATCCTCTTCTGGAAACCCTGGCTCTTGAATCGTTGCCCGCAGAACTCCTTCATCATTTAAAAGTTGAACCCGAATCAGGTAGTCCCAGTCCTCTACAAATGCAACATCATCAACCCCAAGGGTGACATTCGGATCTGTTAAATTTGCCCTAGGCCCAGGACTGCCCCCTTGACTTAGAGCCACAACGTACCAATAGTCTGGATTTACAGATAACCCCATCGTCATTTGAATATCGAGGTAAACCCGCGCCCAGGCAGGAGTAGCCACCAGAGCTAGAGAAATTCCCCCTACTACAGCCAGACTCGCATGGGTTAACAATCGAGCAATTTTCATGGTTATAGCCCTCCTCCGTGATGACGCATATCCATACTTAATCCAACAGACTGCCTGAGCTAAAACTATTGATTGGCGATGTCAAATTCAAGGAACTGCGATCCTGAGTGAGACCTACCGGACGACTGGGGAAGGCCACTAGGATCCCTTCCAACCGCAGTAGCTCAGCCTGAGGATCGTAGGCCAAGCGGATTTCAAAATCTCGCAGGTCACGCCGAACTTCAACCCGATTCAATCCCTCCTCATCAAGGCCAAACCGTAGCCGCCAGTGGTTCTGCCACTGAGTTCCAATAGTAGCATCTAGCTCCAGACCATAGTTGGAGAAGTCACCTTCCTCTGGATCATAGGATGCTTGGAGTGCATAGGAAAACCCAGGCTCATAGCTATCCAAACCCGATCGTAACCCTTGCTCAAAGGTAGTTGAGGTCTTGCCTTGATACGTTAAATTAATGGGGCTCAACTTGCCCTCATTTGGATCATAGCTGGTATTCAACCGGACGTTAAATAAGTTGGGGGTTGTGTTCCAAGTGAAGTTCGCTCGCACAGTATCCCATCGTTCCGTAGCATAGTCATAACCAACGTTAGTATCAAAGCGGAAGTTACTACGAACATCAGCTTGCAACTGCTCCTCTGTCGTATTTTGAACTGACTCAAGATCTTCGATGGTATCGTCTGGGAACGTCAGCGGAATCGGGAGTTCTCCAATGATGTCATCTTCAAACGCAATGTAACCAGGAGGCACGGAAGGGAGATTACTGCGAGGGCTAAAGAAGCTAACATTTGCCTTTAAGTTATGAACATCGCGGAAACTGGTTGTGGTTTCTTGGAAAGGACGTGTGTTATCTCCGTAGAATGTCCGCCGAAACTGCACATCAATGGTGTTCCAAGGTGCAGGCTCCATCTTAATTTGAGGACTTAGAGATACCTCAGACTCTTGGTCTGGCGTAGAGTAGAGAACCTGCCTGTAGTCGATGGATCCTGGAACAATCGTAATCCAATCAGCAGGCTCGTATTGATCAAATCGCAAACTAGACCTAGTCTCGTACTTATTGAAAAAATTGACTCCTTCTGTCCCTGTTTCAGGAATTTGTTCTTGTGTCACCACCAAGTTACTGGTGAACGAAACATTGCGTGTGATTTTAAGGTTGTTACTGGGGTTAAAGGCAAACTCAAAGTTCTTCCGCGCTTCTCGGTCCCCAGACGAACTGCTATGAGCCCGGTAGGTTACTTGATATCGCCCCAACCATCCTGGTGGAGTGAATTGAGTCCCTAAAGTCAGACGAGCATTGGATGTATCCTGGGCCCCTCGGGTATTCAGACGTTGGTTATACTCTAGACGGATATCAGAGGTTACCCACTGAACATCCCCGTAACGCTGTTGGTGAGTCAATGTCACGGGCAAGTTATACGTACCTCGACTGGGAGATCCAGTACGGCTAACATTCAGCGTCGTTGTAGATAAATCAGCCCGAAAGGTAGAGTTTAAACGGAAGTCTGCATTATCATTCCGCCCGCCCGAAGGACGATAAGTATTATCCAAATTGACTAATAACTGACCACTTAACTCTCCATAATTGCCGAAGATATTAGCGGCATAGAAGTCAAAGAAATGGTCGATGCGGAACCGACTGGATAATCGATTTTCATCCCGTTCAGTCACCAAGTAAAACTGAGCCCGACCATAATTTTCACTATCGGTAATCGGCAAAATGTAGTCGTGTACAAAGCCTAATCCCAGGCCTTTATTCTGGATAGCATCAACCCGTAAGCCCCCGAAGTTATAGTCATCGAAACGGTAAGCCCAGCTAGACTTCACATAGACACCCTCCTCTTCACTCTGCCCTGGCAGGATCCATTGATGATCTTGCAAACTATAGACAAATAAAGGGAAGTAACCAATTTGGATCCCGGCTTGAATATCACCCTGGTCATCCTGCTGTCCCCCACCGAACACACGAGCGTCATACACAATCAGACGATCATCAGGGAATACTTCAACTCGGTCACCTTTGACGTAGTGAGTAATGGGAGGTTCTGGAGACGTCGTCACCGTCGCATTTTCAAAAAAGATTTGCTCTCCCACTAATGCTGTCGTTTCTTCACTACGGACAAAGATCCGAGTGCCCTCCTCCTCACCGGGCAGGATCACCAACGAACTCTCAAACTGGGCAGACCGACTGGGAATATCAAAATCTAAATTCTGCCCTTGAATCTGTCGTTCTCCATTGCCAGCAGGTCCCGGTGGTTGCACTAGTAAAAAAGGACCATCACTGCGTAGCCGCCTTTCTGCTTGGTAGTACAGCAGACGATCACCACTAACTGTTGTGCCATCTGAGAGCCGAATTTCTGCGTTTCCTTCGGCAATACCCAGGCTCTGTTCCGCTTCAAACCGTAGGACGTCACCAGTTACTTTCAATTGATCAGGATCCAACGGTAACTCTCGCTGCACTGATGCATTCAATTGTTGGCGAATTTGGGATCCTCTAGTTTGAGGTTCTGAGACATCCACCCCCCCAATAAACTCCGGCTGAGCCGATGGATTGAACACGGGGAATTTCGCCAATAGACTGGGATCGTACACCTGCTCGATTCCATCAGGATCCGTCACAGTAGCGGTAGGGGATGCCAGTGAAGGATCGAATAAAGGCAACCTGTTGAGGAGCTGAGGCGCTAAGTCTGAGATTGGATCCACCGTCGGATTCAGAGGTGCTGTAGACTCCTCTTGCAACCCTGACTCCAGCACACCAGGAGCAATTTCAACATCACCGCTACCCTCGGTGGAGGTCACTTGGGGCTCAACCACTAACTCCGTCGGGGGAGGGGGAAGTTGGGCTTGCACTGAATCCTGATTGGCGACAGTAGTAACAGTAGTTGGCTGCAAAACAGGAAAGAGTTGGACTAGAGAGGGAGCATAGACAGCAGCAGAGGCAGGAACTGTCACGTCAGACTGGTTGGGCAGAGCCTCAGGATTGAGCAGGTCAAGCACACCGTCAGATCTCACCCACGGTTTGTTATCGTTTGGCCCCGGAGTTAGTTCCGCAGCTTCAGTACTTGCCGCTGTGGTTTCTTCAATTGTTGAGGGAGTTTGTGCTGCAGTCGGTTCAGGCAAAGCAGTCGGTTCAGGCAAAGCAGTCGGTTCAGGCAAAGTTGCGTCATCAACTGTCGCAGTATCCGTTTGAGCTTCCTCTAGGCTTTGAGTCTCCTCAAGTAAAGGTAAGGGCTCAACAGAATTGACATCAGCCTCGGATCCTATAGTTTCAGATCCCATCGTCTCGGATCCCACCGTCTCGGATCCTATCGCCTCAATGCTATCGACCTCGACACTGTCAGCCTCAACGCCGTCACCATCAATACTATCGGCCTCGGTACTTGAGGAGACCTCAGAACCAGACGGAGTTACGGTAACCGGATCCTGAGACCCAATCGTTCCCGCTGCTTTAGCACCATCGAGTAAGAGCTGTTCTAAACGCCTCTGATCTAGGTCATCTGCATTAACAGCCGGATCCTGAGCAGTGTCTGAGGGTTGCGTATCAACGCTGGGATCCAGAGGGTCAGTGGAAATGGCATCAGTGGAAGTGACATCAGTAGAGGTGGTTTCGGATAGCGATTCAAAAACGGATCCTGATGAGAACTCATCTACTCCAGGGGCCACCGGGACAGGCTTGAACTCAGAGTCAGGAATGGTATCTAAGGTTTGAGCGATGGCATTGGGAGAAGCCGTCATAGGCTGTTTTTGTTGAACTAGTTGCTGTCCCTCCGCCAACAAGCGCTCCAATCGAACTTGTTCAGGATCTGGTGAAGGCGTGCTGTGGGACAAAGAAACTAAAGATCCAGCAGATTCAGGATCAGATCCAGCAGATCCAAGATCGGACTCTGTTGATGGCTCCGCTAGCTGAGGTGAGGCATCTGATGCCGCCAAGGGATCTTGTTCAGAGTTTAGTAACTCAGTAGCTGGATCCTTGAGAGTTTGAGAAGCCTCGGTGGGTTGAAGATCACTAGCGGATCCGCCATGAACAGCTCGACGAGCCGCTTCGACCCGTTGTTCTGGGGATTGTTGAATCCAAAATTGACTGTACCCAGGCAGATCCGTAGGGATCGGCTTCACCTGAGCTAGTGCAGCATCACAGAGGAGAAAGGAAGCTGTTGAGCATCCGCACAGGCTAAGCCAAAAGAGAGCACGAGGAGTATGCATGGAATGTCTCACCGGAGATACCGCCACAACAACAATGAACCAATGCCACCAAAGGCAAGATTAGGTAGCCAAGCCGCCAACCAGGGCTCTAGAGTCCCCACTCGCCCTAAACTTCGCCCCAGACTCAAGAGTACATAGTAAACAAACACTAGGACGATGGCTACTGCCACACCTCCATACCGTCCGGTTTGACGCACGGCTTGCAGGCCCAGAGGCGCGGCAATCAAGATTGAGAAAAAACTGGCAAACGGGATCGCAAACTTGAGGTGCCATTCGGCCATCAGTCGTGTGACCTCTTGCGGGTTATCACCAAGCTCCCGCAGCTCCTCAATTTTGCCCTTCAGTTCCGAGGATGACTGCTCCTGAGGCACCTTATCCCCTCGAACCAAGTTCACCAATTCATTGACAACATTCAGCTCCATCTTGGCCACCTGGCCCTCGTAGTAGGTCTCACCTTCCGGGGTAAATCGACGCACAACTGCCTGTTGAAGTTGCCACGTTTGCCCAAGCTGTTGAGCCGATTCAGCTGAAATAACTTGGGGATAGCGTAGCTGACCCACTTCCGACTTGCGGTCCAGAATGACGACGTCATACATCACCTTGGTTCTAGGGTCGACATCACCGATATAAAACCAAAGATCCTCATCCACTTTGAAGATTTCACCCGGATTCAATAGGATTGCATCTTGCGAGACAAACAAGTTATGGTTCAACGTCCTCACTTTTTGATTGGTGTAGGGGACAATGTACTCGTTCATCATGAAAGCGGCCAGACTAATGGAAAGACCAATCAGCAGCACAGGGATGAACAGGCGTCGATAGGGAACTCCCGCCGCTCTCAGCGCGATAATTTCACTGTCTGCCCCCATCTTTCCTAAGGTTAGGAGGGTGGCAAACAGTCCAGCAATGGGGAACGTGACCACTAAAATCGCGGGTAAGTTCAAAATCAGGATCTGCACAATCGTCACGGGAGGTGCGCCTTTCTTCACCAACAGATCCGTGTAAAGGAACAACTGGTTACCGAGCAGTAGCGTCGTCCCCCCTGCCACTCCTAAAAAGAACGGACGGATCATTTCTTTGAGCAGATAGGATTCCAGGAATCGCCCGCCGTAGCGTAACGATTTCAAGGTACCCCAGAGCCAGGATCCTAATGAGTCTTGCGGGTGAGTGGAATAGGCCATGATGTTTAGGATCCTGTGCAACCGACTTGAGGGATAGGGAGTGAGAACAAGGAGGAATTAACACTAGAGAGCTTCATCTGCAGACACGCTGAACTCCATTACACTTTGTCCGAGAGCTTCAAACGTATCATTCTCCATATCGAGCGTAATCAACTTTGACCGGATTTTGTCGGCGCCTCGACAGGTAACATCCAGGGCATCCCGACCGGGCAGGCCTTCAATACTATCGGGGGCAACAGCATCAATCTCATTGTTTCGATCACAAAGCAGGACAGGCGCAGCCTCCGAGTTAGCGGATAACTTGAAGACCTGGTCGCCGTCGAGATAAGTTGCGGTATCCCCTTCTGCGGCCCGGTTAGCCTGCACAATCACCACGTTATCGAAGAACTGCGCATCACTCGTAGCTTGGTCAATCTCGACTCGATCTGCAAAGATAAGAGTGGGGCGAGCAATATCGTCCTGAACGTCAGGATCCTCAAACTCTTGCGCTAGCCAATTCCCGTCAATCTGTTGAATTTCAACATCCCCCGTGAGAAAGATGGTTTCTGGTGTAATCTTGATCTGCTCCGCATTGGCCTTGCGAGCCTCTTGAATCAGTTCAACATCCTCAAAGAACTCAGACTCTTCTGTCTGGGAATTATGGGTTAAGCGAGCTGCCTTCACCTCAGTGCGCTCCTGTCGGATTTGATCCGTAAGGGGGCCCTCAGGATCCTCAGCCGTTGCAACAGCTTGGGGCTCCTGCACAAATCGAACATTCTCAGTAAACTCAGACACCTCCGAAGGGGAATTGTAGACAAGCTGCTCCGCTTGAATCTCAATTTTGCTGGGTGACTCATCATCTTGGCTCGGCTCCTGTGTGAAGCTCACCCCTTCTTCAAACAGAAAGATCTTATCCTTATGATTTCCTTCCAACCGTTCAGACGCTAGAACCCGCTCTGGCTCTCTAAGTACCACACCACCAACAAGGATACTTTGAGACTCTCTACGGCGGTAACTGCCTTGAGGCGCTTCAATGACAGTCTCACCCTGCTGAATCTCAAGGTTGCCCTCTCCCTGAGCAACTTGATTGTTACGGTCGTAGTTTAACTGGTCAGCCACAATGGTGACGGGTTGGTCTTCTTGGAAGTCTTGACCGTCGCCCACATTAGGTAAAGAGAGATCCGCTAAGACGGTATCCTCTGAGGTGCCACCCTCCAATTCTCTCAGCACGACACCGCCGTCCAACCGACTTTCTGCGGCCCGCCGATCGTAGGTGCCTTGGGGCGCTTTGATTTCCAATCCCTTCTCAGCGATGACCAAGTTGCCCTGACCGTTCGCAACTTTGGTTTCCCGGTCGTAGGTCAATTCATCTGCCGTGATGATGGTGGCATCCGGATCCTGTTCTGCTTCACTCACCAACGTGGCCGCATAGGCCGCTCCCGGTTGACCCGGTTGGGCTTGAACCGTTAGAGCCGACGGATCCTCTAGAACAATTAACTTACCCTGCTCTGCTGTCATCAAGGCAAACTCGAAATTAAAGGCTCCCGCTGAGCCCGACAGCACCATATCGTCACTGGCCAGGGTGAAGGGCGTGGGCACATCCATTAACTTTTCAGGAGTAACGTGCAGAGATTCGGTAATGAGGTGACTACCATCAGGATCCCGGACATTCACATCCTCATCGAGGTACAACAGATCCGAAATGGCATCATAGCGGGCCTTACCAGCATCCCATTCCATCTGATCTTGGTTGGCAAAAAAGGGATCCTCCTCCGTCTCCGAGGTGGGTTCGGTCCCCTTGGGATCACCGTAGAAGAGACCGTGGGCCCCTTGATCAAAGACTTGCTGGCCATCGACTAGCTGCACTTCCTCCGAGATTAATCGCCAGCGTTCTTGACCGTCCCGGCGGCCAATCATGTCGACAGAGCGACTAACGACAGGAGGCTTATCGTCCGGTTCCTCCACCTGCACTTCTTCGATTCGCCAGAACATTGCCCAAGCCACTAACGCCACTAAGGCTGAGCCCCCAAGCAGTGCAATGAGAAAATTGGAGTTGATATAGCGCATCGTATGAACCCAATTGTCAGACGTCAGTAGGCTGATCTAGTTCGGTTGCCCCAGACTGATCCTGGTAGGCCGCATTTTGATCCTCATTGAGGATAACGCCTCTGCTCGGGGATGCAAGGTGATGCAGGTCGTGGCTAGCGAAACCGTGTCAATCTTGACAGTCAGCTTATCGCAGGCCCCAAATCTCCTGATGCCGTTAACCGCATAGTCCTTTGCCACTCACCCGTGCTCATCCTGTCCCAGGATCCGGTCCATCACGACCGTCACACACCCACTCGTCACACCGTTTAGTCCTGTTATTGCTGTGGATTTTGGTCTATCTCATCACACGCTGGACCCCATCACACGCTGGACCGCATCACCTATTGAACCGTATTACACGTTGAAGAGGAAGTGCATCACGTCTCCTTCTTGGACAACGTAGTCTTTCCCTTCACTGCGAACGAGGCCCTTACCCTTGGCGGCAGATAAGGATCCGTACTCTACTAGATCCTTGTAGGCAACCGTTTCAGCGCGGATGAACCCTTTCTCAAAGTCAGAGTGAATGACGCCAGCGGCTTGCGGTGCAGTGGCCCCCACCGGAATGGTCCACGCGCGGGTCTCTTTGGGGCCAGAGGTAAAGTAGGTTTGCAGGCCGAGGAGTTCGTACGTAGCTCGGATTAAGGACTGCAACCCTCCCTCGGTCACCCCCAACGAGTCGAGAAAGTCTTGACGGTCAGCTTCTTCTAATTCAATTAATTCGGCTTCGACTTGAGCGGATACCACGACGACCTTGGCCTCTTCCTCAGCAGCGACCTCGCGCACTTGCTCCACCCAAGCATTCCCAGTAGCTAGATCGGTTTCGGCCACATTGGCGGCGTAGATCACCCGTTTACGACTGAGAAGCCCAAGATTTTTAATTAAGTCTTCCTCTTCTTCTGTGAGCTCCACCAGACGAGCTGGGGTGCCATCATCCATAGCCACTTGCAGACGTTCAAGAGCCCCCATTTCGACTTGGGCCGTCTTCTCTGTTTTGGCCTGCTTGCGAACCCGCTCAATCCGCCGCTCAACTTGGGCGATGTCTGAGAGGATCAACTCTAGACTGATCACACTGATATCCCGTTTCGGATCCACGGATCCGGCCACGTGAGTGATGTTCTCGTCATCGAAGCAGCGTACCACATGTACAACGGCGTCCACTTGGCGGATATGGGAGAGAAATTGGTTGCCCAACCCTTCCCCTTTGCTCGCGCCTTCCACCAGTCCAGCGATGTCCACAAACTCAATGCGACTGGGGATGGTGGTTTCAGAGCTACTGATATTGGCGAGCGTTTGCAGGCGGTCATCGGGGACGGCCACCAGGCCGGTATTGGGCTCGATGGTACAGAAGGGGAAGTTTGCCGCCTCAGCTTTAGCATTTTCCGACAAGGCGTTAAACAGTGTTGATTTACCCACGTTGGGCAGTCCAACAATTCCGGCTCTGAGCATGGGTGAGGTTAGTAAGTGAAGTCCTTTTCGAGAGTAGCACCGGAGTGCAACGTCAACCCTACCCGAGTCGAGCCAGTAAAGTGAGGACCCCGTAAGCCAGCAGCGGCCCGTAGAGAAAACCGTCAATCCCAATGGTGTAGATGCTGCGACGCGTGTCCGGATCCAAACACAATACATAACCGAGGGTGCATGAGGTCAGTAGGAGAGCCAGAACCGGATCCGGGATCAGCAAATGATGACGCCAGCCCCAAGCTAAAACACAGAAGGATCCTAGGTTGCAGATAATCCAAAACAGACGCGTTCCTGGCACACCCCAAAGGACCGGCATGGTGACGACACCGGCTTGAACATCGGAGTCGATATCACGAATGTCAAACATATGGGCATTACTCCCCAATAGGGCCACCAAGTAAACAATATTGACCCAAACATCCGGTGTTAAAGGAGCCTCGGCATAGGCTAAAGGAACGGCCACAATAGCGTAGGTTACTACAATAGTGACAGTCCAAGCTTTGGTCCCCGGAATATCTTTGATTCGATACCACCGCCATCCGGAATCCTGCGGCCAAGGTATTAATGGGATCCCATAAATCAACGGCACCAATCCCCCGACGCTGACCCACCGAACAGCAGGAGGAGCCTGATAGAGAAGGATCCCTGTCATCACTACGGCCAGGGCAATGACGCCTAAGACACCCGGTTGTCGAAAGAAGGCTTGAGCCCGTTGATCGGGAATTTCTTGGACATAGGTATCCACAATGCGATCGATGTTGTAGGGGAGTAAAGCCGTGCCAAAAATGAGTAGGATCGGGCGCCAATCTATCGGTAAATGCAGGATGAGTTGGATATAGAGAACCAGGGAGGCAATGCCACCTGCAACCCAAAGGTTGGGGTAGACAATGAGGTTTAAAAAGGTGGTGTAGATCCGTTGAGTGAGTGACGGAAAGGGTTTTGTCTGAGTGGTCATGGAGGATTTAAATGCAGCCGTGGGCGATTCATGCGATTGATCTCAGGCTAACAAAGACCCTTGATGCGATCATCGAGAAGGTATCGGTTGCAACTGGTGGCGGGGGTCCGAGTGAGGTGCAAGCCGATCTTAGGGTTCGTTCTGCCTATCTCAGATCGTCTACCTCTTGGGGCCTCTAACGCTTATTAGACCCGACTGAAGGCAAAATCACTAAAGCCCCGCTCGTTAATGTTGTGCCATCCATATACCTGTGATCGGAAAACCTTCCAGCGCTCGTAGACATCTTGGAACGTAGGATCCTGACTAGAGGACTCTTCGAGGAATTGAATACTGGCTTGCTCCGCTGCTACTAAAATCTCTTCTGAGTAAGCTATCAGCTCGGTGCCCCCTTGAATCAGAGCATTCAACGCTTGACCATTCAAAGCATCGTATCGAGCTAGCATCGAGAGATTCAGTTCGGCGGCGGCGATTTTGAAGGCTTCTTGATACTCAGAGGGCAAGCTGTTCCAGGCCTCCAGATTGACTTCAAATTCAAATGACGTGCCGGGCTCCCACCACCCTGGGTAGTAATAGTAGGAGGCTGCCTCATTTAGACCCAGCTTGCCATCATCATGGGGACCGATCCATTCTGCCGCATCAACAGCACCTCGACGCAACGCAACTAAAATCTCACTCCCTTGCAGCACTTGAACATCAACCCCCAACTCTCCCATTACGCGACCGCCTAAACCGGGAATCCGCATTTTCAAACCGTTGAGATCACCGAGGGATTGAATAGGTTGTTTAAACCATCCACCCATTTGGGCTCCGGTATTCCCGCCAGGGAAACTAATAACGCCGAAGTCAGCATACAACCGATGCATGGTGTCTAATCCACCTCCGTAGTAGTACCAGGCGTTCTGTTGCTGGGCATTTAGGCCAAAGGGGACGGTTGTGCCAAACGCTAAGGCGGGATTTTTGCTGAGGTAGTAGTAACTACTGCTATGCCCACATTCAACAGCACCAACCTCGACAGCATCTAACACTTGCAAGCCTAGGACTAATTCATTGGCAGGATAGGCCGTGATATCAAACTGCCCATTGGTTAACATCCTCACCCGATCACAGAATGATTCGGCTCCGTTGTAGACCACATCCAATGATTGGGGCCAGCTCGTAGCCATCCGCCAACTCACCTGCGACTGCGCTCTTACGGGTGATACAGCCAAGGATCCTACGCTAACGGATCCTAAAGCCGCTGCACTCAACCATTGCCGACGTTTCATAGGGAGTTCTCCACATTGATGCTGCTGAATAAGCAGAAGGAACGACACAAATTAAAGACTGTGTCATGTGCGCATGATCTAGATTTCCCCTCTAGCAGGCTAGACAAGCACCGTTCATCATACTGGTTCGTTACCCACAGACTGAATCAGTCATATTAAGTGGAGTTCTTCGGGAGTAATAGCCATTTCTATGTAAGAGTAAGCCTTACATGGGTCTGTAGCCTAGACACAGTGAGGATCGATAGGGTGCAGCACCATCGGGACATGGCTATAACACTGGGCTTCTGAGGATCAAAGTTGGGCTTTCATAAGATCAAAGTTAGGCTTCTGTAAGGTCAAAATTAGGCTTCTGTAAGGTCAAAGTTGGGCTTTCATAAGATCAAAGTTAGGCTTCTGTAAGGTCAAAATTAGGCTTCTGTAAGGTCAAAGTTGGGCTTTCATAAGATCAAAGTTAGGCTTCTGTAAGGTCAAAATTAGG
>CAYUEE010000105.1:0-15690 GCA_964443615.1 uncultured bacterium | reverse complement strand
ACTCTTGAAGTATTACAGCAAGCACAAGTGACTTGAAAAAAGGGCGGGGCTGTCATCTCAGACTCTAGCGCTAAAGTTTAGCCACCATTAGCTATGGCTATGGCAAGTGCACCCAGCATGACCACAACCGAAACCATTGGGATGCCCCTCAGCACAGGCCTCACTACAGAAATACTGCTCATTCTTCTGCACTGCGGAACCTGTATCGACAATGCATAAGCAAGATTCACAGGCACACTTCATTTGAGTGACAACAACCATAACAACTCCTGATGAACATCATCAAAACGATTCCTGAACCATAACACCTGAATACCTGCTCAGATATAATGATAACGATTCCCATTGAATAGGATCCGTATGACTAAGTTCAGTGCGTCTTACCTCTCGATAGACCGAGCTCAGATGATGGCAGAGTTTTTCGGGGTGTTAGCAGATCCCACTCGGCTACGGATCCTGTCTGTTCTGGCGCGGCAAGAAATGTGTGTTCAAGATTTGGCCCAGCATACCCAGCTGTCCGAATCAGCCGTCTCACATCAATTACGAACGCTCCGCTCCGCTCGGCTAGTGGGATATCGCAAGCAGGGGCGTAGCATGTTCTACTGCCTGAAGGATCATCACATAGCTTCGCTGTATCAAACTGTTGCAGAGCATCTTGAAGAACCGGAAGACTTAAGCACTCAATCGTGAGATGTTAGCTCAATCTTAAGGTTTGGAGTCTCACTTCTTTAATCTGATTTAGTGGAGTCTACAATCTGATTTAGTAGAGTTTACGCCCGAAATAACTTTTGAGGTGACATCATCCCGATGAACGTGGTCGGACTCGGATCCCAACTGGTGTATTACAGTCTATGGATTGGCTTAGTGGTCGGACTGGCTGAGCTGTTGCGGCGGCGTGAGGTGGATTCAGAAATAACTCGCAAGATCGTGCACATTGGGGTCGGTAACAGTATTGTGCTGGCTTGGATCTTGCAGATGCCTCGGATGATTGGCATTGGAGCCTCGGTAGTGGCAGCCTGTGTAGCCTTGATATCCTACCAGATTGATCTTTTTCAAAGCGTGAACGGGGTGGGACGACATAGTTTTGGCACCTTCTTTTACGCAATTAGCATTGGTCTCTTAATTGCCCTATTCTGGTTTCCGGAACAAGGGTTACAACCGTTTGCTGTGGTAGGGATCCTGGTGATGACCTGGGGCGATGCGTTGGCAGCGCTAGTGGGCCAAACATGGGGGCGTCATCCTTACCAGCTGGGCTCTATTCAGAAGAGTTGGGAAGGATCCGTCACGATGGCGTTAGTGAGTGTGGTGGTCACGATGGTAGTGCTGGGGGCAGCATTTGGGTGGAGTAGTGCCATTGGATGGGTTGCAGTCCTGACAGGGGTCACGGCAGCCGTATTGGAGATACTTTCATGGCGAGGTGTGGACAATGTTACCGTCCCGCTGGCAAGTGGAGTGTTAAGTTACTGGCTAAGCGGTTGGTTGGGGTAACGCCCTGAGCTGCTGGCTTGTGGCACCAGATGTAATGCAGCAGAGGTGTTCCAGATGAGAGCGAATGACCGAGTCCGACGAGAGTTTGTCCGTGCCATTGACGAGCTTAACCTGGGGGGACCCTATTTTGTTGAGAAACGGATTACGCGGCATCGGGGTCCGTTCTTGCGGGCTGTGAAGGATGTGGAGCCAGGCCAATCTTGGTGGGAGCTTCGTTACTTCTTCTCACTCGATGATGTTGATAATCTATGCTGGGCCTACTTACCGGAAAAACGCGACACACCCGAGTTCGCTTGGGGATACACCATTGAGCAAGCTTACCTTAACGGCATTTTTCGGCACAGCCACGCACAGGCCAGTTAGCGAAGGTGGGCCAGATCATCTCGGCCTACTGCCTCGGCAATGGAAGTTAATTGACTGGCTCTTACCCGATGTCCCAGACCTTGAAGGATCCCTCTCACCAGTTGAGGTCCTTTGTAGATCCAGCCTGTATAGACTTGCACCAAGCTAGCGCCTGCAACGATTTTCTCCCAAGCATCTGCGGCTGAAAAGATACCTCCGACTCCAATGATCAGGATCCGTCCCTGGGTCTGTTGGTGAATAAAACGAATAATTTCAGTCGATCGATGGCGTAGAGGGTGTCCGCTAATACCACCGGGTTCATCTGTAAGTAGGTTTCCTGTGACATCTAATCGTTCTGTCATCAGTGACTCACGGCTTAACGTTGTGTTTGTCGCAATGATGCCCGCCAAGTGTAAAGAGTCAACGGCATCTACGACTGCTACAACATCATCCCAGCTTAGATCAGGGGCAATTTTTACAAAGATAGGTTTGGAGAGCGTGTTGGCCTGTAGCAGCGGATAAATGATTCCAGTGAGGGCTTCAGTGGTTTGGAGAGTACGGAGTCCTGGCGTATTAGGAGAGCTGACATTGACAACAAAGTAGTCTCCTAATTCTTTCAAATGTTGAAAGCTAGTCAAATAATCAGCGGGGGCGTCCTCTAAGGGAGTAACTTTTGACTTACCCAGATTAATGCCAATGGGAATGCGCGAGGTTTGGCCTAGGTGGGAATGGCGGAGGCGTTCAGCCATCGCAGCAGCCCCTTCGTTATTAAACCCCATTCGATTGAGAGCAGCTTGGTCCTGATCAAGCCGAAACAAGCGAGGACGAGGATTCCCAGGTTGAGCTTGAGCAGTAACAGTGCCTACTTCAGCAAATCCAAACCCGAGGCTAGACCATAGGGAGGTCGCAACACCATTTTTATCGAACCCGGCGGCAAGGCCAACTGGATTAGGGAAAGTCAGTCCCTGCAGCGTTTGGGTCAGTTTAGGATCCTGCCATTCTAGTTGAGCCCGTAATCCATGCATCAGCCAGGAGTAGGGACTCTGGGTTTGATGCTCATTCAACCACGCCAGAGTACTGAGCACCCGATTGGAGACCACTTCTGGATCCCAGCTTAAACGGGTCATCAGTTGACGGGAGATGAGTTCATATAAGCCCATAGCAGGAAGAAAAGACATGGATCCTATTTATCGTAATGGAGGAAAGAGGGAATGGATCCTTAGCGATTGAGAACTTCACCACGAATGGATTCGGCGACACCCGCGACCTCACCGATAAGATCATCAGAGACTCCGAGTTCAGTTAAAGTCACAGCAAGGTCTTCAACAACGGCATCAAAATGTTCATCAGTTAAATTCAATTGTTCGACTAGGCGTTGGTGGGCTGTGCGCATACTGCGACCGTCATAGTTAGGAGTGCCTCCGAAGGCAAAGGTCAAAAAGGCACGTTGGTGCCCCCGCTGTTTCTGCATGTCGACACCTTCGAAGAAGTGGTTAATCCGCTCATCCGCCAGAACACGGTCGTAGAACTTATCAACTGCGGCATCAACAGCTGCTTTACCACCAATGCGTTCGTACAAAGTACTCATGTCAGCACCCTCAATATTGAACAACGAGTCTCGTTATCATACTCTCGTTCAATAATTATCAAGGATAACCATTGTGGAGTTGAATGAAGAATCACTTCACATTATGACTCGAATCAAACTTATCAGCTCAGGGGCTCAATTACAGTCCTGAGCCAGACTTCACGACATTTAACCAGAGCCAATGACAGGGGTTCCCTCTCTGTAAGGAGCTAAAATGAGTCCTACAATCGCAATTCAGCATAATTTCCATCGAACAATGGAATCTAGCGAATAGTCTCCGCAAGAAATTTTGAATTCGTTCACATTCAATTCAGGTGAGGTTGAAAAGACTTTGGAGATTTTGTCAACGCCAGCCCTTGAGCCTCATGTCGTAACCGGAACGAACAGATGCACTATTTCGATTTTAGCGAGGAGCCAGGATCCTATAAGCAAAAGTGTGTTAACGGATTTACCTATCCAATCAGCGACAATGCTCAGATCGGATCCTGTAACTTTGTGTTACAACCTAGTCGATTGGTACCCTAGAGTCCCTGATGCTCCGGATCCTTATGATTGGGCCTCTGGGACTGCCTTTGAACTTGATCTGAGGCTCTCATGACCACTTTGCGCGATATCGTCAACTACTACCGTCCCTACTGGTCAGTAGCCTCACTTACCTTGGTCGCCACCAGCCTGTTTGAAATTATCGACCTCGTGGTTCCGTATGCCATCGGTCAAACTCTTAACTTAGTGTCACAGCAGCCTCTGGATCCAGGGATCTTGGCGTTAACGGAGTGGGCTGCAGGGCTAACTGGAATGGATCCTGGCACCAGGCTTACACTAACAGTATTAATGAGTCTGGTGCTCATGGCTACCGTACTTAAAGCCCCGATTCAACCCTGGCTAACCCATTGGCTGCAATGGGATGTTTCCTTTCGGGCTCGGCGAGATCACTACATTGACGCTCATGCCAAGCTACTAACCCTACCACTAGACTATTATGACGAAAATAATTCGGGGCGAATTTCAGCATTAGTGGCGCGGGGGATCTCTAACCACATGTGGACATTTCCGCAGATTGTGGGCCAATTGATTCCTAAATTGGTGCGGGTAACGGCGATTTTTCTATTGATTTTAGTAACCGAGTGGCGAATTGGATTGGTCTTTGTAATCTCTTTCATCGCCATCATGGGGCTCAGTCTGCAACAGTTACGGCGGATTAGCTACTGGGAAAAACGGCTAGAAGACTACGCAGAAGAAACCCAAAGTCATACTTCTGAAATTATCACCAACATCAAAACGGTGAAAGCATTTGCCGCAGAAGATCAGGAGTTGCAACGACAGGGCCGCCGATTGGAACGTGAGTTTATGGTGATTAACTTTCGGATCCATCGGAGCTACGTCAAGTTGAATGTGCTGCGGACGACGGTAGTGCAATCCTGTACCTTTATTATTCTGCTATTTGCCTTAGTAGCTACTCTCCGTGATTTTATTTCTTTGGGTCAATTCGTAATGGTTCAAACCGTGGCTGCTATGGCTTTTGCTGAGGTGACTCCAATTGGAACCTTTGCAGAATATTTTGCTCGCCGCTTTGCGGCCATGGCTCGCCTCAATGAATTCTTAAATCTTCCGCCAGGGTCAGATGCCGCTGAGCTGGAGTTCAAACGTCAGGATCCTAAGAAATTACACCGAATCCGGTCAACCGACACTCGTCTAGACTGTCAGGATCTCACCTTCGGCTACATTCCCGATCAACCTGTATTAAAAGACTTCAATCTCATCATTCATCCTCGTCAGACGGTAGCCATTGTGGGTCGGTCTGGATCTGGCAAGTCCACCTTCGTCAAGCTTCTATTTCGGTACTTTGAACCTACGTCGGGACGGATCCTGCTGAATGGACGACCGATTCAGGACTTCAATATTGCGGAGTATCGGCGACGGTTAGCGATTGTGCACCAAGACGTTGACATGTTCAACGGTACTATTTTCAATAATCTGATCTATGGGGCACCTTACGCCAGTTTTGAGCATGTTCGTGAAGCCTGTCGGATTGCACGTGTAGACGATTTTGTTGAGAACCTACCTGAGCGATACCAGACGGTTGTGGGTGAACGCGGGATCCGTCTATCCGGCGGACAGCGGCAGCGATTAGGGATTGCAAGGGCATTAGTCACGGATCCAGATATCCTTATATTCGATGAAGCCACGTCAAGCTTGGATTACGAGTCGGAACGCGCCATTCAGTTGGCGATGCAGGGGATCCTGGGCACACGAGTGACAATTATTATTGCTCACCGATTAAGTACAGTGCGAGAGGCTGATCAAATTGTGGTGCTTGATCAGGGTCGGATTATTGAAATTGGGACCCATACCGAGCTGTTGCGTCAGCCAGGACTTTACAGCCGTCTCCATGCTCTTCAGGAAACCAGCCACTCTTCGACACTCCACCTTTAAACCCAAGCTGTTGATACCAACTCAACCCATCTCCATGATCACATCAGAGCCAACTTTGGCCTTTTGCAGCAAAAGGACTAAGGATACTTTGGATCACTAACCCAGGCGGTCTAGTATTCTCGAAATCAGGATCCAATCGCTAAACAGGCCGTAAGATTGATAGCGGAAGGGCTGATGGCTCAGACTGCTTAACCTTGCATAGGTGGAACTATGGCTGATATAGGTATCATGACCGCTCAGCGCCAAAACCGTCGCCGGGGCCAGATCCATGTCTACGACGGGGAAGGGAAAGGAAAATCACAGGCGGCTCTAGGCGTGGTTCTCCGGTCTATTGGGCTAGGAATCGAGAATGAGACAACGAGTCGCGTCCTACTGGTGCGATTCCTGAAAGGTCCTGGACGTCAGTATGCTGAAGATGCGGCGATTGCAGCCCTCCAACAGGGATTCCCCCACCTTATTGATCAACTTCGCACAGGGCGCGGGGAGTATTTTGGCCCAGATGACACCACTAAATTTGACCGGCAAGAGGCGCAGCGAGGGTGGGATGTCGCCAAAGGAGCCATTGCATCTGGGTTCTACTCCGTCGTCGTTTTAGATGAATTAAACCCTGTCTTGGATCTGGGTCTCCTGCCTGTTGAAGAAGTGACCCGAGCCCTGCGGCAGAAACCGGAGGACATGGAAATCATCATCACGGGGCGGGGGACACCCCCTGAGATCTTGGCGACGGCTGATCTGCACTCCGAAATGCGGAGCCTGCGCCAATCCGCTCAGCCTGCCCCAGCCTCTACAGGCATTGAAATTTATACCGGAGCCGGGAAAGGAAAATCGACGAGTGCCTTAGGTCGTGCTCTACAGGCTATTGGTCGCGGCATTAGCAAAGATCTTTCTCACCGTGTCCTCATCATGCAGTGGCTCAAAGGGGGGACGGGCTACACCGAAGATTCCGCCATTAAAGCCCTTAAGCAGAGCTATCCAGACTTGGTGGATCATCAACGATGTGGCCGGGATGCTATTGTCTGGCGGGGAAAGCAGCAGGAGCTTGATTACGTTGAAGCTGAACGCGGCTGGGAATTAGCTCGGGCGGCCATTGCCTCCGGTCTCTACAAAACCATCATCATGGACGAGCTGAACCCCACAGTGGATCTGGAATTGTTAGATGTGGATCCGATTATTGAAACCCTGCTGCGTAAGCCCCGAGATACTGAAGTCATCATCACTGGTCGATGTCACGCTCCCCTGCCCTATTTTGAACTAGCGGGGGTTCACTCTGAAATGGTCTGCCATAAGCACTATGCCGATCAAGGGGCGGATTTGAAGCGGGGTGTGGATTACTAAGGATCCGTCCAGATTCCTATTGTGACCAGACGCCAGTGACTGAAATGGGAAAGCATGTTTATAATCGGTAAGTCGAACGGGCACCGACGGCCAGCCTTGCTAGCTCAATGGATAGAGCACCGACCTTCTAAGTCGTAGGTTCCAGGTTCGAGCCCTGGGCAAGGCGTCCCTTCTACTGTTCTTCTGCGCTTTTTCTCCCGTATTTTTTCTCCTGAAGACTCAGCCATCCCAGAGACTCAGCCACCACTCGGCCATTGCCTTAGCAACCTCGGGGGCCCCATTCACAAACGGATCCGGTAGGGGACGATCGCCCAAGTGAGCTAAACGCCAATTCGAGTCATTTTTCCAGGTGGAGGGGTAGAAGGTGCAGGGAATCTGATAATAAACACATTCCCAAAATAAGTTGTAGCTGCCAATGCCCACCAAGTGTTGAATACTCCGACGCATAGTTGTGATCGGGTAGACGATCTTTTGACTGTAGGTGGGATACTTTTCTTTCAAAAATGCATGATTACGGGTTTCACTCGCCACGATGATGTGGCTATCAAACGGTTGGGTTAGGGCTGGGGTTTCTAACACCGTGGGCGGAAAATCACCGATTTGATCTAAATCTGAAATCGTCAGGATCCGATC
The DNA here is from genome assembly GCA_964443615.1 of uncultured bacterium. Classification (GTDB taxonomy): domain Bacteria; phylum Cyanobacteriota; class Cyanobacteriia; order Thermostichales; family Thermostichaceae; genus CAYSWV01. The sequence goes on along the minus strand of CAYUEE010000105.1, from coordinate 7,871 downwards.
ATACCCGGCCTCATCCGGACGTTGTCGACTGATCTTGCGCACACACAAACTGTGGGGGAAGTCTGAGGGTTGATAGGGACGGCAAGCTTCCCAGCCGTATTCACAGATCAGAGGAATCCCAGTTTCGAGAGTTGCAACCACCTCTACATTACGGATCCACTGCGGGATGAGAACCTTACCCATCCTGTGGTAGAGCTTGATGTGAAACTGTGGCAAATAGGTGACCAAAGCTAGCACCCGAGTCCAGTGTCCCCAACCCGGCGCGTTGGCAGCAATTTGAATCGTCGGCGGTGGAGCTGACATAGTTCAGGATCCTAACTGCCCCTAATGAACGGGATCCTTGCCGGGATCCTGCCATAATTGAACATCAGGATACCACTGTTTCAGTCGGTGTGACCTCCGTTCTTTTCAAAAAGCTCACGGTACTCGCGCCCACAAGCAACAAGTCAAGTGCAACCCCTGCTGCGACCCACTCATTGCCCCCAACTCCGAAGCCGTAACTGTGCAACCCTTTACCCAACACGAAGTTGACACCATACCAGGCCATCAACACTGCATTGAAACTCACCACACTGACCACCGCCAATCCAAACGGCGACACCCATCCCACTAAGCGGCCATGTAACGGAAACACGTAGCAGAGTAAGGCAATCGCGGCCCAGGTTTCTTTCGGATCCCAGCCCCAAAACCGTCCCCACGAGAAATGCGCCCAGATGCCTCCCAAGACGATCCCTGTGGTCAGCAGCAGCACCCCCAATTGCAAAACGCCGTAATTCAATCGATTCAGGATCCGGATCCGCTCTTGGGCGTCAGGTTTGAACAGATAATGGCCGAGCAGAATATGACCTAGCCCCATGGCTAAGGCAAAACAGGCATAACTCAAGGTAATTGTAGGGACATGAACACTCAGCCAAAAGTTATCTCGCAGGACGGGGACGAGAGGTTGAATGCTGGCATCTAAAACAGCAGGTAACTGATCGGCGAGGATCAACAACACAATTGAAATGGGAGCGGCTGCTAAGAGGTAGTACCGAGCGTTTTGAATCAACTCGAAGAGTAAAGCGACCCCCGCAACACCGAAACTGACCCAAATCACTGATTCATACATGTTCGTAACCGGAGGACGGTCTGCAATCTGCATCCGAGTCCAGAAGCCGTATCCGTGCACCAGGATCCCAGCGACAAAGATCCCCAAGGATCCCCAGTACCACTCCGACGTCTGCAGACCTATGATCGCCAATAAACTGAGGAATGCGACCGCATATAGGATCCAGGCCCATCCAAACGGATGCCATTCAGAGAAGGTCACCTCTTGCTGTAGTGTGGCCGCTGCTGGGTAAATATCAGGACTCAAGGCGGCAACAGACTGATGAAACTCGTCCACTAAGGATCCGATCCACTCCCAATGGGAAGGCCCTAGCAGATAGGATCGCTGCAGCATTTCAAATTGAGCGGCTAGATCAGCAACCTGTTCGGGGGGATAAAAGGAGGTGGCCGAGGGGATCCCGGTCCAGGCTCCTTTGATATCGGTGGGGTGGGGAATGATGGGGAGATCCTGACGAGCGACGGTGGCCAGCATCAAGGCGAGGCGATCTTCAACCTTGAGGGCTTCTTGGTCGAGACGATTAAGGTCCTGATCCGCATTTTGTTTACGGTGGGTTGCCTTAGCGATGGTGCCGAGGTCTGACTGCATCAACGCTCTGAAGGTGAAGTATTTTTGATCTTCATCCACTCCCATCGCTGCTTTCAAGGGCCGGTAACTCACCAGGATGATGGGTTCTTCATTCCAATCGCGGCGGTTGAACCACAGGTCCAGATAGGTTTCCATCGGGGAGAGAGTTGTGCCGTCCGATAATCGGTAATGGTCGGATCCGTGGATTTGAATCACCGTTTCACGAGCCACAGTGTCCAGGGGCTTTTTGCGTCCCTCTAGCTGAACGGCCAGGGTTTTGAAACCATCGAGGGGACTGGTGGCCTGGAGTTGGGTCATCGGAATCACCATAATCAGGAGTCCAAGGACAAGGCCGATGAGGAGTTTTGCCAGTTTCATAATTCAATGTCTCGGTTGGTCAGACGTGAACAACAATCAAGGATCCTATTGAGCTGATGACATCGGTTGAGCGGTTGCTACCTCTTCCGGATCTGTCTCCCCATCTAGTGAGGACTGGATCCGTTTGAGGGATTTGAGCACTGAGGATCCGTAGAACATAATGCCAATGCCGCTGATGAGGGCTAGAGCTCCGGCCCACGTTAGAGCCGTTACCCAAAGGGGCTCCCGTTTAACTTGCAAAGTAGATTGACTTAAGTCACCCGGATTCCAGGAGGCCTGTGCCAGTTTCCAGCCTCGATACCAGGTCGGATGGTTCATCCACACATCTCGCTGTTCCACCTGTTGATGGAGCCAATCTTGAATTTGAATGCGACTGGTCCACATGGCAACAGATTCGGATCCTTCATTCCGTTCCACAATGAAATCGTTCAACGCAACCGCAAAGGGTAAATCGAGTAATTGGGGACTGAACGCGACCAGATACTCTCCTTCCGCCGACTGCAATGGGGTCGGACTTCCCCAGGCAACCCATTCCTCCTGACCATCCGGAAGCTGGAGATGTAGCGCAGGGGCATCCATTGAGGATCCAGGTGCCGTGGGGATCACCTGCCGTCTAATCTGACTGTGGGGTAGAAACTCAGTGATCGCAATTTCAAAATCAGCCCACCCCGGTTGGATCCGATCCATCACTGCTAAGGATCCGGACTGCCACCCTTGACTGGAGTGAGTGACGTAGTGAAGCTCGTCCCCTGGACCTGCAATAATTTGGAGGAGGTTCCCTGCATCCTCAGGATCCATGGCTGGATTGAGGGACTCTGCCAGCTGCTCGGATGACTCAGCTTGAACTAACGAGAGTTGTGCGGGTCCCAATTGAACGGATTGATACTCTAAGGGACTTGCGGCTAACCATTGCGCCACCGTCTGCCCCATTCGCTGACTGCTCAGCTCCACTAACACGGCTGGATTATTCACCTCAACCGCTCCAGCTTGAAACTCCACGGTGGCAAGACTATGGTCGCTGTAGCCCAATACTTCCACCTCCCCCAGTTTGCGGGGCCGCACGGATCCATCGGCTTTAATAGCCAGTTTAGTTTGACGATAGGATCCATCGGGCTGCACCACATCTAGGCTGTCACCCTCTAGGCGTATGGTTGCCGTCGCCCCCGCATCTGTCCGCACCAGGAGCATCCCCTCCACACCCAAATGGATCACCGCTGCCGATCCCGCAATCAACAGGATCAAGCCCAAATGCGTGACAGCAAACCCCACCTTACGAGGTCCTTTCCACGGGTACCGCGAGATCGCCGATACTCCCAGGTTCAACGCTAACAGCGCCATTAATCCGCCGAACCACACACTTTTGTAAATCTCGGTTTGGACCACTAAGGATCCCACCTCAGCTTCGTACAGAGTGGCCCCAATCAAAATCGCTGTGATAATAGCCAGGAGGGGAACCGCTAGCTGAATGGATCCGAGAAAGCGAAGCAATGATGTAGCCATGAACACAAAAACTCGACAAACGTAAATCAATCACGCAGTATAGGATCCTGGCTCTGCCATTGATGTAGCAAGAGACACGCCATTACCCTTAGGCAACCCAAACACCACCCTGAAGTGTTCCACCTGAGGCCAAGAGAGCTTTGTACCGTTCCAAAACAATTCCGCATTTCCCAAAATTGACTCTGCGCTACCGACAATCCATCTGCATCACACGGAATCCTCTCTAATGGTTGGGCCATCAAATCAATCTGTAGCACTCGGGGAAGTCTCTGCTGCTCGGAGCGATCAATGTGCAGCACTCAGGATCCTTTGTGCAGCTCGGAGCCATCAATGGGTAGCACGGGTCAGAAAATACGATTCAGCACTAACGCACCAACCAGCTCATGAACACACGAGTCAGGCGAGGCATAATTACGTAAGTTAGGAGCGAAACTGTGATGGCAGCATTAATCGCAATTCTCAGGATCCAAGGTAGATCGATTAGCAAAGGACTCAGCCAGGGACCGACCAACAGACCCACAGCCATAACACCAGTCCACACTAAAAGAGCTTGCTTGTAACGCTTGGGGGGTGCAGGCAGAGGTTGTCGAGGTAATTGAAACCAGGCTTCTAGCCCTGTCAAAATTTGAATGGATTCTCGTTCCTGAATCAGGGGCTGAACTTTCTCAATCCAGTCCTTACGGATATCAGAATGAAACCAAGCATTCAAATGCACGCAGGAATCAAACTGAGAGACAATCACATAGTCTGAGATCTCTCCCGGCTGGGGTCTGAGAACGCTAACCCCCAAATACCCTTCAAACTCACGAGCCGCCGCCGAGATCCCTTTCATCCAGGTTTCATAGCTAGACTCATGACCCGGTCGCACCCGATGGGTAATCACAGCAGTGACATGTTGGTTTCGATTCATTGCTTCTGATCCCTAGTGAGTGATTTCAAAGTGAGTGATTTCAAAGTGAGTGATTCTAAGAGCTAATCGTTATCTCGGTCAGTGACTCCACAGCTAGGAATATCTCACCTAAGCATCAAACGCAAGATTCTCACAGACGGTCAGCTTGGCCCAGACGGATCCTGTCTCTAGGGGAACAGTCATGTGAACAGAAATAAGGCTCCAGTCCCCATCGCTGTTGAATAGAATCTACTGCGTTGAATAGAATAAGTTGACGGTCCCCAAGCTCTCCCTCAGGACACACCTTGACATCTGCGGGTAGAGTAGTGCCTGGATGTTGCGACTACCTACTCCTATGTCTGAACAGGTCCTGGATAATCAAACCCCTACCCCCGATGAAACGCATCAACCTCTCGTATCCCAAGGGTTGCTCCTGTCCGGGATCCTGGCCATCGTCCTCACGACCGCCATTGGCTACCTACAGCTCTCTGCCCTCAAAGTGTTCTGGATTAGTGCCGGTCTAACGGCTTTAGTGGGCTTCGGATCTGTGCCGTTGCTGCGCCAACTGAAAGCGGGTCAGATCATCCGTGCAGAGGGTCCTCAATCCCATCTCAGCAAAGCGGGCACACCAACAATGGGTGGAATCTACTTTATTCCCGTTGGGGTCGCCTTGGCTCTGGTTGTCACAGGATGGGATCCGACCGTTATCGCCGCCAGTGTCCTGACGCTTGCCTACGGATTTGTGGGCTGGCTGGATGATTGGCACGTGATCCGAGAGCAATCCAACAAGGGCCTGTCCCCTCAGCAAAAATTACTCCTGCAAATCTTTATTACCGCAGCGTTCTGTGGATGGTTGGCCTGGTCAGGTGTTGACTGGAGTGTGGTCATTCCGGGATTTGGCCTCCTGCCGATCAGCTGGGGATTCTGGCCTCTGGCTGGATTTGTACTAGTGGGAACGAATAATGCAGTTAACTTAACCGATGGTATGGATGGTCTGGCGGGTGGGGTGGTCGCGCTGATCCTGGCTGGACTAGCGGCAATTGTGGCCCCAACGGATCCGGCCCTAGCAGTGTTTGGATTCGCCCTCAGTGGCAGTTGTCTCGGCTTCTTAGCTCAAAACCGCAATCCGGCTCGGGTTTTTATGGGGGATACAGGATCCTTAGCCTTGGGGGGTGCATTAGCGGCGGTGGCCCTATTGGGTAATTGTCTATGGGCCTTGGCCGTTATGGGGTTGATCTTGATTGTTGAAGCCCTCTCTGTCATCCTGCAAGTCAGCTACTTCAAATACACCAAACGCCGTACAGGTGAAGGCCAACGCATCTTGCGGATGTCACCTCTCCACCACCATTTAGAACTCGGGGGCTGGTCTGAAATTCGAGTCGTCAGTACTTTCTACATCATTACCGGGATCCTGGCCTGCTTCAGCTGGTGGATCGTCACCCATCTTCTGTAATACCCAAATACGATAGGACCTGCAGTCATGGATCTCTGGTGTCTTCACGGCAATCTGCAGCACCCCTCGGTCTGGCATCCCTGGAGGCGGGCTTGGGATCCGTGGCAGCTTCGGCTTGAAAATCTGTGGTTAACAGAAACAGATGGGTTATGGCCATGGGCAGAAACGTTTTGCCGAAAAGTGGCACAATCCTCGTCCCGCCCCTCCGTCCTCATGGGGTATTCCATGGGAGGCCGTCTTGCACTTCACGCTATCCTTCAGGATCCCACTCTATGGCAAGGCTCCATTATCATAAGCGCCGATCCGGGCCTAACTAGCAAATCTGCCAGAGTTCAACAATTACAGAAGGATCGAATCTGGGCACAACGATTTCTCACGGATCCTGGGGAAACGGTCTGGCGGGATTGGGATGCCATGCCGATATTTGGAGGTCACTCTCATCCGCAACGGCGAGATGAACACGAGTTTTCAAAAGGATCCATTGCCCACCTCTTCGAAGCTTTTTCAAAAGGTCATCAGGCGGATCTCCGACCGCGATTACAGCAGCTGCAGACACCACCGATTCTCTATCTGTCTGGAGAACAGGATCCTAAGTACACTAACATTGGTCAACAACTAGCTCATCAGTGTCCTATTGTGACGCATCAAATTATCTCCCAAGCTGCTCACCGAGTGCCCTGGGATCAGCCGGAGCTATTCCAACAAGCGGTAGCCCACTTCATCGCTCCCTAGACACACTTCAATTCCACGACCAACCCCCGCCCTCACAGTGGTCCCTTTAAAGAGTGAAATAACACCCTAGCTTTACCTAGGCAAGCCTATCTAAACATCACTCCTCTGAGAGTCCAGCTCATCCTCTGTAAAACCACTGATTCCCTATCCCTTATTTTCAGGAATTATTCAGGAATTGTAACCATGAGTATATTCACTTTGTTTGATCTTCAAACTATGAAGTTAGTGTTCCGTACTTCCATATACAGTCAATCACGCCACAAATGTTAATCTACCGTTAAAGGCCTGTTTTTCCCTGAGACACTTACGTGATGGTCACTGCACTAGTTTGTCAGCCTAATCCAGTTCAGCAGCAACTTTGGGAGACATCTTTGCGCTCCCAGGGTGTGACAGTGGTATGCCGAGTTGCAGACATCGATTGGATTGGCGAATATGCCAAGGTCGAGCAGCCTCAGCTGTTAGTGCTTGATCTCTCCGCGCTGGATACGGATCCGTATTCCTTCTGCCAGGTGCTTCAGCGCCAGCTCCCTGGGATATCGCTCCTGTTCACCCAACCAGAGATGAATGAAGACCTTCGGTCGCTGCTAATTAAGCAAGGTGCTCTTGACGTTATCCCCTATCTGCCTCCGGATCCGTATCAGGTCATTTCTACCTTTATCCGTCTTTTCCGTAGCTTGCAGTGGTTTGACCTATTCAGTGCCCGCCAAATGAATGAGGCCATTGAATCAATTCAAGATCAGCTTAAAGGTCAACTGACCCCTGTCAGCTCAGCTCCGGTGGACTCTGGCTCATCTTCCTCAACAATCCCAGCCGAGCCCACTCAATCTGGTCGAGAGCCTCAAGTAACAGAAACTCCGAAACCCTCACCTAGTCGACCTGTGCGCTACTACAGAGGCTGCCGAGTTGGGTAATCAGCAGCTTAACCACATCAGGATCACATCGTTTAGTCACAACTAATGAGATCAAGTCACTGAGATCAAGTTACGTAGGTAATGTTAGCGGCCAGTCGCACCGGGATACTCGGGATTGTCATCGCAAGACTTTCATCTAATAGCAGCGTGTAATCTCTGCAAGAGTAGAACGCTCTAACGCCTTCAGGACTTCGTTTTGGTAGAGCTGCTACTCCTCCTCCGTTTGTGAGTGGGAGATAACAGGATCCTTAGCAGGCCAGCTCAGGATCCTGTAAGTTCTGACTACCAGAATCCGCCGCAGTGCTCCGCCTATACCCCGAAGGGGTTAGGGGGTGG